>JACCUI010000189.1 GCA_013811945.1 Pyrinomonadaceae bacterium | reverse complement strand
TAGCTCGGCCTTACGCCATTCCCGGAACGCCGGGTCTCGAACATCGCATCGGCGGCATTGAGAAGCAACACATTACCGGCAACGTCAACTACGATCCCGAAAACCATCACTTGATGGTCAAGCTGCGACAGGAGAAGATCGATCGGGCAGCCAACGACGTTCCGCTCGTGGAAGTCTTCGGTGAACCAAAGGGCAAGGTACTCGTTCTCGGCTGGGGCTCCACCTATGGTTCTATAAGCACGGCAGTGGAGAAGTTGCAGAGCGAAGGCAAGAGCGTTTCATCAGCGCATCTTCGTTATCTTAATCCCTTCCCCAGGAACCTGGGCGAGGTGCTCGCGGGATTTGAGACAGTGATTGTGCCGGAGATGAACCTGGGACAGCTTGCGACCATGGTACGCGCGAAGTATCTGGTGGACGCGGTTGCATTCTCAAAGGTGAAAGGACGTCCTTTCCAGATTCGCGAGATTGTTCGCAAGGTTGAAGAGTATTTGTAAATGGGATCGCGTTGCTTGGTCAGTACCACCTGCGGCAGCGGGTGGGTACCTGGTGGATATTTGAGGAGTATGTATAAACGATCGCGATGACAACTTCGAGTTCAAATATTAACTCTCGATCGGTGCAACATCTCTACGCCGAAGGGCAGCGCTATTTTAAGGGACAAGGAACCCTCAACAACACGCTGGTGCAACTCACCATCGATCTGAAGAAACACGGAATTGATTACATGGTTATAGGAGCGGTCGCTCTACTGGCGCACGGCTATCCGCGATTCACAGAAGATATCGACCTCGTGCTTACACCAGAAGGATAGGAAGCCTTTCATCGAGAGTTGATCGGTCTGGGTTATGATCCAGCATTTCCTGGAGCAAAGAAGAGGCTGCGTTCGACAAGAGATGGGGTCACTATTGAAGTAATGACTACGGGGGAATACCCGGGTGATGGTGAGCCGAAGCCGGTGAGTATTCCTGAACCGTCCGCGGCATCAACCGAAAATTGATGGCATCCAGGTTGTGACATTTGAGAAGCTAATCGATTTGAAACTAGCCTCGGGGATGAGTGCGCCGCACAGGCTAAAGGACCTGGCAGATGTGCAGGAATTGATCAAGATTCGCCAGCTACAACCCGAGTTTGCAGAGCAGCTTGACCCCTATGTGAGAGGAAAATTTTTCGAGTTGTACGACACAATCAAACAGAACCCGAAAGACTAAGCCAACCGTGAATCTGGGAGCGCGCGGGTCGGGCCTGCAAATGACGCGGAGCTAACGAAGGCTATGGCAGCGAGCATCTTGAACGTCGAAGATTTTGATCCCGCTGAATGGAAGATTGAGCGGGAAGGTCGCGAGTGGAAAGGTGAGGAGTTCAACAAGCGAATTTATCAGGCACCTGAGAAGATAGAGTATGTCGGCGGAATCTTTGTGGACCAGGGCGAGAGACTCACTGTTTTAGCGATGCTGCTTGAGAATTTGGGCATCGATAAAGCCGTTTCAGCTTGGAAAACTAAAGGACTGGAAAGCAGCAATCGCCGAATTAGAATCCAAGGAGCATTCATGAGTACAAGTGGAAGCGGCCATAGTGGCAACGGAAACGGAAACAAACCAATTGTTGAGCAAGCGGTTTCGGCCGACAGCGAAGTTGGCTCAGCGGTTTCGGGGAAAATAGCTCCGCCTCCAGGACAACTCAAGAAGGCGGACTTTATTTCCGATCAGGAAGTGCGTTGGTGTCCGGGTTGCGGCGACTACGCGATTCTCAATAACGTACAGAAGGTGATGCCCGAGCTGGGTATCCCGCGCGAGAAGATCGTTTTTGTTTCCGGCATCGGCTGCTCGTCGCGTTTTCCCTATTACATGAATACCTATGGCTTTCACAGCATTCATGGACGCGCGCCCGCGGTGGCCACAGGGATCAAGTGCGGCAACCCAGAGCTCAGCGTCTGGGTGATCACGGGTGATGGCGACGCCTTGTCGATTGGCGGCAATCACTTCATGCACGCCATTCGGCGCAATCTCGATATCAATTACATCCTGTTCAATAACCGTATTTATGGATTGACCAAAGGTCAGTACAGTCCCACTTCAGAATTCGGCAAGAAGACCAAGTCAACCCCGGTGGGGACCATCGATTACCCGATCAACCCTCTTTCACTCGCCATAGCCAGCGAGTCGACCTTTGTGGCTCGTTCGATTGATATCGATGTCAAACATCTCGGGTTGATAGTTGAAGCCGCAGCGAAACACAAAGGAATTTCTTTCATTGAGGTCTACCAAAACTGCAATATCTTTAACGACCACGCCTTCGATCAATTTGCTGAGAGGAGCGTGAGATCGGATCGGGTGCTGTATCTCGAACACGGCAAACCGATGATCTTTGGCAAAGATCGTAACCAGGGGATTCGGATGAATGGTGCGCATCCGGAAGTGGTAACGCTGGGCGAGAATGGCATCTCCGAATCCGATCTACTGGTGCACGATATCTACCTTGGGGATCCCTCGGTGGCATTCATGCTAGCTCGTATGGAGCAGCCCGATTTCCCGCAGCCGGTGGGGATCTTTCGCGCTATCCAGCGCGCCACCTATGAAGAAATGATGGTGGACCAGATTGATGCGGCAATTTCAAAGAACGGGCCGGGCAGTTTAGATAAGCTCATTAACAGCGGCGACACGTGGGTAGTTGAATAGGTAATCCGCAGATTACACAGCTTAAGGATTCCAAATATTCCAAATAGTTGTTGGGGGTGAGTCTTTGTCTTTTGCTTTGGTTATGTCAACCTCATCGTTAATTTCTAGTGCAAAAGCCCAAGACCAAAGCGTATTTGGAATCTACCTAATCTGTGTAATCTGCGGATAGTTTTCCTACCATTGCGGCGAAAGATCCCAATTGGAATGGTTCGTCGGCCTCATTACGCTTCTGGACAGTTTGCCCGCTTATCGGGATAATACCCAGTTTCAACAGGAAGGGTTTGCTCGGCACAGGTGAGGCGCCGCGGGTGGCAGGCGTCGCAGACTGCACCGAAGACTGTGCCCGGAGCTGTTCGAAATTATAGACTCGCCGCTATAAGATCAGAAAGGAACAGTTCCGGAAAACGGAACTATTGCGGTATCAATCATCAGGTTACTGGAGGTTTGCGCAGCTTTAGAACATCATGAATATCAACTTAACTACTCCTCGGCAGTCAGTCTTTTCACGTGCCGGCCGCTTCGTGTTGACCCTGGCGGTGACTCTTGCCTTTGCGAGCCTAGGGGCGTCGCCTGCTTTTGCGCAATCGCATAGTGGCGGCGAAGCCAATCTCATACTGCCTGACCTATCAAGTGTCACTTTCTTCGGCGGCATGAACGGTCACAACCTGCTGCTGGGAGGAATCGTGGTTTGTATGTTGGGCCTGCTGTTTGGTCTGGCCATGTACATGAACTTGAAAAAGCTTCCTGTGCATCGCGCCATGCGCGAGATTTCGGAGCTTATTTACGAGACCTGCAAAACCTACCTAATCACACAAGGCAAGTTCATCCTGATCCTGGAAATCTTCATTGGCATCGTCATCGTGCTTTATTTCGGCGTCTTGTCCGGAATGGAACCGTTCCGCGTCGCGATCATTCTGGCGTTTAGTCTAGTGGGCATCGCCGGCAGTTACGGCGTTGCCTGGTTTGGAATTCGCGTCAATACATTCGCCAACTCGCGCACTGCATTCGCGAGCCTGGAAGGCAAACCCTTCCCGCTCTATGCGATTCCACTGCGCGCCGGCATGAGTATCGGCATGATGCTGATCAGCGTCGAATTGCTGATCATGCTTTGCATCCTGCTGTTTATTCCCGGAGACTATGCGGGTCCCTGCTTTATTGGTTTCGCGATAGGCGAGTCTCTGGGTGCTGCGGCCCTGCGCATCGCCGGCGGCATCTTCACCAAAATCGCCGATATCGGTGCTGACTTGATGAAGATCGTCTTCAAGATTAAGGAAGATGATGCGCGCAACCCGGGCGTGATTGCCGACTGCACAGGAGATAATGCAGGCGATTCCGTGGGCCCGAGCGCCGACGGCTTTGAGACTTATGGCGTGACTGGCGTGGCCCTGATCACATTTATATTGCTGGGTGTGCGCGATCCCACGGTGCAAGTGCAGTTGCTGGTCTGGATCTTCGTGATGCGCATCATGATGATCCTGGCGAGCGCGGGTTCTTATTTCATTAACGACGCGATTGCCAAGGCTCGTTTCGGCAATGCTGCGAAGATGAACTTTGAAAGTCCCCTGACCTCTTTAGTCTGGATCACTTCCATTGTCTCAGTAATAGTCACATTCATTATTTCCTATCTCACGATCCCCACGCTGGGCGGAGATCCGAGCCTCTGGTGGAAGCTTTCGATGATCATCTCCTGCGGCACGCTGGCCGGCGCGATTATTCCGGAGTTGGTTAAGATCTTTACTTCGACCGACTCAAGCCACGTCGCTGAGGTGGTTACGTCTTCGCGGGAAGGCGGCGCCTCGCTCAATATTCTCTCCGGTCTGGTGGCGGGGAATTTTTCCGCCTACTGGCTGGGAATTAGCATTGTGGCCCTGATGTCGATCGCTTACTACTTTAGTACGATGGGGCTTGATCCTTTAATGGTCGCGGCTCCGGTTTTCGCTTTCGGCCTGGTTGCCTTTGGCTTTCTCGGCATGGGCCCGGTGACCATTGCTGTCGACTCGTATGGTCCCGTAACTGATAACGCCCAGTCTGTGTATGAACTGTCGCTGATCGAACAGGTGCCCAACGTCGAAGTCGAGATCAAGCGAGACTTCAACATGGACGTCAATTTTGCCCACGCAAAACACCTGCTGGAAGAGAACGACGGCGCCGGCAACACTTTTAAAGCCACCGCCAAACCGGTGTTGATTGGCACGGCCGTGGTTGGGGCCACCACCATGATCTTTGGGATCATGATGACCCTGACAAATGGATTGACCACTGATACGCAAAACCTTTCCCTGCTGCACGCCCCGTTTGTCCTGGGCCTGATTACGGGCGGCGCAGTCATTTACTGGTTCACTGGCGCTTCCACACAGGCAGTTACGACCGGCGCCTATCGCGCGGTGGAGTTCATCAAGGCAAACATCCGGCTGGAAGGCGTGGAAAGAGCGTCTGTGGAAGATAGCAAGAAGGTGGTGGAGATCTGCACGCAGTATGCGCAGAAGGGCATGTTCAATATCTTCCTCACAGTCTTCTTCTCGACGCTGGCTTTTGCGTTTGTAGAACCATTCTTCTTTATCGGATACCTGTTTTCAATTGCAATCTTCGGACTGTATCAGGCGATCTTCATGGCCAACGCAGGTGGAGCTTGGGACAATGCCAAGAAGGTCGTGGAAGTTGATCTGAAAATGAAGGGCACCGCCCTTCACGACGCGACCGTCGTAGGCGATACCGTGGGCGATCCCTTCAAGGATACTTCGTCAGTAGCTATGAACCCGGTCATCAAGTTCACCACGCTATTTGGACTGCTGGCAGTTGAGCTGGCTGTGTCAATTGCAAATCCGCGGGGACAATTCGGTGAGAATGGTCCAATGGTCAGCCACGTTCTAGCACTGGTTTTCTTCTTAATCTCAACCGTATTCGTCTGGCGCTCGTTCTATGCAATGCGCATCGGGACGATAAAAGCGGAAGCAGCCCAGGCCCGCGCGGAGGGGATGGCTGCGGATTAATAATAAGTTTCAGGTTTCGAGTTTCGAGTTCCGAGTTTATGATTACTGGCGTTCCAGAACTCTGACGTCGAGGTTGGACTGGAACCAAACTCGAAACCCGAAACTCAGAACTCAGAAACTCGGAACCCGAAGCTCGAAACTCGGAAGTCGAAACTATGCACATTTCATACGCCAAACCCGATACCTTGATAGCTGCGACCCTCGCGCCCGTTGATTGGACTCGAGCGGTTTCCCTCGTCTTTGCTTTCAGTTTGCTGATGGCGCTGTCCGCGCAGATTGTGATTCCGATCGGCCCGGTGCCGATTACTGGTCAAACGTTCGCCGTGCTTTTGACGGGCGCGCTGCTGGGCTCTCGCCTGGGCGCAATGGCAATGATTGTCTACCTTATTGAAGGTGCGAGTGGTCTGCCGTTTTTCTATGGCGGCACGAGCGGTATCCCCCACCTGCTCGGACCCACCGGTGGATACCTGATTGCTTTTCCCGCCGCTGCTTTCATTACCGGCGCCTTTGCCGAGCACGGCTGGGACAAGCGCTTTTTGACCGCCGCTGCGTCGATGGCGATTGGCTCGGCTGTGATTATGCTTTCCGGTTGGGCCTGGTTTGCCCATGTCACGAGCACACCACTTTCAGCTGCTTTTCAACTCACCGTGCTGGAGTTTATTCCCGGCGACGTGATCAAGATCCTGCTCGCTGCTGCGGTGCTTCCCACGGGCTGGGCGCTGTTGAAGAGCCGCGCGTCACAGGACAAGTAATCATTTTCCAGGGACGCCGCCTTCAAAGCCCGTTTCAAGCCGACGACGGTGAACGGCAAACCGGCGAAGGTTTCTGGGGCGATGACCTACAACTTCGTGCTTGATAAGAAGTAGTCCGCTCACTTGGGTGTGAGATCAAAGGTAGGGTTAGCTATGGAATGCTGCACCTACTTCTTCATCGTAAGTTTCTGTCGCTCATACCCGTGCGAGTGTGCAGCAACTTAGCCGCTAACAAATAGACGAAAAGTTGGAAAAAGACGGTTGTGTGTTGCATTAAAGTTTCGTTCCAAGTGCCTCAACCAGCCAACCCCGGTAGTTTAGTTTTGGGTTTCGGCCCAGTCATCCTGGAGGGATCTAGTTAATAGCTGTGCGAGCGTTGCGCGACTCCCGCGGAGGATCGAAGAAAGGTTCTAACCCTCGGCAATTAACTTAGATCCCTTCAGGATTCGAAAACTCACTTTAATCTGAGCTCAAGCTCAAACTGACCTGGCTTCCGTTCCCGCAGCAGTTTTCATTCTACGCAAAAGCTTTACAATAGGCGGCATGCACACCATCAAGGTACGCTCGCATGCGCGTGAAGACCTGGTTGAGTTCACGGACCAGGTGCGGGAGCGACTGAAAGAATCGGGCGAAAGCGAAGGGGTAGTCACGCTTTATGTGCAACACACAACTGCCGGCCTCACTGTGAACGAAAACGCTGACCCGGATGTGCCGCGAGACATGCTGCATGCACTTAGAACTCTCATTCCCCAACACGGAATGGGTTTTCGTCACGGTGAGGAAAATTCAGACGCGCATATCAAAGCCAGCCTTGTTGGTTCTTCAGTCACAGTGCCGTTCAAGGATGGGAAGCTGTTGCTCGGTCGCTGGCAGGGAATCTTTCTCTGTGAATTTGACGGTGGACGCGAGCGGCAGGTGATCATGATGCTGAGATGACATTCGAGTCGGATTTTAGCCGCGGATCTGCGCGGATGAACGCTGATCGGAAAAAAAGGACTAACCAAATGCCCTGAGTGAGTTGTTTTGCTGGTCTTGGTTTTCGCTCTGATCCGCGTCATCCGCGTGAATCCGGGCTAAATGATTTCTCCCGATGCCCAAGATTTACGATCAGTTTGCGCCGCAGTATGACGCGGTAATGCGTCCGCTCGAGCGCTGGTTTCTAACTCGTTTGCGCACGCAGACCTTTAATTTGCTCCCACGCAATGCCCGTGTTCTAGAACTCGGAGCCGGGACGGGCCGGAACTTTGTTTTCTATCCGGCCGAGACCAGAGGCGTGGCCAGCGAGCCAAGTCGCGAGATGCTCAAGATAGCCAAAGATCGGAAGCGCCCGGCGACCGTGAGGCTGGTTCAGAGTCGGGCCGAAGAGCTCCCTTTTAAGAGTGCAGTATTTGACGCAGCGTTTGCCACACTCGTGTTTTGCTCAGTCAGTTCCCCCGCGAAGACTTTTGCGGAGTTGCGCCGTGTGGTTAGATCAGGCGGAACGATTCTGCTCCTTGAACATGTGCGGCCTGAGGGATTGCTGGGTCCGATTTTTGATCTGGTGAATCTGGCTTCCGTGCCTCTCTTTGAAGATCACTTCAACCGGCGGACCGCCGATGACGCGCGAGCAGCCGGTCTCGAGGTGATGGGAGTCGAGAAGAGTCTGCTGGGTGCTATCAATTTGATCGCCTGTCGGGCTTAGAAACAGATATGCGATTTGATATTTTACAGTGAAACGAGCACCTCGACTAATCGGGTTATCGTTAGTAGGGTCTTTAACCTTCGCTCAGCTCCTTCATTACCTCGGCGAATTTCTCAACGTCAGCGAGCGTGCGATCCAGGTCGCGACGGCTGTCGAGGTATGCTGTCCAGACCGGTGTCTGGGTCAATGCGCGTTGCGTGTCTTCGTCCAATGCCTGGGCCATGATTGCAATCAGATCGCTGACCACGCGGGTGTGATCGAGCAGTGACTGGATGATTGAATACGCCAGACGCGCCTGTTCGTAATCGAGGTCGGACTGCTTCGCGTCCTTAGGCGCCAACTGATCTGCTTCACCGGCCATTCAATAGAACTCCCCGAGTTGGGTGTATCGCGGCTTTGCTCCTCCATGTGCGGTCCGTGGCTACGCCCGACTTTCAAGCGCCGGCAACGCCGTCGCTGACTACGGAATTCGCGAGCGGTAGCGACGAATCATAAACTCGCCTTAAGAGCTTACTGGTCATTGAGTGCTTTGATCCGGTCGCTACCGCTCGTGGTTCTGTATCGGAGCAATAAGCCCTCCCCTATTGAGGGGCGCTTCCCCGTAAGAATGGGAGTTCGGCAATTCGTGCATGAAGATCCCCATGCGATGAAGTGACCCTCACCTCGGTGTCGGGCGTCAGGTAGTCATACTTAACGTAACCCAATGCAATAGTGCAGCCGAGATGCGGCGACAAGGTATTGGAGGTTATTCGTCCAATTTCCTTGTCGTCAGCCGATTTAATTCTCGCATCCTTGTCGATCTTCATCGCCCGAGAGAAGAATAACCCAACGAGTTTCTTGGCGACGTGACCACGATATTTGATTCGTGCGATGATCTCCTGGCCAATGTAGCACCCCTTCGTGTAACTAACAGCTGAGTCCAAACCAGTCTCTGTCACCACGTTTGTTTCGTCCATGTCGAACCCATAGCGGGGCACGCCTGCTTCGATCCTAAGCCTGTCCAATGCCTCGTGGCCGGCGGACCGTGCTCCTGCGTGCACGAAAGCTTCCCATAGAGAAGTTGCTTGATCTGGGCTGACGATAATGTCAAAGCCGTCTTCTGCCGTGTGGGTCGCACGCAAGACCGTTAAGTTTTGCTGTTGCCAAAAGATCTGGGACGCGCCGTAAGCTGGTATTGCGTGGGCTGACTCGCCCATGACCGATCCAATTAAGTCGCCAGCGCGCTTTCCCTGAAGTGAAAGAAGTGCAGTTTGGTCAGTGAGGTCGATAACGTGAAAGTCACCAGCCAATGTAAAACGTTCAATCGTCTTGAGAACAGTCTCCCGGGTCCGCGGTTCCGTATCAATCAGGAAAACCGGAACTGGTTTCTTGCCTGTTACGTCATCCGGCTTGTGAATAACACGGGCGCTGCCGATTAAACGACCCTGTACATTAGGGAAAGCTGCCGGCATCCAGCGGTTCTCCCCCAGCGTCTTCATGTCGTTTGTAATTAGGCCATTGAGAAACTGCGCGGCCTCCAAACCGCTTACCTGAAAACGACCGCGTGACGAGAGATCGATTAACCCGGCGCCGGCTTCACGAACTGCGGAATACTCAAACAGCGGGTCACCGTATGACGCGGGCACAGACCACCCATCACGCTCTGACATCAAAGCGCCGAGATGTCTGTGCATCTCGTCGAGGGGTGATTTGCGAAGTGTGATCTGTTCTACTGCCTCGGTCATTTGCGCCGTTCCAGGAAGATCTTTGCGGCTTGGCCCCCTCCCGTGCGGAAGGGCTCTGCCTTTCCGACTAGGCCGTTCCGATAGAGGGTAGGCCTCCGACTCGAGGCACAGCCTTATCGCAGGGGTGGCGGCTAAGCGCTATCGACGACCTATGCTGCTCGATAGCTTGAGCCACAATCTGGTAGTCTTGCAACTGCGCCGCTTCGCGCCGATGCGAGGCCAGCACCTGGGGACTTGGATGATAAATCGGCACCAGCAGCCGATCGTCCCAATCATGGACTTTCCCGGATGCTTCTTTAAGGTTCAGTTCATGCCATTTAATTTTCTTTAGCGCCTCGAGTGCAACTGAACCGAGCGTTACCACGACTCGAGGATCAATAATCTCAATTGCTCGGCGCAAAAACTGGGAGCAGTTTGCTACCTCGCTTTTCGCCGGTTTGCGATTTGCACCCGAGTCGGTACGAGGATTACAGAGAGCAGCACTGGTGATGAATATTTCCTCGCGCCCTAAGCCGATGGAGGCTATGAACCGATCGAAGTTCTTTCCTGACTGATCGCCTGAAAAAGGCACATGAGTGCGATCCGCGCCTTTGCGCCCCGGCGCTTCACCGATAAACATCACGCGCGCTGCCAGGGAGCCATTGAGTGCGCTAAACACCGCGGCTCGATCGCACATTGCCGGACAAAGCTTGCAGCTTCCGGCGTCAGACACCAATTGTGTAAATAATTTGTTCTCAGTTTTCTGATGCGAATTCACCTTGATTTCACCACCAAGACACAAAGGTGCGAGAAGAGAGAACGGAACAATGCTGGTAGTGGCGTTCGTGGAAAATGAACCCTCAAACATCCGAACGTGGGTCAAACACGATCCACGAAACCGCACGAAGTAACACTAACAAGATTAGTGTTGGTTCGTGGATCGTCTTTTTGTCTTACAGACGAAGCACGAAGGAAAACTAAGATCAGCCGTTACCCGATCTTCGTGTCTCCGTTGCATGTTGCAGTTTCCTCACTTCGTTACGGTGATTTCACGAGTGGTGATATTGAAATCTCCGTTCTTGACCGGGTTCTCATCCGGGCCGAGCAGCTCGAGTCTCACGGTGTGTTTACCTGCAAGCCAACCTGACAACCAGACAGGTTCCCACTTATCAATGTAACGCGGCTCGTCATCGTCGATGATGTAGCGTACTCGGTATTCACCGCCGTCGCCTTTGAGCCTGGCATTCGAAAGCCAGAAGTCGATCATGATCGGATCAGCGTCGGCCCCCTGGTACTCGCCTTTGGGGCGGCTGAAGGTGAGCAAAGGTTTGGTGGGATCGACGTCACCTGCCGAGCTTGCCTTCATGTCCTTGCCTTCGCGTGTCGCTTGAGCACTACCCGCAGAATTGTTGTTCGCCATCGTTTGGCCGCTGATGGTAGTGGTTGGTTTAGAGGCGTCTCCGCCGGCTTTGACCGTGAATGTCACCATCCGAAAAGCGCCATCGCTTTTATAGCTCTCATGCCAGGGACGGGAGGGAAAGACGCGCAGAGTGTGTTTACCGGCGACGACATTGCGCAGCTCGAAGGGCTGGTCCAATTCGTAATAGGCTTCGTAAGGCTCATTGTCCAGAATCACATGGACGTGGTTGCCTTTTTGAGTGGCAGGATCCTTATGTGGCTTGTAACCTTTGAGGTC
The DNA here is from genome assembly GCA_013811945.1 of Pyrinomonadaceae bacterium. GTDB lineage: Bacteria > Acidobacteriota > Blastocatellia > Pyrinomonadales > Pyrinomonadaceae > PSRF01. Next base: position 48,071 of record JACCUI010000189.1, on the reverse strand, counting down.
TCCGGCCAAACGAAGTTTCACCGATACCACCGGCCCGTTTATTACCGCGCCTTCGGCTGGTGAAATTACCTGCAGTTCCGGCTTGGCTGCCTCCTCCTCCCCGCGCGCTTTCTTCTGGTCGAGGACAACCTGGGGAGCCGATGCGACTTTTAAGGCCTGAGTTGGCGGTGGCGTGACCGTGGATGTGGCAGTCGTGTTTGCGTTGTCTTGATTACCCGAGCACGCCGCAAGCGAGAGCGCGGCAACCGTAGCGACGATCAAGAGAAGTAATCGGTTTAAAAGCTTTTTCATAGTCCCTCACGTTTCAGTTTTTCATAGGTTACTCGTTGAGTATGGCCTAGTAGCTGTGGAGTTCTTGAATTGCCTTCGCCACGTCAGTGGCTTGCGGAAGAATTACGTCTTCGAGCTGAGGTGCGTAAGCGACGAAGGTATCGAGAGCGGCGACGCGCCGTAGGGGGGCATCGAGATATTCGAAGAGCTCGCCGGCAATCCGCGCGGCGATCTCTGCGCCATAGCCGAACGATAGCGAGTCTTCGTGAGCGACAATTACCTTGTTGGTCTTCTTCACGGAAGCGACGACCGCATTCCAGTCGTAAGGAGAGAGTGAACGGAGATCAATGACTTCCACGCTGATTCCCTGTTGCTCGGCCTGTTTTGCCGCCACCACCGAGCGTTGCACGAGCGCGCCATAGGTGATGATCGACACGTCCGTTCCTTCGCGCACGGTCTTCGCTTTGCCGAAAGGGATCATGAAATCGTCGGGCGGGTACTGCGACTTGTTGTACGCCTGCCGGTAAAGATGCTTGTGCTCGAGAAACAGGACGGGGTCGTCCGAGCGAATTGCGGTGCGCAACAGACCATTGGCGTCTAGGGCATTTGAAGGATACACCACGCGCAATCCTGGAATCTGCGTAAAAGTAGAGACCCCGGACTGCGAGTGATAAACGGCCCCGCCTTTCAGATACCCACCGATAGGCACCCGAATCACCACGGGCGCTTTCCATTCATTGCCCGAACGCCAACGCATCAGCGCCAGTTCATTGCGAATCTGGTGCATGGCCGGCCAGATGTAATCAAAGAATTGAATTTCCACGACCGGTTTCAACCCGCGCGTGGCCATGCCAATTGCACGTCCAACGATGTTGGCTTCAGCCAGAGGAGAATTGAACACTCGCGCGCCGCCAAACTTTCTCTGCAGGTTAGCGGTTACCTTGAAGACCCCGCCTTTGCCTTTGACCTTTTCGAGATACGTGTCGCGCGAACAGTCGGCAACGTCTTCGCCAAACACGACGATGCGCGGATCTCGGGCCATCTCGGTATGCAGACAGCGGTTGATAAGATCAACCACCGTCCCGGCTTTTCCGGAAAGCTCGGCGCCTTCTTCTGTATCAAACTCCTTTGCGCATGGATCGACATCGGGTGAATAAACGTAAAGCTTTGCCGTCTCGGGAGCGGGTTGCGGACTCGCCAACGCCTGGTCCGCGGCGTAGTTCACTTCCCGGTCTACCCCATCCTTGATTCGCTGCAAATCATCCTGGTTGGTAATGCCTTCTTCTATCATGAAGGCGCCAAAACGTTTGACCGGATCCCGCTCAGAATCGGCCGTGCGCTCTTCATCGGAGCGATATAACCGTTCGTCATCTGAAAGTGAGTGAGAATAGGGACGGATCACTTTTGCGTGGACGAGGGCTGGTCCTTTTCCTTCCCGGCAATGCTGCACCGCATGTTGCATAGCAGCATACGACTCAAGCACGTCAGTCCCGTCGCATCTCTCAATAAGGAGATTGGGAAAGTTTTCCAGGAGCTTGGAAACATCACCACCCGGCGTTTGCACTTCAACTGGAACGCTGATCGCGTAACCGTTGTCTTCCAGCAGAAAAAGCACGGGCAGTTTCAGATTACACGCGCTGTTCAATGCTTCCCAGCACTCGCCTTCGCTGCTCGTGCCCTCTCCGAGGGACACGTATGCCACTTCATCCGCGTGAAAGTTTGGGACCCGGTTCTTCAGCTCCTCGATCAGCTTGACCCGGTAGCCGGCTTCCGCGCAGCCCACCGCTTGCAGTAGTTGGGTGCCCGTCGGTGATGACTGCGAAACGATGTTGAGCTTCCTATGGCCCCAGTGTGATGGCATCTGGCGACCGTGTGAGTTCGGATCTTTCTCGGCGCCGACCGCAGAAAGCAGTTGTTCCAAAGGCGTCATGCCGAGCTGCAAACAAAGCGCGCGATCACGATAATAGGGATAAAACCAGTCGTAGCCGGGTTTAAGGACCATTCCCGCGGCGACCAGGACGGCTTCGTGGCCCGCACCGCTAATCTGGAAAAAGATCTTATTCTGACCCTTGAGCTGAATCTCTTTGTCGTCAATCTTGCGTGACAGATACATCGTGCGATAGATCGAGAGCATTTGCTCACGGCCCAGTCCGTGGTATTCGCGTTGATCGCTTGCTGCCGGAGCTAGACGAGGTGCTGGCTTGGTGACAGTCCTGGCCTGCGGTGAGCTGGATGGGGCGGATTGGGGGACGATCTTCGTCACTACTGAAGATTTCGTTTCATCGTACGGTGCGGTCTTCGGCGCGGGCGACGGCGCGGCGGGCGCCGCCCCCTTAAAATCGGCGGTCGCAGCTTTAGCCTCAGCTGACGCGGCCTCAGCCTCGGATGCTGATTCCGTCTTTTTCACGAGCTTCAAAACTTTCGTATCGGTGTTCATACTTCACTTCGTGTGGCTACTATTCACTCCGACTCATAATCACTTGCTAATGTTTGTCGATATTCCTCGGCCATCGAAGGATGACCGTGGGCGAGGGCTGCTTCGATACCTCGCTGGTAAATTTCCCGAGCCTTTAGTCGATCTCCGGACTTATCGTATGCTGATGCCAGCATTCCGTAGGCGTTGCCTTCATCATCGGTGCTGGCAAGATAGCGGGTCAGCGCCTCAATCAGGTCCTCGTTGAGGCCGGCCTTCTCGTATTCTTTTGCCAGACCGAAAAGCACATTGGCATTGCTGGGATCAATTTCCAGGATCTGTTTGAAGATTTCGATTCTCGAGGACGACATAATAAGTGGCCAGTAGTCAGAAAGACCAAATCCCCGTTTATGGCTCCTTACTTCCCAATTAACAGCTTTGCGATCGTCTGCAACTGCATGTTGGAAGTACCTTCGTAAATCGCGCCAATCTTGGAGTCCCGCCAGAACTTCTCCACCGGATAATCCTTCACAAAGCCGTATCCGCCATACAACTCGATGGCCAGTGAACTAATTTTCTCCGCCGCGCGCGAGGAATAGAGCTTGGCCATCGCAGCTTCCTTAACGAAATTTATTCCCGCATCCTTCATCCGCGCCGCGTTATAGACCATCAAACGCGCGGCCTCCAGTTCGGTGGCCATTTCGGCCAGTTGAAACTGAACGCCTTGAAATTGATTAATCGGCTTTCCAAATTGCTGCCTCTCGCTCGTGTAAGCGAGGGCTGCCTCCAGCGCGCCGCGCGCAATACCTATCATTTGGGCGCCGATTCCTATGCGGCCTTCGTTTAAAGTTTCAATGGAAACTTTGTAGCCTTTCCCCAGTTCACCAATTACGTTCTCATTGGGCACCCGGCAATCTTCCAGAATCAGTTCGTTAGTTGACGAGGCGCGAATTCCCAACTTGTTTTCTTTTTTGCCCACTGAAAAACCATCGAAGCCCTTCTCGACGATGAATGCCGTGATCCCTCGATATCCGGCTTCCGGATTGACGTTGGCGAACAGAACAAAGATGTCGGCCTCGCTCCCGTTTGTGATCCAGAGCTTCTGTCCATTGATCAGGTAGTGGTCACCTTTGTCCACGGCGCGAGTTTGCATCGCAAAAGCATCTGAACCTGAGCCGGCCTCGCTCAACGCATAGGCTCCCACGCGTTCACGCGCCAGCAGCGGTAGATACTTCTTCTTTTGATCGGCATTGCCCCAGCGAATTAAAGCGTTATTGACCAGCGTGTTCTGGACGTCAACAAAAACTCCCACGGAGGCATCAACTCTCGAAAGCTCTTCGACTGCCAGGATGGCGGTGAAGAAAGAAGCTCCGGCACCACCAAACTCTTCCGGCGTTTCAATGCCCATCAACCCGAGATCGAAACATTGCCGGATCAGATTGGGATCGAATTTCGCGTGCTCATCCATCTCTGCGACGCGCGGACGCAGCTCGCCTTCGGCAAACTCGCGCACACTGGCGCGAAACATCTGTTCGTCTTCCGAGAGCGTGGTCAGAGGAACCCCGGATATCTGCTCAACTGCTGGTCGACTTTGACTCATCTTCACCTCTGGCGCTAGAGCCCCGATGGTCGGCTCGCACCTCACTCGGAATCGTTCCGGGATAATTATTTTGTACTTGAACACGTAGCATCATAATCAACGGAAAAGTTAAAGGCAAAAGGCGAGAAGCCTGATCCGCAGATTCCGCAGTCCTTATCCGCAGATTACACAGATTTAGAAGTTAGGCTCAAGCCTGACTCTAAATCTGCGGATTCTACTGCTTCACCTGCTCGCGCAAGTTCAAGTTCCGGATCAATCGATGCAGATAGTTGGGATGAACACCCAGAAGTCTGGCGGCTTCGGTGTAGCTACCTTTGGCCTGGTCCATGGCACTCAGAATGATCTGTTTCTTTGTCTGGGTAACAGCCTCATGATATCTGGGCGCCGAGGCGGTGGTTGCCGCAGCCCCGCTTTCCAAAGTGGCTTCGGGCAGGTCTTCCGGGAGGATATGGTCAGTTGCACCCAATACCACCGCGCGCTCAATTGCGTTTTCCAACTCGCGAACATTGCCGGGCCATTCGTAACTGAGCAGACGAGCTTGCGCTTCAGGAGATACCCCCAAAATTTTGCGGTTACATTTTTCGCCGTGCTTCGAAGCGAAATAGTTTGCCAATAGCGAGATATCCTCCGGCCGCTGTCTTAGGGGCGGCATTGCCAGTTCCACCACATTGAGACGGTAGAAGAGATCCTGGCGAAAAGTCCCGGCGGCGATGGCTTGTTCCAGATCTTTGTTTGTGGCCGCTACCAGTCGGATGTTCACCTTGATCGTCCGGGTACCGCCAACACGTTCGAATTCACGTTCCTGCAGCACGCGCAGGAGCTTTACCTGAAGCACCGGTGAGAGTTCGCCAATCTCGTCGAGAAACACCGTGCCACCGTCCGCAACTTCCAAGCGACCCTTTTTCATGGCCGTGGCGCCGGTGAACGCACCTTTCTCGTGGCCAAAGAGTTCGCTCTCGAGCAGAGTTTCCGCCAGCGCCGCACAGTTAACAGCCATGAACGGCAGCCCCGCGCGCTGGCTGTTCAGATGAATAGCTCGTGCCGCCAGTTCTTTTCCAGTTCCGCTTTCACCTGAGATCAGCACCGTCGAATCCGTAGGCGCAACCTTCGAGATGAACTGGTAAACCTGTTTCATGGACGGGCTTTCACCAACCATGTTGTGCTCGATATTGACGTCGGCCAGCAGTCGTTCGTTTTCACTTTGAAGCCATTCGATGTGGCGCGCGTTTTCAATTGCAACTGCTGTGATGGCCGCGATAGCCGAGACCAGTTGCAGGTGATCCTGGTCGAAATGAACGTCCGCCGCATTCGTGTCGAGGTAGATAACGCCCAGCGGGCGCTCGAGCATGATAAGCGGCACGCACATGAGCGAGCTGGGACGAGATGGGTTGAGACTGTCAGAGCCAAAGCCCTGATTCATCAGAGCATCGCTGATTAAAAGCGAGGTCTTCTCCCGCAGCACTTTTTGAGCGATCGTGCGGCTAACTTTGATTGCCTCATCAGGCCCGCGAGCCCGATCCAAACCAAACACGGCAGCGTCCTCCAACCCGTTGCCATGACTTAGCAGAATGGCGCCGCGCTCGGCAGGTACGACTTCGAAGAGGAGTTCGAGCAAAGTCTTCTGCAACTCTCCGAGGCCACGTATGGCGTTGACAGTGGTGCTGACCTTCATCAGCGCGCTCAAGTCCCGGGCCATTAAGTAAACCGCATCATTGAATTTGACCTGGATGGTTGAACCGCTGAGTTGACGGTCGTCAAACTGGACCTCACTCGATTTGGATGCCGGGGACGCTTCACCGTCATGAAGCAGAAAGAGAAACTGCGAGTCGCCGATGCGAACGCGATCTCCGTGCGCAAGTGGGCGTCGCTTCACGGGAACGTCATTGATAAACGTGCCGTTGAGACTCTCAAGGTCGGCTATCACAAACTGCCCACCCGCTTTCTCGATCTGAGAATGACGTCGTGACACGGACGGGTCTGCGATGCAGAGGTTAGCCGCGGTTTCCCGACCAATAACGACCGGAGCTTCGGTGATAGGGAAAACGGCTCCTTTGAGTCTTCCGGCGATAGCTGCGAGTCGTGGGTTCATGTTCAGAGATGTTCCGGGGGCATGTAGCAAGTGTACGCGCCTAAATATGTCGCGGGCAACAACAAGCGCTGAATAACCCCCTAGGCGCGGCAAGAGGTAACCAGGCCCAAACGCCGTAGGCGGGCATCGCCTGCACCAGCATGCGGGAAATGATCCGCATGCTTGATGCAAACTCTCAAGTTGGAATGCCTCGCAGGTCTATAAGGAAGGTCGACTGGCACCCCAGCGGGGCTGCCCTGCCGGGGACCCCGCCTTTACCGCGCTTGCCCGGCGATGGAGTCGGCCGGGGGTAAACCACCCTTCCTGACCTGCGAATTTGAGCAGGGCGTGTTTTACCCCGCCCTTTCCAGCCCAACTCTATCCGAACAGATACGTGCGCTATCCGATGAGATAGGTTCCTGTGTGTTGAGAGAGTCCTAACTGAAAATAAGAACTTTCGATCGACCGCGCTTAACTATCGCTGGGGCAGCGGTTTACTGCACCCGCTCTTCTGAATCACAAATCGCCAATTTGCGTGGCACGTGAGTAGCTATAGAGAGCACGGCTCCCGAGATAAAAGAGGTTGAGCCGCCACCGGTAAGAAGTTGATCAAACGATCGCCCACTTACTACATAGATTGAGGTCGAGCCGCTTTCGACCATCGCCAGGAAAGGCACGAGGAGGAAGTATGCAAAAGCAAATTCTAAAAGGTCTCACGATGTTAATGCTCATAGCCGGGGTAGCGTTGATGGCGGCGTTAGTTTCTGCCCACGCTCAATCCAGCTCAGTGGTTGCCGATATACCGTTCGATTTCGCCGTTGGTGGCAAGTCGCTAAAGGCCGGTGAGTACTCGGTGCGAGCGTTCACAACAAATAGTGACGCACTGCTGATCAGCAGCCAGGACTCGAATGACAGAGCGATCCGATTGGCCCAGTCGATCGAGGCACGCATCGTCCCCAAGCAGGCGAAACTGGTATTTCATCGCTACGGTCAACGCTACTTCCTCTCCGAGGTCTGGACGACCGGCGAACGAACCGGTCGGCAGTTGGCTAAGTCTAGTGAAGAGCGGGCCATCGAAGGTCAACTCGCAGCGATTTCTTCGAAAAGCGAGCTTGCCCGGAGCAGCTATGAAGCGGTCGAGATCGTAGCCATGATTCGCTGAAGTCCGATTGAACTCCCCCGAGGGTCAGGAGGCGAGAACTCCACTACCAGAACTCGCCCTCCCCTGACTGTAGTAGCCAGAACGGCAACCGAGAACCCCTCCGGTTGCCGTTTTGGTTTTCTTCACGAAGAAGAAAGCATTGGCCGCGGATTTACGCGGATAACGCGGATCTGAAAAAGAGCGGATAACTAATTAACCGATCTGATTTTGTATTGAGTTCTGATCCGCATCATCCGCGTAATCCGCGGCCAATTCTTTTTTAAGGTGCGATTCTCCAGTTGTTGGTGGGCTCGGTGGGAATCGTCTTGTGACGTTCAACCCAGTCAATGATCAACTCACGTATCTCTTCACTCGATCGATAAACCACGGGAGCGTTCTTGTACATCGTGTAACCGCCGCCGCCGTTGACTCGATAGTTATTGGTAGCCAGCTTCAGTTTCTGATTGGGATCCAGAGGCTTGCCGCGAAAGCTAAGGTCTTGAATTCGTTGGCCCAATGGCTTGGTGATGTCGAGAATGTAAGTGACGCCCTCGGCTATATCAAAGTTGTAAGTTGGGATTCTTTGGTCGACTAAGTCAGCAGCGGTCTTTCCTGGTTCATAGGAACGGAAGTACTTCGCTGAGTGTTCAAGCGCTTCTTTCAGTTGCTGTCCGGTAACCTCCAGAACAACAAGCGTATTCTCGTAGACGTAAAGTCCGGCGATGTCCCGCACCGTAATCGGCCCTTTATTGATGCGGGCGTCAGCATTGAAACTCGCTACCATTGAAGCGTCCGCTTTTCCTGCTTCCAACTGCACCCGCTGGATCAGATCGAGAATGGCGGTATCACGCCAGCGCGCCTCTCGAGCTGTGAGCTCCGCTGCGGATTCGCCGATGACCCGCGACAGCCATCCTTCGGTCTCGCTGTGGTAAGGTTCGGTCAATTTCAGAATCTCCGGATCCGCCTCGACCTTGTCATCAACTGGGATCGTGCGAGCCGACTTGGCGTAAACCTGCCAGCGGTCACCTTCCTTTTGCAGATACAAATCCGCGCGTGCCAGATGGCGGCCCCAATGGTTGGCCTGGGTCAACAGCACGCCGTTGACGGAAAGCGCAGGCACGTCGCGGTGTGTGTGGCCCATGAAAATAACGTCAACGCCGGGCACCTGTTTCGCGATCGCCACGGCCCGGTTTTCATTGGGCACTTGCCCGGGATTGATTTCCCCGGTGCGCAAGTCTTCCTCCAGACCCATGTGGATTGCGATCACGACCACGTCCACGCGCTCTTTCTCGCGTAAGACCGATACCCATTTCCTGGCTTCGCTAACTGGTTCACGAAATTCCAGACCAGCATAGTTTTGTATGTTCTCCCAGACCGGAACGCCGGGCGTCGTTAGACCGAGAATGCCGACCCGGACACCTGAAACTTCTTTGACGAGGTACGGCTGGTAATGGGTCTTGTCGGTTCCTTTTTTGTACGTGTTACTCGAGAGCCAGGGAAACTTAGCCTCTTTGCGGGCTTTCTCGAGCACCTTCAACCCGAAGTTGTATTCATGATTGCCTACTGCCAGGGCGTCGTATCCGAGGGCGTTCATTGACAGCATCATGGGGTCGGGAGGAGTGTTGTTTTTTTTATTGTGATAGTACTCGAGCGGCGTCCCCTGAATCGTATCGCCGGAATCCACCAGCAGTGTGTTGGGATTCTCTTTGCGGAATCGTTTTATTAGAGCTCCGACTTTTGCAAGACCACGGTTGTCGGGTTTGTTTGTGTAGTAGTCAACCGGGTAGATGTTGCCGTGAAGATCCGTGGTCCCTAAAACTGTGATTTGAATTCGGTTTGCGGCTCCGCTTAGAGGAGTCGGCGAGAGGAATGCGAGAGCCAGCAAAAGTGCGGATAAGCAGGGCAAAAGAAGCAGACTTCGGTTAAGTTTCATGATCGGCAGATTAGCTGATGTCAAAGGTCGGATGCCAGTATGGAGAGCGACTCAGCTCATCAGGGTCAAGAGATTCCGGCGTCTCAATTAGCGTTTGACTGCGGTAAGACGCGGCGAAATATTCAACGAGCGCCGGAGGCGCGGCAGAGGGTAGCCAGGGGCGAGCGCGCCTAGCGCGCCGCCCCTGGATCATGACCAATACATCAAACCAGCCCTGAAAAGGGCGGCAGCACCCTTTCAGGCTGGGACCATTTTCGGAGGTCGTTCCAGGCGCTGCACCGCTACGGCGTTTGCGCCTGGTTACCTTCTGCCGCGCCCCCGGCGCTGTTGAGTGACCACGCGAGAGTGGCACTCAGCGCTACTTCGGTTCGTTAACAAATACTTCCGCTGCCGTCGCCTCTTTGACCTTAATTTCGTAAACCTTTTTGAAATTCGCCCGGATGAAGTCGATCTTCTCCCGATTCTCAAAATATATCCGACCCCGTTGGACGATGATGTAGGTTGGAGCAGTGAGCATTGCCGGATCGAAATCAGCGCTGGAACTTACTTGCGAGTTCAGATCGGGTCGGGAGAACCTTTCCAGGTAGTATCGGGTCACTGCTGGAGTTTCGTGGGCGATGAGCGAGTGCTGAGGGGCAACGTCGCTCACAAACTTTATCGCCTCGCGCAAACCATCATCGTAAAACTCATCGTGCGGAAAATAATACCCAGCTTGCCCGGCACCCAGAGCATTAGTATAAAGCGCGTAGTGCGGACCATGCGCATAGGCCGTCCAGCCCGGGAGCAGGATGAAGACGATAACGGCGGCCGCGGAAACAATGGCGGCCAGCTCTTTCGAGGGCTTCCAGAACTTCGACCAAACCTCGATTACGGCAATGACACCCACCGCGGCGATCATGTAGATAAATGGCATGAGTGAGAGCGTATAGCGCAACCACTTTCCACCGATCAACGAGTAGGGCACTATCCAGAAGAGAAACATGAAAACAACAAATGCATGTCCTGGGTGCCGCCAACGTTTCAGCGAAACAAAAAAGCCCACCAGGAAGATCGCCAGAACCAACAAAGGGATCTTGATGGCCATAAAAAGAAGATAGAAGTACAGGGGCGTGCCCCAGAAGGGCGTGCTCGACATGTTGTTCTTGTAGAGTTGGTCGCCGAAGAAATAACCGGTATGGACCAGCAAGCGCTCGCCCGTGTAAGCATTTAGATAGTCCCAGACCTGCGGCAGCAACACTGCGGGATTCGCGAGCAGAAAGGCGACCGGTATAAGAACGTAAAAGATGGTCGGCGTTTTCCCACTCGGTTCACCTGATTGGCGTTTGCGGACGTGAAAGTTATGATGAAACAGAGCGTTGAGCCCGAAGTAGTGAGGAAAATATTTCGAGGCGAGCATTAAGCCAAACGCAATCGCGCTGAGAATATAATTGCGTCGCTTTGCCGCCTCGTGCCTGGGAGAGATCTGTTTCGCCCGCACATAGAAATAGAAAGCGAATAGCATGAAGAACACCAACAACGTGTCTTCTTTGCCGACGCGATTGAGAGTGATCGCAGTGATTCCAAAGGCCCAAAACCCGGCCGCAAATAGTCCTGTCCACCGATCGAAGTAGGCGGCTGCTACTAAGAAAAGCGGAATGGCGGTAAGCGCTCCCACAAGGGCATTCGGGAGACGTAATGCAAATTCATCGCTGACTGCGCGGCCCGTCACGTTGCGCCAGGAGCCTGCTGCTTTCACGGAAGCGAACATGAGCGCCTTCATCATCATCGGATGTTCAGCGTTCGCGCTGATGTCGCCCCGCTCGTAGGCGCGTACGGCATCGAGCTTGTTCATTTCGTCTTCCGCGAAGCCGATCGCGCCGAGGTTGCTTATTCGCAAACCGAGCCCGAGCACGTCACAGATCGCCAGAGTGCCGACTACTGTCCAGTCCAGACTGGCTAGCAGGCCGCTACGACGATCAAGTTCAACTGCGGGCCACGGATTCTTCCGGCGGTCAATCTCGACTGCCTCCGCCGAGGAACTAAACTTGATATCGCTTGCCAAGATCTAAATCCCTTTGTGATTGAATGGGCCAATTATAACTGAAACCATAGTAGATGCTTGCGGCAATCGTCCAGCAAAGAAGCAGAAGCGTCTGCGCCGGTTGTTGGCTTTCATACAATGCCTTAATGTATGCACCACAGAAATAAATGTCAGAAGTGTCTGACAGTTGGCTGTTTCTAACATCAAGGAAATATGGACAATCTGATTCGTTCAAACATTCGTCAGCGCCCTGTGCGCACATTGGTCAGTGTGGCTGGCATTGCTCTCGGTGTAAGCCTCGTTATGCTCTTTACCGGATTAGCGCGCGGCATGTCTAACGATCTGCAGCGTCGCGGGTCAAACTTGCGCGCTGAGATAATCTTTACGCGACCCGGATCGATGCAGTTGACCTCATCGACAGCAAACCTCAGCACGAAGTATGCCGAATTACTGAAGAGGATCGAGGGCGTCGAGGATGCACTGCCTGTGATTGTTAATGTTCTTCAGAGCAATCGCGGGTTTGGTTTGGAGCGGATAGAGGGCGTGGATTGGGAACCGTTTTCCCGGATGAACGGCATTCACCTGGTCGCCGGACGCGCGCCGCAGGGGAATAATGAGGTCGTTATTGACGAGACGAAAGCGCGCAACAACAAGCTTGACGTGGGCAGTGATTTGAAGCTGATTGGTGACCAGCCATATCGAGTAGCAGGCATCTACTCGCCCGAGTCGACTGCTCGCGTAAAGATGTCGCTGGCAGCTATGCAGGAGGCATTCGAGGCACGGGACAAGGCTACTTACATTATGGTGAAAGTTCGCAGTTCGAGTGACAAAGCCGAGGTTGCCAAACGCATCGAGGAACAATACCCGGGTAACAAGATCCAGTTTACGGAAGACGTTTTCACGAGCATCGAGCAGAATATCCCGTATCTCCCGGTCTTCTTGCGCGTACTGGTCGGGCTGGCTGCGGTAGTCAGCGCGCTGGTAGTGATGCTGGCGATGTATACGACAATTACCGAAAGGACGCGCGAAATTGGGATACTGAAAGCCCTGGGTGCGTCGCGCGGTTACATCGTTGGACTGATTGAGAAGGAAGCGCTACTGATTAGCGCGATCGGGTTGGCCGCGGGCTTTTTGTTCTCGTTTGTGGCCGGTTACCTCATTCACCAGTTCTATGGTCTGCTCTTCGAGTTTAGTTGGCCCTGGGCCTTAACTGCGGCGGCGATTGGGATCCTGGGAGGCGGGCTGGGAGCGCTCTATCCGGCAGTTCGCGCTTCGAACCTCGACGCGGTAAGCGCGCTGGCCCACGACTAATCAAGCAGAACGCGAGAGCGAATCAGCGCCACTTGAAGAGCTTGTTGCGCTCAGGATCCGCCTGCCGGCAAGGTGGGCGCTTCGGACCTCTCTATCCCAATCTCATCCCCAACGTCGCCGGCAATGTCTTGGCTTTGAATGGCCGCTGCGCGCAGCGATAGGCCTCGCCGAATAATTAACAATACGCCAATTGTCGTCCAGAAAATATCTCGGGCCTTGCGAACGATCGCCAGCGTTACCCCGGTCGCTCGGGTGAAACCCAAAACCTTCGCGAGGGCTCCGGACCCATACTCATCCACACCTGTGCGGAACGGTACGAACTTGAACGCCACATTGATTACACGATTGACCGATTCCATAATGAAAGCGGTTAGTAGCGTGGGCGCGACGGTTTCGCTGATAAAAAAGAGTGTAGTGTAGATCTCTGCCACGCCCGCCAGGTGAAAACATACTTCGAGTCCAAGTATGGGAAGAAAGCGCGCGCTATTTCTTTCGTAGAAGCCGTAGATGCGTTCTTCCAAAGTTTGAGCTCGCGTATTAGCCACTTCGATCCAGCCGCGTCCCCCGGTGCGATTACCCAACCAGGTGAAGGCGCCGCTTAGAAACTTCCACTGCCGGAGAATAACCAGATACCCGAGGGGAGCGATTATGAGAATTATTACCAGGGAGCCAATTGCCGCATAACGCAAAGGTTTTGGCAGCGGAAAACTCAGCAGCAAAGCTGTCATACCGGAGAAAATAAAGATTACGACCGAAAGACTGTAAAAGATATTTTCAATGGCTAGCGCCGAGAGGCCCGCCATCAGTGGCACACGGTGTCTTACAAATGCGGCTTTCGATGGCTCGCTTACTGCCATGCTGGCTAGTGGAATAACATTGCCCAGGGCGTCGCCCATTAGCCGCGCCTCTAAGGCGTCTCGAAAGCGGAGGTCGTATGGCCGTTCAAAGCATTTAGTCCAGGCGATCGAACGAACTACGTGGCGAATTGCGGAAAGCATGAGGATGAGCAGGAAACCTGCGCCCAGTCGCTGAATTCCGCTGATGATCTGCGCCACGCCGGCTTTTCTAACTGTGTAAGCGAAGAGCAGCAGACCCAATATCGCGAAAATTATTCCGACCGGAGCGAGTTTTCTGGTTCTGCTGTTGCTGTTACGGTACTTGGACATCTCCGTTCGTATCATGCATCTCCGCGTTGCGCCCAGCAAGCCGCATGCGCAGGATGGTGCGGCAGAACGATCTTTGCAATGATGCACAGATTACGAAATTTTATAGCCCGCGAAGCGTGGCGGAAGCATAAAACCAGGGGCCGCAAGCCCCCTCCCAGGTTAACCGCTAAACAAATTCGTAGCCCGCCAAGCGGGCGGCAGAGGCGAGAGAGTGACGTCCTGCGGAACGTGACAGATGTCTTGCAGCACTGTAAGCTCGGCCGCTTTCTCCCATCCGGAGCTCCAACCCTCCCGAAATCTGCTCGGCCTGCTACTCGGAGAGAAAAGCTCACCACGATAGCAGGAAAAGTTAGCGCGTTTTTGGGTGTTCTAGAGTTAGCGCGTCCTTTCAAGAACCCAATCCCACTCTGTGGTAATATTTGAAGGACCTCTCAACCGGTGACTTCGTCACCACGCTAACCGCGTTGTTGGGCCAGGACGCTCCCGGACTGCGGCGGCGGCGATCAGCCGACTGAAAGAGGTTTGGAAAGAAGAAACGAACGGTGGTCCCGGCGAGACATGACGGGCAAGCGGAACCCTAGAGATAGAGGCTCAACTATCGTACTTGCTATCCGCTAGCAATCTGGTTTCCACACCCACAGTGTTTGCAGCGGTATTTGAAGCATGGGGCCTTGATTCCTAAACCTGTCGCACCGCCGCAACTTCGGAGTCAGGCTGGACAGCAGTATGGTCCCGTCCAATTGCGATCGGCGGCGGTGGATTAGACACCAGCATCTCCAGCGCCACGTCGACTACTTCATTGATTCGTGAGATAAATGCGATCTGCAATTCCTTACGCACATCTTCGGGTATCTCCTCGACATCACCTTCGTTGCGCAAAGGAAGAATGATGCGGCGAATGCCCGCACGGTGAGCGGCCAGCACCTTCTCTTTGATCCCTCCCACCGGAAATACCAAACCTGACAAAGTGATTTCACCGGTCATCGCCGTGTCGGGACGCACCCGGCGGCCGGTGTAGAGCGATGCCAACGCGGCCGTTATCGACACGCCCGCACTCGGTCCATCCTTCGGAATAGCGCCCGCGGGAACATGCAGGTGAACGCCATAGTCCCTGAACATCTCGGCACTGATGCCAAACTCCGCGGCATGTGACCACAAATACGATCGCGCTGCCCGCGCCGACTCCTGCATCACTTCACCAAGCTGCCCGGTAATCGTTAAGCCTTTGCCTCCGGGCAGCAGCGTCGCTTCAATGAAGAGCACCTCACCACCCATCTCGGTCCAGGCCATCCCCGTCGCTACGCCGGCGGGCAATTCTTTGCGAGCCTGCTCGGGATAGAATTTCGGCGCGCCCAGATAGTCTTTGATGTCGGCGGTGATGGTAACTGATTCGACCTGCCCCTGGGCAATCTTCAAGGCGACTTTGCGCGCGATGCTGCCGATGTTCCGTTCCAACTGCCGCACGCCGGCCTCGCGCGTGTAGCGAGCGGCGATCAACTCAATAGCCTCATCCTCAATCCTCAACTGACTCTCATTGAGTCCATTCTCTCGAATCTGGCGGGGAATCAGATAGCGGCGGGCAATCTGTAGCTTCTCGGGATCGCTATAGCCGGCCAGATTAATAACTTCCATACGATCTCTCAGCGGCGGGGGAATAGGACCCATCTGATTGGCGGTCGCGATAAAGAAGACTTTTGACAAATCGAATGGCAAATCGAGATAGTGATCGCGGAACGTGTTGTTCTGTTGCGGATCGAGAATCTCCAGCAACGCGGAGGCCGGATCGCCGCGAAAGTCGTTGCCTAGCTTATCAATCTCGTCCAGCATCACGACGGGATTGTTCACCCCTGCGCGCCGGATCGATTGAATTATCCGTCCCGGCATCGAGCCGATGTAGGTGCGACGATGTCCGCGTAGTTCCGCCTCGTCGCGCATACCGCCTAGCGACAGTCGCTCAAATTGCCGGCCCAGAGAGCGCGCGATCGAGCGCCCCAAAGACGTTTTACCTACTCCGGGCGGTCCCACGAAACAGAGAATGGGACTCTTGGTGTCAGGTCGCAACTTGATCACGGCCAGAAACTCGAGGATGCGTTCCTTCACATCTTCCAGTCCATAGTGGTCTTCGTCGAGAATCTTGCGTGCTTCATTCAGATCGAGCTTGTCTTCAGACGACTTCCGCCAGGGCAATTCCAGAATGTAGTCGAGGTAGGTGCGGATGACATGGTAGTCCGGCGCCGCCGCAGGCAGTCTTTCCAGCCGCTTTAACTCGCGCTCAGATTCCTTCCTAACTTCCTCCGGCAATTCGGCGGCCGTCAGCCGTTCGCGCAGCATTTCAGCTTCCGCTCGCTCGCCACTTTCGTCTTCACCCAGCTCTTTTTGAATCGCCTTCATCTGCTGACGCAGGATGTAATCCCTCTGGGCCTTGTCCATCTCCGATTGAGCTTCGGAAGTGATCTTCGAACGCAACTGAATGATCTCCAGCTCGCGCGCAAGATAGACGTGCGCGAGGTGGAGCAGATCGTCGGCAGTTTCAGCTTCGAGCATCTTTTGCTCTTGCTCTACGCCGAGGTTGAGAATGGAGCCCAGGAAATAAGCCAGGCGCACAGGTTCAACCGAGCCCAGGATAGCCACTCTTACTTCGGGAGGGACGCCGGGCAGCAACGCCAGAGCCTGTTGAATCATTGCCTGAACATTGCGCTTGGTAGCTTCAACTCCTTCAGAATCGACGATCCGCGGTTCCGGCAGGATCTGAACGAGCGCACGCAAGTAAGGCTCTTGCTGTTTCCATTCTATTACCTTGATCCGCTCAGTCCCCTGCGCGATGATGTGCATCGTGTCGTCAAGACGTTCCATTCGCTTGATCATAACCAGAGTGCCCACGCTGTAGAGTTCGCTGGATGTCGCGTCTGCTCCGGCGGTGCTTTCCGGCCGAACGGTGATACAGGCAATCAACTTCTCCGGAGTCGCGAGGGCGGCTTCGACCGCTGCAACCGAACGCTGTCGGCCCACGGCGAGCGGAACTACCGTTTCGGGAAAGAGAGTCGTGTTCTGCAGTGCCAGGACTGCTATTTCGAATGGCTGGCCGGGCTTTCCATTAGACGCGGCTTGCTCGGAAGGTACTTTGGGCCCGACCTGCGCGCTGGCTGGCGGAGTTGGCGGATTGGTATCTGGCTTTTCCGAACTTTCGGACATTCTTCTTAATCGACCTTGGTTTTAGACCTCTTACTTACAACGCATATTAATTAGTAAGAAACCGTCGCGATAGTCGTGCGTGAGAGTAGCTGCATCAATCGAACAGGGGAATTCAATCTGTTTTTCAAAGCGGCTGTAAGTGATCTCCATCTGTTGGTAAGTGTAACCTTCTCGATAGAAAGTATCGCGGCGGCAGCCTCGAATCATCAGATGTGAGTCGGAAAGGACTATCTCCAGATCATCGATAGAGACGCCCGCCAGATCTACCTTCACCACCCAACCGTCTCCTGCGTGATAAACGTCAGCTGCAGGACTCCAAAGTCGTCCGGATGGCCTCACCTGATTACGAATGGCCGTCAGATGAAACACGCGATTTGCGTTTGGCATGGCCACAGCTTAAGTGAAAACTGTACAGGTGAAAAGGGCAAGGGGGGGTAATCAACGAGCGCTGAAGGCGCGGGAGAAGAGAGTCAGGTTATTTTCTCCATAATTTTCCATCCTCATTTTTCTTTATCATTGATCGTTGAGCGGCGAATGTTGCGCGCTCCAAGACCGTGCCTCGACCGCCCCCCTTGCGAAATGCCTATGGTCCGGATGTGCCGTAATTATTACTTCGAGGCTATGCTTCAATAGGGAGCCAGAGTCTCAAAGTCCTTTTAACTTCTCGGAAAGGCTCAGCCTCTCCGCACGGGAGGCGGTCGAGCCGCCGATGTTGAAGGTTTTCCCAGTCTCCCCTTCTCCATCACCCACCATCGACCTCGGCAATCAACTGCACCCGCGACGTGATCTCCAGAGAACCTACTTCAATCGGCGTTTGAGCCGCGGCCATCCGGCTAGTTTCCATTCTGTCATAAACAGGAACGGGCGGCCTTATCGTTCCCTCTTCATGCACTTCAACGATTCGCACCACGCGCCCGCCGAGTGCCTGCGCGATCACCCGTGCCTTACCCATTGCTTCCTGAGTCGCCTGAGCCAAAGCCTCGTCGCGCGCGGGCCGATCTCGTCGGAGCGTAAGTGAAATTCCGGCGATGTCGTTTGCCCCCGCCTGCGCTGTGGCATCAATTACCGAGCCCACCTTAGTCAGGTCACTCAAGGTTACCGTCACGGAGTTGCGTGCTTCGTAGCCGGTGATCGTGGGAGGTTGGTTCTCGCGGTAGACTCTTTGCGGTTGCAAACTATAGCCACTGGTTTTAACCTCTGCGCCGGCACCAGCCGCGGCCTTGAGCGCTCGGACTACTGCCTCGCTTTTAGCAGCGTTTTCCTGCTGCGCATCAATGGCCCGTTTGCTCTGCGTCACCACCGAGACCGTAACAATCGCGGTATCTGGCTGCGCCTGGACGATCGAGTCGCCCGACACGGTCACGCGCGTGAGCCGCCTTGTGTCGCCTCCGCCTACGGCTTGAGTTCCGCCGGCCGGGCCTTGCGCTAAAGGGCGCAGTGACCGCACCTCAAACGGTGTTCCTTCCATGTAGGTGGTCATCACATCCGACTTTGTGTCGCCAGTCGCCTCAACCTCAGCGGCCTCTTTAAACCAGCTCTCTTTCTGAAATCGCTGCGCGTTTAAAAGCAAGTATTTCTGCCCGTCTACAACGATCAGCCAGCCACCCGGTTCGACAGTTTTTTGCAGCCGACCGCGAACCGTGTTCTGGGTCGCGCCCCCCTCTGCCAAGCCCTGTCCAGTCGTAAACAATGTGACCAGCACGAGCGCTCCAAAAATTGTAAATAGTCTGCTCATCATTACGATTCCCTCCAAAATTCATTGTTCATTGTGCGCCGGGAGAGAGAAATTACTGGCGCCAGACAAGGAACGTTTGGTGGCGCCATTTCTTGCTCTGTTTATCCGCAGATTACGCAGATTACACAGACCGTTAAGACAGTACTTTGAACTTTGAGCTTAGTACTTGATTTTTGTTTGGGTTCGAGTCCTTGATCGGTCAGTTCGGGTTTTAACTCCAAAGACCAAAGGCAAGACCCGAGGCCGAAGAGCAAAGTACAAGGCTTAAAGTATTGGAGTATCCCCGTTTTCTCTTTTCTAAGCCCTAATCTGCGTAATCTGCGGATTAAGGATTAGGAATTCCCGTCAGTTCCGATTGCTTCCACGGGGCAACAGGAAAGCGCTTCGTCACAAGCTGCTCGCTCCTCCTCGTTTTCCGGTTGCTTGTAGACAAAGGAATAACTGTTTTGGTCAGAGCGCATGAAATTGTCTGGCGCGGTGTCGCGGCAGACATCGCAATCTATGCAGGAGGAGTCGACATAGTAAGCACCAGCGACGTTCTCTTTAACCTTATCGTTTCGATCGGGCATATGTAGGTTTTAGATTTTTGAGTTTTGATTTGTGATTGGTGCCTACTTCGGCCCGTGGCTGTGTAGATTCCCGGATCGGCAATCTAAAATCACAAATCCAAAATCTAAAATCCTTCAGGGGTGGGTCATCTCCTCGGGCTTGACGTACTCATCAAACTCTTCCGCCGTCAAAAAGCCGAGTTCGACGGCCGAGTCGCGCAAGCTAGCCCCCTTCGCCTGTGCGTGCTTAGCGATCTTCGCGGCTTTATCATAGCCAATATGAGGATTCAACGCCGTTACCAGCATCAGCGAACCCGTGACGTACTCGTCAATCTGTTCGCGGTTTAGCTCGATCCCCGCAATGCAGTACTCAACAAACCCATGACAGGCATCGTGAATCAGCCGGATCGAATGCAACAGGTTGTGAATCATCACCGGCTTGAAAACGTTCAACTCAAAATTGCCCTGCGAGCCGGCAAAGGTTATTGCCGCATCGTTGCCAAAGACCTGCACAGAGACCATGGTCATAGCCTCGCTTTGGGTCGGATTAACTTTGCCGGGCATGATTGATGACCCCGGTTCGTTTTCCGGCAGCGTCAGTTCACCCAGACCGCAACGCGGACCAGATGCCAACCAGCGAATGTCGTTGGCAATCTTCATCAGCGAACCGGCAAGTGTCTTCAAAGCGCCACTGGCGAAAACGATTTCGTCGTGGGCCGAAAGCGCGGCGAATTTATTCGGGTGCGACTTAAACGGCAGACCGGTCAACTCGGCAATCTTTTGTGCCGCCCGCTCGCCGAATTCAGGAGGCGAATTGATGCCGGTGCCCACAGCCGTGCCACCAATTGCCAGATCCAGGACGCCGGGCAGCGCGAACCGCAAACGTTCGATATCCCGCGCGATCAGATTGGACCAGCCAGACATCTCCTGACCCACAGTCAAGGGAGTTGCGTCCTGGAGATGCGTGCGGCCAATTTTTACGACGTCTTTGAACTCCTCTGCCTTGGCGTCGATCGCATTGTGTACTCTCTGTACTTGGGGAATGAGTTGATGCAGCTGTTCGGCGGCCGCGATATACATTGCCGTTGGGAAGGTATCATTCGACGACTGCGACATGTTCACGTCGTCGTTGGGATGAATTGGTTTTTTGCTGCCCAGCACGCCGCCCGCCAACTCAATCGCGCGATTAGAGATCACTTCGTTGGCGTTCATATTTGTCTGTGTGCCACTGCCCGTTTGCCAGACACGCAATGGAAAATGCTCATCCAGCTTTCCCTCGATTACTTCGTCTGCAGCCTGAGCGATTAGCTTTGATTTCTCCGGAGCCAGCTTGCTCAGTTTTTCATTTACGAGGGCGGCAGCTTTTTTGAGGATGCCCAGTGCTCGAATCATCCCACGGGGCATGCGGTCGTCGCCGATATTGAAGTGAAGCAAGCTACGCTGGGTCTGCGCGCCCCAATACTTATCAGCCGCCACTTCAATCTCGCCCATGGAATCGCTCTCTACCCGGGTGTTTACCTTTTTTTCAGTCACTTCTTGAGACATTCCTCTCGGCCTCCGCACCTGAACCAACGTAATGATAACACTAAGCCCAGGAAACCCCGGGATTTGGAGGCCGTTAAGCGATCTCGCAGGTCACGCGTTAGCCGTTCAACCGGCTCCCCCGAAACGCCAGCGATCTCAGTGAAAGAGATGTTCGTGGCATCAAAGCGAGCGATCGTTGATGAAATTAACGAACGAGCAATTGTTTGATGTTCCGTCGCCCGCGCGTGGGCGGTGGAAAATATTTGTCGGTTGAGTTGGCAAGGATTTCATCAAGGAGGAAGAGCCGACAAGACCGCATGCACCTTGCGCGCTAGGGCGTCCGGTGTGAAGGGCTTTTGAAGAAAGTTTGTTCCTGGTTCCAGCACACCGTGGCGAACTATGGCATCATCGGTGTAGCCTGACATGTAAAGCACAGAGGTTTCCGGACGCATCGAAGATACATGCTCAACTAGTTCGCGCCCGGTCATGCCGGGCATCACAACATCCGTGATTATCAGGTGGATAGGTCCGTCGTACTGCTCGCAGAGTTGGAGCGCTTCGCTACCTTCATGCTCGCCCAACACCGTATAACCTTGCAGCTCAAGAATATCTCTTACCAGCTCCCGAACCGCCTCCTCGTCCTCAACCAGCAGGACTGTTTGCATCCCTTTAGGCAATTCGGGAGCGATGTCAGCGCTGTGCTCGACTTGGC
The DNA here is from genome assembly GCA_013811945.1 of Pyrinomonadaceae bacterium. Classification (GTDB taxonomy): domain Bacteria; phylum Acidobacteriota; class Blastocatellia; order Pyrinomonadales; family Pyrinomonadaceae; genus PSRF01. The sequence goes on along the minus strand of JACCUI010000189.1, from coordinate 26,438 downwards.
CCTCAACCATCGGCAGATAGATCTTGAAGGTGGTGCCCTTTCCAACCTCACTGTAAACCCAAATGAAGCCGCCGCTCTGCTTGACCACTCCGTAGGCCATCGATAAACCCAGACCTGTTCCCTTGCCGACCTCCTTAGTGGTAAAGAAAGGCTCGAAGATCTGCTTCTGTGTCTCCGCATCCATGCCCTCGCCTGTGTCAGAGAGCGCCACCATCACATACTGTCCTGGGCTGACGGTATGTGATTGCGGGCGTAAGCTTCGTCGAGATAGACGTTGTCGGTCTCAATGGTTAGCTTGCCTCCGTTGGGCATGGCATCGCGAGAGTTGACCGCCAAGTTAACTATGACCTCCGAGAGCTGGTTGGGGTCCGCCTTTATGCTCCCCAAACCGGGATTGCGAATTGTTACCAGGTCGATGTCTTCGCTAATCAAACGCCTAAGTAACTTGTCAATCTCGGCAACGACATCATTGACGATTTCTTTGTAATTATAACCTTTTTTGATTGCTCTAAAAGACGGCTGAAAGGGAGGAGTCCTACTTGAGAAAAGACTGAATCGGCCTCTTCGTTGTGAATGAGTAGCTGAGAGCGCCAGATTTTGTCCAGCGTAAGGCGACTGGTCACGGCGTTCGTATAGCGGACAGAGGAGCCGATCAGTCACCTGCCCCAGAACATGAAACAAGTCAACTCAACGCTCCAGTCATGGTTGGATCCAACCATCTCCTGTGATATAGAACTTGACAAACCAAAACGTAGCGAACCGATGGGCAGGTTAAACACCGGGAGGCAATACATGGCTCGGAAGAAATCCGCGACTCCCAAATCTCCCGCGGCATGGATCAAACACCCCCGACAAGCAGAGAAGGATTTGCCCATTAAAGAAGCCCGGGCGAAAGCGGCTCCCGAAAAATCTACTTTCAGGAAATCTACTCCCCAACGCGATCCCAAGTTCGCTGCCGTAGCAAAGCGCCTCAAAATCACCGAGCGCAAGCAGGCCCAGGAAGCGTTGCGCGAAAGCGAGGAACGCTATCGGACTTTGTTCGCTGCAGCGCCCATGGCCGTCTTTGTCTGCGACCGGAACGCGGTAATTCAACATTACAATACGCGCGCCGCTGAACTTTGGGGCAGAGAGCCGGCGTGCGGGGTTGAGCAACACTGCGGCTCGGCGAAGTTGTGGCTTCCAGACGGCACGCTGTTGCCGCACACTCAGAGTCCGATGGTTGAAGTGCTACGCACCGGCATCCCCGCGCTCAACGTGGAAGTGTTTATCGAGCGGCCCGACGGTTCGCGCCTGCCCGTGCTGGTCAATTTTGGCGCGCTGAAAAACGCGCGGGGAGAAATCACCGGCGCTATTACTACCTTCATGGACATCACCGAACGCAAGCAGGCGGAGGAAGCCTTGCGCGAAGCCGGAGAACGTTTCCGTTTCATGGCAGAGTCAATGCCGCAAAAAATCTTCACCGCCCGGCCCAACGGCGAGGTGGATTACTTTAACCAGCAGTGGACGGAGTTCACGGGCCTTTCTTTCTTTCAGATTAAAGACTGGGGCTGGACGCAGTTCATTCATCCTGGTGACGTGAAGGAGAATGTTCGCGTCTGGCAGCATTCGATTGACACAGGCGAAGGGTTTCAGTTCGAGCACCGCTTCCGTCGCGCTGACGGTGAGTATCGCTGGCATCTCAGCCGCGCCCGAGCGATGCGCGATGCTGAAGGAAAAGTGATGATGTGGATCGGCTCGAACACGGACATCGATGACATGAAACGGGCCGAAGTGGAGAGGGAACGCTTACTCAAGAGTGAACATGAGGCGCGGCAGCAGGCAGAAAGAGCAAACCTCCTCAAAGACGAGTTCCTCGCCACCATCTCACACGAGTTGCGCACGCCGCTAAATGCCATACTGGGATGGGCGGACATGCTGGTTCGCCATAAGCTGGATGAAAAGACCTCTGCTCGCGCCGTAGAAACCATTGCGCGTAACGCCCGGGCGCAAAACCAGCTCATCTCCGATCTACTGGATGTCTCGCGCATCATCACTGGCCAACTGCGTTTTGAGCAAGGAGCGGTTGAGTTAGTCCCGGTAATCGAGGCGGCGACGGATACTGTGCGCCCGGCAGCGAATGCCAAGGGAGTTGAGCTTCGGCTGATGCTCGATCGCGCCCCGGGACTGGTGTCGGGAGATGCCGGGCGTCTGCAGCAAATCATTTGGAATCTGCTCACCAATGCCGTCAAGTACACGTCCAGAGACGGGCACGTTGATGTGCGAATGAAATGCGACGACACCAGCATTGCCATCATCGTGAGGGACTCCGGCGAGGGAATCAGCCCAGAATTTCTGCCATATATCTTCGATCGATTCCGTCAGGCTGACGGCGCGACGACGCGCCAGCATGGCGGGCTCGGTTTAGGCTTGGCAATCGTGCGTCACTTGGTCGAGGCGCACGGCGGGACCGTCCGCGCCGCTAGTCAGGGAGTTGGGCAAGGAGCAACCTTCACGGTGACGTTTCCGTTGATTACCGTGGGTAGAGACGAAAGCCATGCGGCGCGCTTTAACGGCGGCAGAAGCTCAGCGGGTGATACGACGTCATCCTCACTCCTAGAAGGGCTGCGGGTGCTTGTGGTTGACGACGACCCGGACGTGCGCGATTTGGTTGCGATGGTGCTCCAGCAGAGCGGTGCCGAGGTCCAGAGTAGTCTCACAGCCCGCGAAGCGCTGGAAATACTAGATCAATGGAACCCTGACGTGCTGGTGTCCGACATCGGTATGCCCGGCGAGGACGGCTACGATCTAATTAGAAAAGTGCGAGCACGGGAGGCAGAACATGGTGGATTAATCCCGGCGCTGGCCCTAACGGGATACGCCAGGCCGGAAGAGGCAGCGCGCGCGCGCGCGGCGGGTTACGAGATGCATGTGCCCAAGCCGGTGGCGCCCAGTGAACTGGTTGCTTCGGTGGCAAGCCTCGCTAAGTAAACCCCGTAGGTCTGAGATCGATCTGCAATCTGTCGTCCAAAAGTTTGAGCCTTTCTCATTTCAAAGTGGTCGGCGCGCCGGATTCCTTCCAGGCTTTCCAGCCCGGTCCATTGAAAAGACATTAAAGTAGCCCATCGCTTGCAACACGTCGGCGACAAGCGCAGAACGATAGCCACCACCGCAGTCAAGGATCAGTTCTGTAGATTTATCCGGGACCTTCTTCTCAATGTCGCGTCGATAATGCCCTTGCCGAGGTGGTCGGCGCCGGCGGCGTGGCTCGCTCACACTCGTTGTCCTCTCGTACCTCAAAGAGCTTAACACTCGGGACGGCCTCAATCCGTTCTCTCGTTTGTTGTACCGTCCTCGCGGATGCGGCTCTTGGCATGGTTGACTAGTCTTGGAAATCCTTCGGAATGCTTCATGAGGTAGTCCTCAGAGTGGCGGGACCAGGCCGATAGCTCTGGACCCCTATACAACCAGACGCTGCTGGTTCAGTTTAGGGTTCAAGCTTCATCTTGACCGTAGCGTCAAGCCGCAACCTAGAGAGAACTCTGAACTTCCGGACTCAAAAATGACCCACTACCAAACCAGGACGCGGGAATTGGCCGTGAGCCAGCCAAATGATTATAATGACTGTCTTTCATTACAGCACTACAGAACGCCGTGATCACGGGTTAAGAGATGAGTGAAACCGGTCTGGTTCTTAATCAGTCATTTATAATTAACTGTCTTGAAGAGGACTCCACAATTGGATAACGAACAGTTTGACGTAACGATAATTGGCAGCGGCCCGGGTGGCTACGTGGCGGCAATTCGCGCTGCCCAGTTAGGGCTGAAGGTGGCCATCGTCGAAAAGGACAAACGCCTGGGAGGCACCTGCACGCTGCGCGGATGCATTCCCACTAAGCAACTCTTGATGTCAGCCCACGTTTACGAACAGATGCAACACGCGGCTGACTTTGGGGTTGAGGCGACCGGGATTCAGCTCGCCTTCGCAAATGTACAAAAGCGTAAAGAGAAAGTCGTGATGAAGAATTCAAAGGGTATCGAATACCTGATGAAGAAAAATAAGATCACGGCTTTCATTGGCACAGGTAAGCTGTCGCTGCCCGGCAAGATCGAAGTTACCCAGGGCGAAGGCAAGAATAATACCGTCAACACCAAAAACATCATCATCGCCACCGGTTCAGTGGTGCGTCCGATTCCCGGATTCGACACCGACGGACAGCGCGTGGTTAACAGCGATCACATCCTGGAACTCAAAGAAGTCCCGAAGTCGCTGATTGTGATGGGGGCGGGCGCCGTGGGTGTTGAGTTCGCTTCGGTCTACTCGCGTTTCGGCGCAGAGACAACGATCGTTGAGTTGCTGCCTCGGCTAGTCCCGCTCGAAGATGAAGAAGTCTCAAAGGAGCTGGAGAAATCATTCCGCAAACGCGGCCTCAAGTCTCAAGTCGATACAAAGCTGGAGAAACTCGAGCGGAGCGACAAGGGTGTAGTAGTAACTGGAAAAACCTCGAAGGGCGAAGCGATCAAGCTGGAAGCGGAAATGCTGCTCGTCGCTGTGGGTCGAATGCCCTACACAGAGGGTCTGGGGCTCGAAGGAACTAAGATCAAGGTCGAGAAAGGCTTCATCCAGGTCGACGAGTTTCAACAGACCGGAGAGAAGGGTGTTTATGCGATTGGCGACGTGGTGCCCACACCGTTGCTGGCCCATCTTGCGTCAAAAGAAGGCATAGTTGCCGCCGAGCACATCGCCGGCCATAAGGATGTAAGGCCGATTAATCTGAGACTTGTGCCCAACTGCACGTACTGCGATCCCGAAGTTGCTTCTGTTGGTCTCACTGAGGCGAAAGCGCGTGAGATGGGTTATGAAGTTAAGCTGGGCAAGTTTCCCTTCTCCGCTTCCGGAAAGGCGCGCATCCTCGGCGAGGAAGAAGGATTCGTTAAGATCGTTAGCGAAGCAAAGTATGACGAAATTTTAGGTATCCACATTATTGGCCCACACGCTACCGAGTTGATTGCCGAAGCCTGCGTAGCGATGCAGCTTGAATCTACCGCGGAAGAACTCGGTCGCACAATGCATGCGCATCCCACAGTCTCGGAGGCGGTGATGGAAGCGGCTGAAGGTGTGCACGGGCTAACGGTGCATATCTAATAATCAACGGAATTGTTGTTAGCTTGAAGTACTCTCGTTTTTGCAAGCTTTGACGAACGATTCACTAAATTGCACGAATAGCACGACGTCTTGTTAGTGTCACTTCGTGTAATTTTGTAGATCGTGTCTAACGTGGTTCGAAACCACGTAAACAGGTGTAGCGATTATTGATGGACCAGGAGCAACCACAAACTAGTGAGCGCAGGCCAGGTAGCCGGGATCGACGGCGCCGTCGGCCTCGCCCGCCGCGCAGCGAGCCGCGCATTTTTACCAAGTACGCGCCACGCAAACCGCCGGACGGCAAACCATTGAGCTGCACCGGTGACACCACGCTCAAACCCGAGCAGTTGCTTGAGCTGTATCGTTATTTGAAGCTCACGCGTTTGGTTGAGGAGCGGCTCGTCAATCTTTATCGCCAGACCAAAGTTGTGGGCGGGGTCTTTCGGTCTCTGGGCCAGGAGGCGACTGCCGTGGGCAGCGCCTATGCAATACAGCCGCGGGATTTCATTACACCTTTGATCCGGGATCTCGGCGCCGTCCTGGTAAAAGGCATTCGGCCTCGCGAGATATTCGCTCAGTACATGGCGAAGGCCTGGGGACCGTCGGGGGGCCATGATCTCAATATCCATTTCGGAGACATGGAGAAAGGGTTTATCGGACCTATCTCGCACTTAGGCGACATGATCCCCGTAATGACTGGGGTGCTGCTGGCCGCGCGCATGCAAAAGAAACCAACCGTGGCCCTCGCCTACATCGGTGACGGCGGCATGAGCACGGGCGCGTTTCATGAAGGATTAAACTTTGCCGCCGTTCAACGCCTGCCGCTGATTGTCGTCGCCGAGTACAACCACTACGCGTACTCCACACCTACCAGCCTGCAAACCGCCGTCAAAGATCTGGCGGAGAAGGCCGCGGGTTATGGCATTCCCGCACACATCGTGGACGGCAACGATGTTATTGCCTGCTACGAAGTGACCAAGCGCGCGGCGGAATTCGCGCGCCGGGGCGGTGGCGCCGTTTTGATTGAAGCTAAAACATATCGCCGCAAGGGTCACGCCGAGCACGATGATCAGCGCTACGTGCCGTCGGGCGAAATTGAGTGGTGGGAGAAGCACAACGATCCCCTTGATCGCTACGAACGGTTTTTGACGGAAACAGGTGTCGCAGACAAATCAAAGCTGGAAGAAATCACCACGGATGTCGAGCGCGAGATTGAAGAAGACTGCGCCTGGGCTGAATCCTCACCTATGCCCGATCCGGAGCATGCCGCGTATAGAGTTTTCGACAACAGCATTGTGAAGCCGGCATTTCGGCCGCAGGTTCTGAAGAGCTAACTATGCTTTTACCCACCGACAAGAGAAGTTCTGAAGAAATTCCTAAGGTTGTCTCACCCACCGGAGGATCGAAAATGGGGCTCGTTTATGCCGAAATCGAACTAGTGAGTACTGAGGATCTTATGCGGCATCGTCGTGGATCTTTGTCAGAAAACAAAATCAAGCGAATGCGGATAAGAGCAATGGTCGATAGTGGGGCTTACATGCTGGTCATCACGGATCACATTAGACAGCAACTCGATTTACCTCTGATACAGGAACAGGTATTTCGATTGGCTGACGACAGCGAGATTAGGGGTGAGGTGGTAGGACCGGTTGAAATACAGTTCGAAAACCGCTCGACTACCGTGAGAGCAGTGGTCCTGCCCGGAGCAGAAGAGCCGTTGCTTGGTTCAATTCCTCTGGAGGATCTTGACGTCGTGATCGATCCGAAACAGCAGCGGCTAATCGTGAATCCCAAAAGCCCAGACATCGCCACGAAGTACTTGAAGTAATGAGCGCGTGAAGCTATCAATTAGGCCAAAGATTTTGATGAAGAAGGTCCAATACAAGCTAGACTTAAAACCAGGGGACAAAAATGAGCACACCAAAGAACGAACTAACAAACCAGTCGGTCGATGATCGCGGAACGAACGAAACGCACGGTCGCGCCATCCTCAAACGACTGCGCGATAACGGATTTGATGGAAGCGATGAGAAACTGGCCATCGCCCTGGGACGGCCCATCGAAGAAATTCTGGGATGGACGGGTGGCGCCGAATCCGTGGACGATGACGTGGTCATGAAAGCGCGCGGCATCGCAAAGGAGCGAGGCATCGAGGTTGAGTGACCTCCGAACGAGTCGAGTTTGATCACAATGTCTACTGCAGTCAAAAAAGAGCACAAGTCAGCACGACCCGATCGGGGCGGAGTGGTGACCCTGGTGGAGGCCATCCGTCAGGGCATATGGGAAGAAATGGAACGCGACCCGACTGTCTTCGTTATCGGGGAGGATGTGGGCGCCTATGGTGGAGCTTTCAAAGTCACCGATGGGCTGATTGAGGAGTTTGGTAACGGGCGGGTCATTGATACACCCATTTCAGAAGGCGCAATTGTTGGGGCTGCCTGTGGCGCGGCGCTCATGGGCATGCGGCCGGTTGCCGAATTCCAGTTCATCGATTTCATCTCAGCCGGGTTTGATTTGCTGACCAACTACGCTGCTAAGTGCCGCTATCGTTGGGGCGCTGGCATACCGGCTGTCTTTCGTGGTCCCTGCGGCTCGGGCTTGCGCACCGGCCCGTTCCACTCTCTCAATCCGGAATCGTTTTTTCTCAACACCGCCGGCCTTAAGATGGTTGAACCCTCCACCGCCTACGACGCGAAGGGCCTGATCAAAGCCGCTATCCGCGATCCTGATCCAGTGCTCTTCTTCGAACATAAGAAACTCTACCGGCTGCCACGTTTGCGTGAAGAGATTCCTGCGGACGACTACATCGTTGAGATTGGCAAAGCCCGCACGGTACGTGACGGCCGGGATCTTACGATCATAACGTTTGGGGCCATGGTGCTGACGGCGCTCGATGCTGCCGAAGAATTGGAAAAGGAAGGTCTCGACGTTGAGATCATCGATCTGCGCAGCCTCGCGCCCCTCGACAAAACGGCAATCGTGACGAGTGTTAAGAAAACCAGCCGGGCGCTGGTGCTACACGAAGCTTCGCGCACAGGCGGGATTGGTGGCGAGATAGCGGCAATGATTGGCGAAGAGGCTTTCGAATGGCTGGATGCACCGGTGTTGCGGCTCGCTTCGATCGATACTCCAGTGCCTTACTCCCCGCCGCTCGAGGACTACTACCTGCCGCAGACGAAAGACGTGGTAGACGCGGCGCGAAAACTGGCAGCTTTTTAAGGACAACTCTTACGAAAGGAGAATGACTATGCCGAAGTTTTTAATTGAACGAGAAATTCCGGGGGCCGGCAATTTGTCAGGATCAGAATTGCAAACCATCTCCCAGACATCGTGCGGAGTTCTGCAGAAGATGGGCCCGCAGATTCAATGGCTGCAAAGCTACGTGACCGGTGACAAAATTTACTGCGTCTACATTGCACCGAACGAAGACATGATCAGAGAACACGCGACGCAGGGTGGGTTTCCGGCTAATCGAGTTTCTGAGATCAAGACAGTTATCGATCCTACAACAGCGGAATGAAAGAGCGCGTAAATCGTAAATCATTGTCTGGAATGCTGACGCGGTCAACTCGACCACCATTACGATCACGATTTACGATTTTGGGGAGCCATTATGAGTACAGAAGTAGTAATGCCGCAGATGGGAGAGTCCATCGCGGAAGGAACGATCACAAAGTGGTTGAAGAAGGTTGGGGAGCGGGTCGAGCGCGATGAGCCGCTGTTTGAGATCTCGACCGACAAGGTTGACGCGGAAATTCCCTCGCCCGCTGCGGGGACGTTAACCGAAGTTAGATACAAAGAAGGCGATACGGTCGAGGTGAATACTGTGGTCGCCCTGCTTGATGGTAGTGCCACAGGAGCGACGGAAGCACCGTCGCCTGCATCAGTCACGGAACCACCGAAGAGTGAAGCGACTCCCGCACCTCTGATGCCAGCAGCGCCGGCGCCTCCTCCGCCAACTCAGATGACAGCCGCGGCCCCAGTCAAGGCTGAGGCGGTAACATCGGAAGCACAACAGACGCCTGCCCAAACTGCAACTGCGGCAGATACCTCCACCGTCAAAGCTAAACCGACCCCTGCGCCGCCCGCAGGAAATGGCAGCAGCACGGCAACCGCGGAAGAGCTACGCAAAACCAAATCGAGTCCCCTGGTCCGAAAGATTGCTCAGGAACACGGTGTCGATATCGCAAATCTCGATGGCACCGGGTTAAGCGGTCGAGTCACCAAAAACGACATCCTGAGCTTCATTGAGTCTGGAGCGCCTGCCGGTGCTGCGCAGACAAAGGCTGCCGCCCCAGCTCCCACCGCACCTACGCCCGAGCTTGCGCCTTCCCCGGCCACCAAACCGGCCGAAGGAGACCGGGTCGAGCCAATGACTCTGATGCGCAAAAAGATTGCCGAGCACATGTTGCAATCCCGGCGCACATCCGCTCATGTCACGACTGTGTACGAAATCGACATGACAGCTGTCGCCAGGCTGCGCGATCAGCACAAGGACTCGTTTTTGGACAGTACGGGTACCAAGCTCACCTTCATGCCGTTCATCTTCCAGGCAGTGAACAAGGCGCTGCGCAAATTTCCCGTTTTCAACGCCCAAGTTAGCGCCGATCAAATCATCTACAAGCGCGATATCAATTTGGGGATGGCAGTCGCCCTTGATTGGGGGTTGATCGTACCCGTGATTAAGCGGGCTGACGATCTCTCGATCTCTGGCCTGGCTCGGGCAGCCAACGATCTGGCCGAGCGCGCTCGTACGAAACAACTAAAACCGGATGAAGTGGCTGGCGGCACTTTTACGATCACCAATCCAGGAGTCTTTGGTGGACTGTTTGGCACTCCAATCATCAATCAGCCCCAACTGGCAATTCTGGGAGTGGGAAAGATCGAAAAGCGGGCCAAGATAATAACTTCTCCTGACGGAGACGATCATATTGCCATTCGGTGGATGGCCTATTTCGCGCTCAGCTTTGATCACCGCGTGATAGATGGTGCCGACGCGGAGCGTTTTCTTGCGTACGTCAAGGAAGTGCTGGAATCTGCTGAGTTCGCACTCTAGGCCCCGGAGCTCGGCACGATCCGGATGCGCGGTGGATAAATCTTTATCGCAGCCAACAGTGTTGGCTCGCCATGGGTCTGAGCGTAAAAGGCGGCGGTTATTGCGATCAGGTGGCAATTAGATGAAGAATCTTAGGAGTCTCGCCTAACGTCTTGACTTAACCACACCTTAAGATTAGAAATGGTCGACAAGCTTTGAACGCAGACAACGGACTGCAAAGTTTCGTCGTCGAAACTAGACGACTCCGCCCCTTGTAAATAGTTGTGGGGCTCACCCACTTTGGAAATAAAGGAGACTTGTTTTATGACAATCCCGAAGTTAAGAATGTTTTCCTCGCTTGGGTTGGTGCTGGGCCTCTTGATTTTCTCGGCCCCTCTCGCGCTATCGCAAGAAACTACCGCCACGGTCGGTTCCCGCACGGTGGTCAGTGGCGAGAAAATGAAGGTCAAAGGCGTGGTCACGAGACGCGACTCGGACACATTTACAGTTCGCGACAACAATGGCGTAGACACCGTCGTGCGGCTGGAGGACAGAACCAGCGTCAAAGCAAAAGGTGGATTTTTACGGAGCGGCGCGAACTATGCCCAAACGCAGATTCTTCGCGGTTTGAACCTGGAAATTGAGGGACGCGGCAATGCGACCGGCGAGTTGGTGGCCGATAAAGTCAGATTCAATGAATCAGATTTAAGGGTCGCACGCGCGGTTGAATCTCGCGCGGCTCCGCTCGAGGATCGTGCCAGCACCACCGAATCGAAGCTCAGCCAGGTTGAGCAGAATGCCCAGCGTCTCTCTGGCCAGCTCGACGAACTCGCGGCTGTTGCCAATACAGCCAAGGGTGGCGCCCGGGCCGCACAGGAAACGGCTGATTCAGCTGTGGCCGGCGTAACCGCTACCAACGATCGCATCTCGGCGCTTGATGACTACGAGCCGCAGACCGCAATGGCAGTCAATTTCAGGTCCGGCAGTAGCCTTCTTTCGAAGGATTCGAAGACACAGCTTGATGAGATGGCCACCAAAGCCCTGAACTCTAAAGGCTACGTAATTGAGGTCTCAGGGTTTGCGGATACAACCGGCAGCGTTGCCCGCAATCGCATCTTGAGCCAACGCCGCGCTGACACAGTGATTCGCTACCTGGTCGAGAATCACAGCATTCCGCTGCGCCGGATCGTAACTCCTTTTGGTTACGGAGAATCCAATCCGGTAGCTGAAAATAATTCCCGCGACGGACGCGCGCAGAATCGACGTGTGGAAGTGAAGCTGTTGGTGAACAAGGGCCTGCTTCAGGCGGCGCCTGCAATGACCCGCAGTTCGGGCAATTAATTAGAGTGGACATGAGATGCAACCTTCATCTCCGGTCCGGGTTTTAGTAACCATGGCTCATGCCGCCAGAGTAGTTTGAGGAAATGTTGCCCAGCAACGGCGGCATGAGACAATGGCTTGATGAAGAATCACAGAAGTTCGGGAAAACATTTGGGGCCGGTACTGCTTGTGGCAGTGCTGGCTCTCTTTTTCTGTGCCAGTTTCGCCTCCGGTCAAACGCTACAGGATCTGCCGCCACCGCCACCACCGCCGAAGCCAAAGCCGACCCCCACGCCTAAACCTCCGCCGGCTCCAAAGGATGAAGACTTTGAGGTCATCCGCACGACTTCAAACCTGATAATGGTTCCGGTTTCGGTTGTGGATGCGAAAGGGGAGGCAGTCCTCGGGTTACCGGTTTCCAATTTCCGTCTTGAAGAACAAGGGCGGGAGCAGCAGATTACCGAGCTCGGCAATCCCGATCAAGTGCCTCTGGACATCGTTCTCTTGTTTGATATTTCCAGCAGTGTGAGCCAGAAGGGCTTCTTCGCATTTCAACAGAAAGCAGCCGCGAGTTTCTTGAGACAAATAATGAAGCCTTCGGACAGGGCTGCAGTTTTTACGATTGGTGCGGAACCGCTGCTGGTCTCGCCTTTCGCGCCCGCGGAAGTTGCCGCGGCGAAGTTGCAGACAATTCCGGCGGCCACGTCTCCAGTACCTACGGCTTTTTACGACACTGTCGCGGCCGCAGCAAAATACCTGGTCGAACAGTCAGCCGAGCGGCATCGCCGCGTGATTGTGGTCATCTCGGATGGTGACGACAACTTCAGCAATTCGGTTAGAGAGATGACCATAGCTGAAGTGCGTGCCGGTCAACGCGGGGATAGCACTCCCGCGGCGGCAAAAAGAGGTTTCGATGCGAGGCGCGAACGCGCTGTGCTCGACGTGCAGAAAGCCGTGCAGCAGGCCGACGCCGCCTTCTACTCCGTTAATCCCGGAGGCAAGTCTGTCCACCTCAATCTAATTAGCACGCGCTCACAAAACGCGATGCGCTCGATTGCCGAGTCGACCGGCGGTACTGCCTTTATACCGGACTCTGAGATGGATCTTGAACGAGTGTTCAGTGAGGTCGCGGCCGAACTGCGCGGCCAGTATCTCTTGCAGTACTACTCAAACTCTCAAACGCCCACCGGACAGTTCCGCAGCATCAAAGTCGCAGTGCCCACTCACCCGGAGTTCCGTGTCCGTGCCAGGCAAGGTTATTATCCACGTCAGAACCGCGAGCGGTAGCGACCGGGACTTACCTCAAGACTGCTCCCAGTCTTATGACGCCAAAATCTAGTCGAATTCGGGTTGAGCTAGGACCGGTTACGGAGCCTCTTGCTCGATACCACGAGCAGATAATGAGATGAAACTTGCCAATCGTGAAAATAAGGCCTTTTGGACAAGGTTCTAAAGACTGTGTAAAAGCTCGATGTGCTAAGAGTTACGCTGAGTGACTTGATTCATTTCTGCGTTATCATACCACGCGCTCAACAGTGAGCTAGCGCATTTCCAGTAGCACATCAGTGAGCCTGTTCACGACGTCGAGCAAACTTCGTCCAGCGCGATCGAATTGATTGGCTGCTGCCTGCTCCTCGGCAGTGGCGGCGCCTGACGCCACTCCCGCGAGTTTGATGTAATAGCGTTGCAGTTCTGGGGTGATGCGGAAGTGGATCTCTAAGGCGTCCAAACTCTCGCGGACGCTTTGAATACTCTTCCTTACCGTATCCTTGTTTCTCGTTGCTTGCTCCAAGATGGCGGGAGAGGCCTCGTTGCGCCGCGCGGCATCGTCAACCGCTTCGATTCCCTTGGCAACTCCACCCAGCAGGTAGAGAAAGCGAGTCAGGTTCTTGATCTGGTCCCCTACACGAGCTGCGCCCGCCTGCTGAGCATCCGGAGGTTTGGTAGTCCTGGTTACGCGAGGGGGTCTGGTACTTCGTTTTCTGGTCTGAGAGAAAGCGGTTGCGGGGGTGATGATGATGGTGGCAATCAACAGAGCTGTTATGCGTTTCAAAATAGTTTTCTCCTGGCCCAGGGGCCTCGGGTATCTGTGTTGGCGGAGCAAAGCTATTCTCCGCGTTGCCGGCCAGTCAAGTCCAGGCGAGTGGGCGCTCAACCAGCCTGAGGGGCAGGCGACAGCATCTAAAGCCAGGGATGAGCGGAGCGGAATCCCGGGCGCTGATTCATATCCTGGATGTTTTATGAGGGCGTGACAAGAAATGTAGGCCACAGATGAACACGGATAAGCACGGATCAGAAAGAACTGACAGAAAGCATCTAAAGAAGGCTCAGCAGCAATAACAGCTTCATCTAGTTCCAGTTCATGTCCGTATTTATCCGTGTTCATTTGTGGCAGACTTCTTTATTGCAGGTAGTTTAGAATGACGCGGCAGGCTATGAAAGTAAAAGACTTACTGGTTCAGCGCTTGGGCCGCGTGGATTACGAAGATGCCTTAGCGCTGCAGAAAGAAACAGAACACGCGGTGCAGACAGGCAAACAACCCGGCACGTTGTTACTGCTCGAACATCCTCACACACTCACTATCGGGAGACGCGGGAACCACGCCGGGATCCTGATGCCACCGGAATCTTTGACAGCCCGCGGTGTTACAGTCTTTGAGACCAATCGGGGCGGGAAGATTACCTATCACGGGCTGGGTCAGATTGTGGGCTACCCAATTATAAACCTCAGCCCCGAGCGCGAAGATGTACATCGTTACGTGCGCGATCTCGAAGAAGTCTTGATTCGCACCCTGGCCGACTTTGACATCGACGCTTTTCCGATCAAAGGATTGACCGGCGTGCACACTCAGCGCGGAAAGGTTGCGGCTATCGGGGTACACATTGCCCGTTGGGTCACGACGCACGGCTTCGCTCTCAATGTGAATACCGACCTGAGTTTCTTCGACCTGATCATCGCCTGTGAAGGCGAGCCGGTTACTTCGATGCGGGAGCTACTGGGCCATGAGGTAGAGATGAAGGCCGTTGAGGATTCCATTATAAAGAACTTCGTCGATGTGTTTGAGATGTAAACTGCACGCATGCTATCAATTGGATTAATCAAAGAAGCTAGCGAACGGCTCCGCCCCCGGATCCACCGCACACCCGTAATAACGTCGCGCTCGTTCGATGAAGTGTCGCGCAGACAGGTCTTCTTCAAATGCGAGAATTTCCAACGCGCGGGAGCGTTCAAGATCCGCGGGGCCACCAACAAGATCCTTTCCTTAACTGAGGAAGAAAAACGGCGTGGCGTGGTGGCCTTTTCATCGGGAAATCACGCCCAAGCTGTAGCGCTGGCCGCGGGCGAAGCGGGCGTGCGCGCGGTGGTCGCCATGCCTGACGACGCTCCCAAGTCAAAGGTCGCGGCCACTCGCGCTTACGGTGCCGAGATCGTGTTCTACGATCGCCACAGTGAGGACCGCGAAGCTGTGGCGCATGCGATTGCCGAACGGGAGAATCTGGTGATGGTTCCACCCTACGACGACTACCTGGTCATGGCCGGCCAGGGTACAAGCGCTCTCGAACTGTTGGAAGACGTGCCGGATCTGGATTGCATTCTGGCTCCCTGCAGCGGCGGCGGCCTTTTTGCTGGAGTGAGTACGGCAGCGAAAGGGATCAAGCCTGAGATTCGGTGCTTCGCGGTTGAGCCGGAAACGGGTGACGACACTCGGCAGTCGTTTATTAAAGGAGAGCGAGTCTCAATTGCGCCCCCGCCCACAATCGCTGATGGGCTGCGTGTCCAGTCTCCCGGCGCTTTGACCTTCCCCATCGTCCAACAAAACGCCGAGAATGTCTTGACAGTGTCTGATGCGGAGATTGTGGCAACGATAAAGTTCATGCTCTTCCGCATGAAGACCCTCGTTGAACCATCAGGCGCGGCCGCAGCGGCAGCGGTGTTGCATGGTAAATTGCCTTCAGAGGATAAACGCGTGGGTGTGATTGTCTCGGGCGGCAATATCGATCCGGATACTCTGGTCCGGCTTCTGGGGTGATCAAGGATTGAGAGCCTGCAAAACGTGGTGACTATTCACGCAGCCAAACCAGCCGGAGCGCAAGAACCTGACAGACAATGCCTAATTGGTAGCACGATGCTAGAATGAATTGTTCTTGTAAAAGCATTAATCGAGGTAATTCCTCTTGGCCCGCGAACTAAACGTTATTAGCAATACTCCCAGACCGCGCCAGCCTAAGCCTGACTGGCTCCGCATTAGCTTGGGCGATCCAACCAACCAGAACAATGTCTTGAAGCTGATCGAAGGTTTGAATCTCCACACTGTCTGCCAGGAAGCGCGTTGCCCGAACATCTTTGAATGCTGGTCGGACCGAACCGCGACATTCATGCTCGGCGGTGATATCTGCACGCGCCATTGCGGCTTTTGTGCCGTGGGTAAAGGTCAGCCCGGCTCGCTCGATAGCGAGGAACCCCATCACGTGGCGGAAGCGGTACGACACCTGAATCTCGCCCACACTGTGATCACTTCAGTGAATCGAGACGATCTGCCTGACGGTGGTGCTGCCCATTGGGCGGAAACAATTCGCCAGGTGCGAATGCTTAACCCCGACTGCAAGGTCGAGGTATTGATTCCCGATTTCAACGGCGACGAAGCTGCGCTCAACACCGTACTCGATGCCCAGCCCGACGTGCTCAATCACAACACGGAAACCATCGCGCGTCTTTATAGACGCGTGCGACCGGACGCCGACTACCAACAGTCGCTCACGCTGCTGCAGCGCGCAGGCGAACGACGCGATCGTGAAGGGCGCGGTATGCTCACAAAGAGCGGCATCATGGTTGGACTAGGCGAACAGTTTGATGAGGTAGTTGAGCTGATGAGGGATCTGCGCTCGGTCTCCTGTGACATCATGACGATTGGACAGTATCTACAGCCGTACGAAAAGCGCCTGCCGGTTGAGCGTTATGTAACTCCTCAAGAGTTTGATCGCTGGCGCGACGTCGGCATGGAGATGGGATTCCATCACGTCCAATCAAGTCCGCTCACGCGTTCCTCATATCACGCACGAGAACAAGCTAATGGGCCGCAGATTTACACGGATACCCGCGGATAACCATTAAGGCTCCAGACGTACCTGGATTCTCTTCGTTCTCATTAGCCGCGTTTCTCCGGTTACATCCGCGGCAACTTTTCAGCATGAAAGCTGTCATCTTCAATCAACACGGTGGGCCGGAGGTGCTTCAATACGCTAATGTACCCGATCCGACGATCAAGGCAAATGAAGTCCTGGTGCAAGTTCGCGCCTGTGCGCTGAATCACCTGGATGTTTGGGTGCGCGGCGGTTTGCCTGGAATCGAGATCCCCTTACCGCACATCCTCGGCAACGACGTAGCGGGTGTAGTGCGCGAAGTGGGTGAGTTAGCTACCTGGGTTCGACCGGGCGACGAAGTAGTGTTGCAGCCGGGAGTTTCTTGTGGCCACTGCCTTGAGTGCTTAAGCGGACGAGATAATCTTTGTCGCGAGTATTCAGTTCTCGGCCAGAGTCGCGCCGGGGGTTACGCCGAATTGGTTGTCGCGCCGGCGATCAATGTAATTCCCAAGCCTAAGCATCTGAGCTGGGAAGAAGCGGCCGCGCTCCCTTTGGTTACCCTGACCGCGTGGCACATGTTGGTGACGAGGGCTAACTTGCAGCCGGGCGAGGATGTACTTGTTCATGCGGCCGGAAGCGGCGTGGGGTCAATGGGCATTCAAATTGCCAAGTTGCGTGGTGCGCGCGTGATTGCTACTGCCGGGTCTGACGACAAACTGGCAAAGGCAAAACAGCTCGGGGCCGATGAAACGCTCAACTACACCACAGAAGATTGGCCCAAAGAGGTTAAACGATTGACCGGCCGCAAGGGCGTGGATGTCGTTTTTGAACACACTGGCGCCCACACCTGGCCCGGCTCGATTACTTCGCTCAAGAATAACGGCCGGTTAGTGACCTGCGGCGCGACCAGCGGCTTCGACGGCAAAACTGATATTCGCCAGATCTTCTACCGCCATCTGACGATTCTCGGTTCGTTTATGGGTTCAAAGGCGGAGCTGGTAGAGGCGATGAAGTTCGTCGAGAGCGGGGCGATTCGCGCAGTTGTGGATCAAACTCTGCCGCTGTCAAAAGCCAGACGCGCTCACGAGTTAATGGAAGACCGAGCTCAGTTTGGAAAGCTGGTCCTGGTACCCTGAATCGTAAATCATAAATCGTGGTGAATATTTATCTACAAACGGTGGCTGAGTAGCAACTCACGCCTCTGATTTTTCTGACGATTTCCGATTTACGATCACGATTTCCGACCTCATTTCCCGGTGTAGTCCTCAGCCACAAAACGCTGCCGGAGTTGTGGCAAGTTACCTTGCGCGAGATCGAAGTTGGTTCCGGCAATCACTCTTTTACCCTCGTCGGTGGTTACCCAGTCAACAACCTGTGGCGCATTGGCGCGCAGGTAAGCTGCATCGTCCTTGTCGAGAGGCTTGCCGTCCTGCCTCGAAAAAATCCAAACATGGGCGAACTGACCGTTGCGAATGTACTGGAGGTCACGATCGAAAGCCGTACGCGGTGCTGGGGAGGTCGACGGCTGCGTGGTGGCGGAATCGCCCGCAGGGTTGTTCGTGCCGCTCTGGGTGCACGCCGGTAACAGTGCTCCCAGTACAACTAAAGCGAGCAGCAGAGGTTTTGAAATTTGACTAGACATGTTCGGTACTGGCCAGCCCAACCTTTCTAATCGCCCTGGGAAATCAAGGCTGCTCATTCTGCGGGAGTTCCTCATCCGCCAACGGTTCCTGGTCGTCATTAATAACGCCTGACTCCGGCAGTTCCGGAGGCGGCTCACCCTTTTGTTCACGGATGCGCAGAATGGTGCACTCCGTATCCTCATAAACGATATCAAACCATCCGCTCTCAATCGCATTGTTGAAAAACTTGTCGTGGGCATTGTCTGTGAAAACGAAACGGGCGCCAAACCGATCGCGAATGAGCGGCCCCGGATCTTCCTCATCGCCCAGAGTGATCCGATCATAGAGCTTTGACAACGCCGGATCTCTGTCGAAAAGGTAAGTCGGATCGAGACCCGATACGTAGTTGTGACTGGGGTCGTAGTAAAAGAGGCGGGGGAAGTCGTCCCAATCGGTGTTGAATACTAGCTGAGCCGGGGTGACGTTCGCGCCCATCCAAGTCGCCCCGGCCCGGTAGTAGTCGTGAGATTCGCTTGATCTAATATCTGCCATCGTAACCCGCAAATTGAAGAATAGGACTACCCCCAAAGCTACGGCAATCACGGCAGCGCCGATCGTTCGCGCGAGCTCCCTGCGATCTTCGGCAATCGGTTGTGGCCCAGTTACGTCCCGATCGAGAAAAGGTTGCAACTCCTCGACAACGTCTTTCGGCAACCCGGTCAACACCGAACGCACACCCACCAGCCAGGGCTGTAGGGCAAAAGCAGAAAACATCACCGCGAAAGGTGGCCAATACTCGGCTATGCGCTTCCAACGAGCCGTCATAATCATCAGTGCGGTGGAGAAGATTAAAAAGAAGAGCGGGTGCTCGGCCCGCTTTCGATCCGAGTGGTCAAAGGCGATATACCCTACGACCATAGCAACACAGGCCACCACCGAATTTCCAATGAATTCCCAGGAATTGTAGGGAGACCATTCCTGCCCAACCTTCGTGGAAAAGTCCGATAGAACCAATTTCATTTTCAAGTGCTGATAGAAGAGGTTCAGGTTTTTCGGGAAGTAAGGATTGATAATAAATCCCGCCGCTGTGCCTGCCAGCACCGACACGATTGGTCGCCACTCGAAGCGACGTTCCGTCCAACCGATGACCGCTACCCAGATGAGCACGGCCAGTATCAGCAGCACAAACATGTCGTAGGTAAGGGTGAAGATAAAAGCGAGCGGGGCAAGCAACCAATACCTTCTTTTGAAGAGCAGATAAAATCCGCCAATGAGATAGACGATTGCAAAGGGCGGAGCCTTGGCCATGTTTAGCCGGTATAAAAACGGAGAAGAGCAAGCAAGCAGTGCGACCAGCCAAACCAGAACGTAGCGAATTCGGTGGTGTACCAGCAGCCAGTAACAGGAAAGAACGGCCACACTTGCGAAAATAACTGAAGCGATCTTCGCGCCCAGTCGCCCGTTACCAAACGTGAACGAGATCTGGAAGATGTGAAAGAGAAAATGATGATCGACGTAGTCGCGGGGATTGAGCGTCGTCAGCGGCAACCAGGTGAAAATCGGGGGGAAGCTTCGGTTGCGTAACCCTTCCCACAGCAACCGGCTCCACTTAACATGGTAATAACCATCGAAATCGCCACAGCATATCGCATCCGTGGAGAATTGGAGTCTCCAGAATATCAGCGCGATAATGATCGCCGCCGCGGCCAACTGGACGCCGCTCGTGGCTGTCTCGGATTTCAGCGCGCTGGAAAGCTTTGGCGAGATCTTCATCTATTGCCTCGACACGCGCCACCAAACTCAGAGATGTTCAATAAGATCAAGAAAAGCCCGCGGCTCGATTGGTTTAGTCAGGTGGGCATTAAAGCCGGCTTCCAGGGAACGCCTGCAGTCGTCAGATATGGAGAACCCGGTTACGGCAACCATAGGAACTTTTTCGTATCCCGGAAGGGCGCGCAGAGCTCTGGCCAAATCGTATCCGTTCATTCCCGGCATACAAATATCAGAAATGATAACGTCAAACTTGTGCTGACGCGCGGCGTCAATTGCAGCAAAGCCAGAATCAGCAGTGACCACTTCGTAACCTCCGTAAGTGAGCAACACCGAGAGCATTTCCCTGACATCCGCCACGTCATCCACCACCAGGGCATGACGCCTACGTTCGAGATTATTCGTGGACTGGTGCTCGAAAACGGGGTCTCGGGGTAATCCGTTGGCCTGAGCCAATAAATGCTGATTCGGGAAATTAAAGAGAATCGACTGATTGGCAACAAGGGAGACGTAGTTACCCTGCATGATTAGACCTCTCCGGCAATCTGTTATCGAGATAAGTTTTTAGGAAACCCGCATAATTTAGCCGAAGTCACTGATTCGTGTCCACGTTTTTACCCGGGCCCAGGCATGCCCGCAACAGAATCTTGACATCGAGCCCCTAGAGTCTAGTTCATGTACCCGGCGGGCAATCTATTTATCCCAGCACCACACGGTCGAATTGAAGCTATTCTGAAAGAGCCTCAAAAGGATCCCGCGATTGGGGTTGCCCTCGTACTGCATCCGCATCCGCTAGGCGGCGGCACCATGCACAATAAGGTAGTGTTTCGCGCGGCCAGCGCTTTGAATGAGGCTGGACTGATCACCCTGCGAATAAATTTTCGGGGGGTGGGCCAGAGCACCGGCGAGCACGATAATGGGCGCGGCGAACGCGAAGACGTGAGGGCGGGTTTGGACTATCTTGAAGAAAACTATCCTGACTTCGATGTGACGCTTTGTGGGTTTTCCTTCGGCGCTCGAGTTGGACTGGAGGTCGGCATCTCGGACGAGCGCGTTGTTAATCTGATTAGCATCGGGACGCCTGTGGACAAATACGATTTCAGTTTCCTGCAAGCCTGTCGTAAATCGATCCTATTCGTGCACGGCGACAGAGACGAGTTTGGTGAGGTCGCGAAACTCGAGGAGATTGGGGCCAAGCTCGTGGCGAACACTCAAGTTCAGTTTTCAGTGATTAATGGCGCAGACCATTTCTTCGACGGCCATCTGGATGAATTGAAACGCGTGATAAAAGAGTGGGTGATCAAACCCACTAGACCGGAGCGCTGAGTCACAATCGCTTAGCGTAATCCATCAATTCAGTAGTTGAGTGCGGACGGTAGCAGCGACTGATACAGGCATTCGACTTTTTTGGAGTGTGCGGTCATAAGCACTGACCCAATTCCAAAAAGGATGATTCAAGGCCCGCTAACAAGCGGGTCAAATTACCCTCGTCCTTTCTGGATTTTCACACAGCCTTTACCGCTCCCGGTACTTGTAAGAAGGCTCTGGCGACCGAGCTACTGGCTTAGTGTTAAGCGGTTCCCTTGGTCAGCCCCAATTTAACTATTTACGTTTCAGTCATCCCAGCCATACGATAGCCCTATGAGTTCATATACGGATCCGGCAATACGCATCACGCTTCTACCGCGCGATACCAATTCGCAAGGCACAGTCTTTGGCGGAATCATTCTGAGTTATATCGACATGGCGGGAGCGATAGAGGCGCACCGCCGCACCAGGATGGAACGATTCGTCACTGTAGCTATGCGCGAGGTCATCTTTCACAAACCAGTCTTCGTCGGGGATCTGGCGAGTTTCTATGCCGAGACGGTGCGCATTGGAAACACCTCGATTACAGTCCGCGTCATCGTCGAAGCGGAGAGAGTTGGAGTAAGCAGCGAGCGCGTACGAGTAACTGAGGCTGAAGTTGTCTACGTGGCTGTCGATGCCAACCGCCAGAAGATAAAGATCAACCAACCATAGGCTGCAGGGGGCACCGCTACACTCCGCGACGCAGATGCAGCTCGAAGATGCGCACATTTGGGTACCTGCCGGACCAGGGGCCGTGACAATATCGGCTATCCCGTCTCCGGTTACGTCCCCGGTCGCTACCCGTACTCCGCCGGTGAAATTGCTCGCTCCTCCAAACGGAGTTGGTAATCAGGTTGTCTGGTGAGGTCTATAGACATTTCACTCCTAACGGGTGAGGAATTGGCGGTGCAGTTGATTCAGCTTTTCACTGTGTTAGGACTGAATAGTGCGCCCCCTAAAACCCTTCTTTGACCCGACAGGCTGCGAGCGGCATTGTGACGATTAGTGCGGGCGACAAAGTCTTGGCTCTCCAAACCAGAGCGGCCATTACTCTCCCTCAAAGCCTTTCAGTTCAGCAATGCCTGCATGCGTCTCAGCGCCGTGGCAGCTTCAGTAAACCCTGGTTGCTGTTCCAACGCCAGTGTGTAGTGACGAGCGGCGTCCAGATATTTCCGGCGCGTCTCGTAAACGCGACCCAGGTTGAAGTGAGGAAACGCATAAGAATCGTAACGCGGAGCAAACAGAGCGCGTTTGAACCAGCGAACACAGCCGTAGGAATCCCCCTTGGCGAGAAGGTAACTCCCGATGTCGTTGTAAGGGTTGCCGAGCGTCTCGTCGACACGGATTGCTTCGAGACATGCCGCGATGGCCTCATCGTAGCGATTCTGAAAACTGTAGACCCAGCCCAGAAAGGTGTGCGCCTCTGCAGTAGGGTAGGTCTGGATCGAACGCTGGTAGAGCTCGATTGCCGACTCGTAGTCTTGGGCCAACTGTGCCTGATAAGCTTCCTGAAAAAGCTGCCTGGCCTCGTACTTAGCTGCTGGTGAAACGTCGTCCTCGTACATAGCTGCCCCGTCACTTCGTTTCAACGCAGTCCGACTCTTGACCGCCCGCATTATCCAGACGTTTGATGCGCCCGTCAGTCTTCGGTGCGATTAACCTCGCAGCCACGACCGCTCGCCGCAGGATGTCAAAATCGCTCTGAGCCTGCTCCGGCAAGATCAAAAGCCGCGCTTCCTTGAGCATCGCGTAACCGTCTCCGCCATCGATTGCCAGGAAGTTTGTGGTTGCCAGCGTGTAATTCCTATTGTCGTCGAGAGGTTGTCCATTAACGGTAACTTCGTCAACTCGAGATCCAGGCGGGCGGCTGGCGTCGAACGTAAAACGAAGCCCTGCCACCTGTGGGAATCGCCCGGGCTCCCCGTCTTCCGCGCTCCGGCTTACGCCATGTTCGAGCGCGGCCCGCAGCGTAGCACCGATCAACTGCAATTTTACTACCTTGTTCTTGAAGGGGAGAATCGAAAGCAAGTCTCTTTTCGTCAGCGCGCCTGGACTGATAATCTGTCTGCACGGATCGAGCCACCATTCATCAGAGCGACATCTGCGCCGGTCGCCCTGCGAAATGCCTCAGCCACCATATTCCCCACATTCGTTTCGCGGGTGCGATTCTCCGCGCTGCGCGCATCCAGCGCCACCCTTGAGCGGCCCACCGTCTGGGAGAGTTCCTTTAAGAGTCGCTCATACTTCCGGTAAATCGCCGCGAACTCTGGATCCTCCTTTGTTTCCCCTGTTACCGGAATCACTTCCCAATCGATGCTTTCCAATTCACCGCTGGTCTTTGAAATGTTTAAGTCTATTCTTCCTAACTCACGAGCTTCTGCCGTCATCTTGAAGATTGGGGTACCGCCTGAGGCCGACTGCAGCAGAGTATGTTCGTGGCCTCCGATGATTACGTCGACATCCGAGCAACGTGCTACCTCCGTGTCCTCCCTCATCGACAGGTGGGTCAAAGCCAACACAACTTTGGCGCCACGTGCGTGAATATCGGAAACAACTTTCTTTGCTGTTTAGCAGAGGTTGAGGAAGTCAACATCCGGACCCGGCCGCGATGTAGTCCTCGTCTCGGGCAGTACCAATCCTAAGATCCCAATTTTAACGCCACCAAATTCGCGGATTACGAATGACTCAGCACCGCCGAATGGTTTGCCTGTTTTCTTGTCGATGACGTTGGCGGCAATCCAGGGAAAGCGCGACTCTTTCATGCGTTCGCGGAGCACTTAAGGTCCAAAATCAATTCATGATTCCCTAGAGTGGCGTAGTCGAGACCCGCTGTATTCCAGGATTCGATCATTTGAGCCCCCTTGTACATTATTGACTCAACCGAAGGCGAGATGGTGTCACCCGCAAAAAGAAAGAGTGTGTGAGGTGACTCCTTCTGAATCTGTTTCTTCAAAGTCATAACGCGCGCCAGACCTCCGCGAGTCCCACGGTCGACCGGCGCAAACTGATAGACATCGTTCACTTGAAGGAGGGTGATGCGGGTTGTGCGCTCACCAGCTTGCTGAGCTGAGCCAGTAAGAACGCTGAAGAGAGTAGTGACAATAACCAGGACAGATGCCCGGGTCATCCTTCCCCTCACCGCTTGATAATTTCGCATTAATCGTCTCCCGACTAGGCTCGTTATGTTGGTTCAGAAGCGTGAATTATACTCGCCTCATAGCTCCCGGCTAAGTTTTGAAGCTCAGGGAAATTTCATGCCTATTTACGAAACAGTTTTTATCACAGGATTTCCAGGCTTTATTGCCGGGCGGCTCTTGGAACGTCTCGCCAGGGCCGGCGGGCCCTTTTTACTTCTGGTGCAGTCCCCCTTTGTAGACCGGGCCCGAGTTGAGCTTGAGAGAATTGCTCATCAGACTGAAAATCCTCTCTCAAACTTTCGCATTCTCGAGGGCGACATCGCCCAACCCAATCTTGGGATGTCTCAGAACAACCTCGCATTAGTAAGTTCTCAACCCATAGTGATCTTTCACCTCGCGGCGATCTACGACCTGGCGGTGGCCCGCGAGGTAGCCGTACGGGTCAATGTGGCAGGCACCAGGAACGTCAATGAGTTGGCGCAGTCGTTGCCGCACCTGCGTCATTATCACTACGTCTCCACTTGCTATGTTGCCGGAAAACGAAAAGGGCGAATTCTGGAAACCGAACTAGAACACGCAGCCGGTTTCCGCAATTACTACGAGGAGTCGAAATATCTGGCGGAAGTGGAAGTGGAGGCGCTCAAATCAACTCTGCCCATCACCATTCATCGGCCTGCTGTGGTTTGCGGTGACTCAAAGACTGGCGAAACAGCGAAATACGATGGCATCTATTACTTAATCCACTACCTGAGAAAATGGCCGAGTGTATTGAAGCTCTTTAACATTGGAAACCGCGAAGTCAGCTTGAATCTTGTGCCGGTGGATTTTGTAGTTGACGGCATAGCTGCACTGGCTCGGGATCCGCGGGCAATCGGTAAGACGATCCAGCTGGCGGATCCTAATCCACTCACCACCCACGAGCTTTTCAACACTATTGCCCGCCGCCTGAAAGGCCGTGGCTCTCGCATCACCGTTCCTGCCTCAATAGTACAGTTTTCTTTAATGCTGCCGCCCTCCCCTCGGATCACAGATCTACCGCATCACGGTGTTCCCTACTTCTTTCTGAAACAAACCTACGACACCAGGCAGGCCAGCGCGCTCCTCGAGTCGCACGAGCTGCGCTGCCCGCCTTTTTCCAGTTACGCTGACACGATCGTGGACTACGCGGTTTCCCATCCGGTGCTGGATGCCTAGTTAATCCCGATTGGATACCAATCAGTTTCTCAGTAGTCGATGCGAGCACGGCCTTTGATCATCGGTACGGCGTGCCGCCTGATGTAAGGCGGTGGCTATGCCACGCAGTCAGCTGGCTTTTTTAATTTAGGGGCTATGCCCCCAGGGGCGCAGCCCTGGGCGCAGCCCCACTCCTTAAAGAGCGACTCTAACGGAAGGGGCATAGCCACTTCCTCACATCCGACGGCACAGCCGTAGCGACGTTCGCATAGCTGGTTGGAACCCCTGTCGGGACTGAAATCTTCCAATTACTAACTTCATACCTTCAGGCATGCTCACTCGCGGTCGCTCGCGCTTGCAGCCGCCCTTCTGCAGCCCTTTCGGAGCTGGATTGCTCCCAATGCGCGCCCATTTGACAATCACCCGAATTAGAATTAATCTAAATCTAACTGGAGGAGCATGATGGCAAGGCATTTTAAACAACACGGGAGCACGGCGAGACTGACGCCTCAGCGGGAAGCCGTCCTGCAGGTTATTCGCTCCCGGGAAGATCATCCGACCGCTAACGAGATCTTCGAGGCGGCGCGCGCGCTTCTACCGGCGATAAGCTACGCCACCGTTTATAACTCCCTACGGTATTTCAGGGAAACGGGGTTAGTGCGCGAAATCAGCTTTGGAAATAGCGCCAGCCGTTACGACGGCATCACCGATCGACACGATCACGCGATCTGCACCAACTGCGGCAAACTCGTGGACTTCGATCTCAACGAAGCCGCGGATCTTATGGGCGCTGCAGCACGCAAATCACGGTTCAAACCCGAGACAGT
>JACCUI010000168.1 GCA_013811945.1 Pyrinomonadaceae bacterium | reverse complement strand
CGGGCTTTGCCGGAGCAGTTCTAGGCGGGTGGAACATTGCCGGAACGCTCTCGTTTGAGTCGGGCCAGAAGGCGACCGTGAGAAGCGGTAATGATGCTAACTTGAATGGTGACTCTGCCGGCGACCGGGCCATCAGAAATCCGAATGGAGTGCGTGATACGGCGAGCGCGGTGACGGCGCTGCTGCGGACCTGCACGGCGGTCGATCCAGTGACTGGCGCTTGCCTACAGTCGAGCGCTTCACGTACCGTCGGCTACCTGGCTTTGAATCCGAACGCGGAATACATTCAGGCTGGTAACGGCGCTATCTCAAACGGCGCCCGCAACACCCTGCAGCTGCCGGGCATCAACAACCTGGACTTCTCCATTTTCAAGAACTTCAGAATTGGGGGGGAAGGTAGGCGCAAGATTCAACTACGCGCTGATTTCTTTAACGCCTTTAACCATCCGCAGTACATCCCGGGCTCGCCTAACTCGGTTGACCCAATTGCAACCACAGCAGTAACACAGGTGAACACAATCAACCCGGTTACTCGTGATTTTAATAGACCGCAGAACGTGTTCAGCAGCAACCCGCGTGTAATTGCCCTGGGGTTGCGGTTTGACTTCTAACAGGTGTCTCACCTCCGTGAGGAACTGACTCTTGGGAGGTGGCGGATCTCGCCACCTCCTTTTTTCAAACGTTGGGGCGTTTATCGATTTCGGATTAGAATAGCCCTCACCGAGCAACTAATGTAGGGTGTCTAAAAAATTACAGCACAAACAGTCAGCCATGTTCGGTGATTTCATGATTATAGAAAAGCGTTTTGAGTTTTCGTGATGGTTCGGGTGATTTCTGGATCGCTTTCCGTGGGCAAATACTCGAAATCACCCGACGCCGCACAAAAGAGACTGTAAAGGTAATTGATACACTACGCTATTAAAGATAATCCCAGGTAGCTGAAGGCTCTTATGAACAACTACTGTTCGCGGGTACTGATGAAAGGCGCAATCTTTACCATGGCCGTTGCTCTGCTCATCATCTCAGCATCTTCTGCGAGAGCTCAGGGATCTTTACCAGGTGCGATGTCCGAGCGTGACCGTAACCTTCTAGATCGTGAAATGCAGATCACTCTTATGGAGAAAGGCGCGAAGGCACCCGCCCAGCGGGAGCCGCAATTACTCCTGAAGCAGATCAACGAAGATTTCGCGCGCCTGCAAGTGGTCAACAATGAAATCAAGCTGAAGGCCTCCGCGAACGTTGTTCTTGACTTTAAGCATGTCTCTGATGCTGCTGCGGAAATTAAGAAGAGATCAAGCAGACTAAGGACCAATCTCGTGTTTCCTGAATCCGCCAAGGCCGAAAAACGTGAGAAGACCCCACCCACAGAGGGATTGAAGTCCCAACTTGTAACACTCGATCGTTTAATTAGAACTTTCGTTACCAACCCTGTCTTTACAGATGCGGGTGTGATTAACGCCGAACTCGCAGCAAGGGCGAGAGGCGATCTTGACGAGATCATTGACCTCAGCGTCAAGGTCAAGAAACACGCCACGAAGCTGAGTAAGACGAACGCCAACTAGCATTAGACCACCAACGGCCACAAACGACGGACGTGGCCGGTCCGTCACCTCCAACCTTAAACAGTCGGAGAAGTGATAACCCACAGATCTCCTTGCCCGTCCAGACGCTCCCGATTTCTGGATACTTCCCATTTTTTTGGATTGTCGGTCGCCTTATTAGGCCTTTGAATGCCCCTAAGTATTGACTTCACAGCCAATTTAAGAAGCAGAACACGCAGGCATAGGAATTGCGAAAGGGCCGTGGAAAACGAGTTTTCGTTATTATTTCGGAATTTTCCAACGCCGTCCTTTTAAGCCGCGGGCAGGAGGGGGCAATTTGCAAACCCAATAGGAGACGAAGAGAATGAGAGTTTTTAAGTTGTTGGTTTTCACCTTGGCATTAGTTATCAGTCTCGCCGGCATTAGCTTCGGCCAGGAACAGACCGGCGGTATCGAAGGCGTAGTCAAGGATCAACAAGGTAACGTAGTGGCGGGTGCGACGGTGACGGTCACAGGTATTAGCGTTGGGTTTACGCGCACAGCCACCAGTGATGGCAATGGTGTCTACACCATTCGCGAAGTTCCACCCGGCACGTATAAGGTGACTACCTCCCCTATCGCCGGATTCGGCGAAGCCATAACCACAGATGTTCAGGTCATTCTTGGTAAGGCAACTCCAGTGAACTTTGCGTTGCAAGCGGCGGGAGCGACCGCGACCGTCTAGGTAAGCGGCGAGGACGCCGCTCTGATCGATCCGACTGACAACAAGATCCAGACCAACATCACGGCGCAGATCGCTGAGTTGCTGCCGAAAGGCGTCGGTTTTACCAGTCTGCTAACAATCGCTCCCGCAGTGCGCAACGAGCCGCTCACCGGCGGCTTTCAGATTGACGGCGCGAGCGGTTCAGAGAATACGTTCATAATCGACGGCCACGAAGTAACCAACTTCCGCACCGGCACGTTGAATGACAACAACAACATCCCGTTCCAGTTTGTGCAAGAGGTGCAAGTCAAGAGTTCGGGCTTTGAGGCGGAATTTGGCGGCGCCACCGGCGGCGTGGTTAACGTCGTCACGAAAAGCGGCAGCAACGATTGGCACGGGGATGTCGGCATCTCGTTCCGGCCCGCCGAGTTGCAGGCTGGCCCGCGCCAGTTCCTGACCAACGCATTTGCCACCACGCGATACTTCCGTCCGGAGCGCGACGGCGGCACCGATGTGTTCCCGTCGGTAAACCTTGGCGGCCCGATCATCAAGGACCGCGCCTGGTTTTTCAGCAGCTACTCACCGCAAATGGTCACTTCGATTCGCAGCTTGCCTTATCAGAACGTCAACACCGGTGCCATTGTTGGAGCCGAGCGCTACGTCGCGAAGACGCGCAGAGAGTACTTTTTCAGTCGCGTAGACGCGAGCATCTTCGACACCCTGCGTTTCACCGGATCGTACACGTGGAACCCGGTCATCAATAATGGTCTTCTGGATACGTTCGCGAATCAGCTTCAGACCAACATTCCCTCAATCAACTTCGGATCACCCATCGGCATCCGCCGCGGTGCCGAGTTGCTCCGCCTCCAAGGTGGGCGCGAGAACTCGCAAAACACTACGGGTGCACTCGTGTGGACTCCGACATCGAAGCTGGTGGTCACTGCTCGTGGTGGCTACAGTTTCCTCAACGAAAAGGGCCTCAACTACGGCATTCGGGACGTCGTCGGCCAGGCGCGCATTTTTGTCAGCGGCTTGAGCCTAACTCCACCTGCCGAGGCAGGTGGCGTTCGCGGCTCCACTAACGGGACTCCATTCTCGGAGCAGAAACTGTTTGACGTTTCGCGCCGCAAGACATTCGACATCGACGCTGGTTACCTGGCGGACGGATTTCTGGGTCGCCACGCGTTCAAGGGCGGCTACCAGCTTAATGCCCTGTCCAACGATGTATTCACCACATTCGTTGATCAGGTCTCGGTTCGGTACGGACGCGATATCACCTTCACATCCGGCATCGCTCCTTCAATCCTGCCGCCGACGCCCGGCGCGATCGGGTCAGGACTGATCCAGTCGTTCAGCACCAAAGGCGGCGCGAGCAGTAACAATACCGCCATCTACTTCCAGGATAGTTGGCAGCCTACGTCTCGCCTGTCGTTGAACCTCGGCGTCCGCGCCGAGAAGGAGTCGGCCCCAAGCTTTATTCCAGGACGTCCGAGCATTGAGTTCGGTTTCGGCGATAAGATTGCGCCGCGTCTCGGGGCGGCTTTCGATCTGACCGGTGACGGGAAAACGAAGCTCTTCGGAAGCTACGGATGGTTTTATGATCGCTTCAAGTATGAACTTCCACGGGGCTCCTTCGGCGGCGATTTCTTCCATAACTTTTACTTCGAGATCTTCCCCGGAAATGGGTCGTTCGCGAACCTGACGCCGAGGGCCATCATTGGCAGCTACTCGCCCACAATCGGCGGACGCTGCCCAGTCACAGGAGTTGCGGGAACCCGCGTCCGTTGTGACGCCGACTTCCGTATCTCGTCCAACGCCGGACTCCCCATTCTTGAGACCGGTGGTATCGACCCGGGTATCAAGCCGTTCCGCCAGAGCGAGTTCACTGCCGGCTTCGAACGCGACCTGGGCAGTGGCTTCTTGTTCAGCTCGCGCTACACTCATAAGCAAGTTGATGAAGCTGTCGAGGACATCGGCTTCCACAACGCAGAAGGAAGCGAGGTCTACATCATTGGGAACCCGGGCCGTGGCCTGGCCAAGGAGCTCTATGAAGACTTCGGCGCCATTTCTCCTAAAGCGGAGCGCAAGTATGACGCCCTCGAGTTTCGCCTCGACAAGCGATTCAGTCGGAGCTACTACTTTAATGCGAACTACACGTATAGCCGGCTGTTCGGGAACTATTCCGGACTAGCTAGCTCGGACGAGGATGGGCGCACGAGCCCGAATGTAAACCGCTACTTTGACCAGCCGTTTAGTGCATTTACTGCGCTAGCCCAGCCCGATAACGGGCGTCTGCCGACCGATAGACCACACGTGCTTAAGTTCTACGGCGCTTACACGCTCGACTGGAGAGAGAGGATGGGAATGGGTACCGGCAACAGCACGGAGTTTTCGGCGTTCACCACACTACAGAGTGGCACGCCGCTCACGACGCGCTTTACCTTCCAGGCCTACGACAGCATTATTCTCAATGGCCGGGGCGATCTCGGTCGCACCGAGAAGTTCACGCAGACGGACCTTGGTCTACGTCACAAGTATCGTTTCGGCAGCAGCGAACGGTTCACGATGGTGTTCGATATGGACCTCCTAAACGTGTTCAATGAAAGCAACCAGCTGCGGGTCTTTGACAACATCAGTGGCTTCAGTTTCTCAGGAGAGGAGGTCGGTCTTTCTTCAGACGCCGTCGAGGCCGGTGCGCAATTCCAGACGATACCGACCCGCGACGCGATACTCTCTGTCATTGCCGCGGAAGACGCTTTCGACGATCGTTACAAGCTCACCACCGTTTATCAGGGTGGCCGTAGCATCCGCCTCGGCTTCCGGTTGATCTTCTAGACACCTAACCCTTGGCTAAACTCAAAGCCCATCCGGCGCGAGTCGGATGGGCTTTTTGCGCCGGAAAGCGGCGTGGCGGAAGCGTCTGGTGGCAGCGCCTTTATGGCGTCGGCGCCTTTTGTCTCAATTGCCCAATCACCTGCCTGATCTTCTCAGCGTCCCGCGCGTCTGGTTTGTTCTTAAGGAATTTTTCCAGCTCATCGGCGGCCTCCTTGTGCCGCTTCTGGTCGCTGTAAAGTCCGGCCAAGTGCCAGTGCACTTCGGCCTCTTTCCCGCCGCTCAATTCATCCGCCCGCTTTAGAGCCACCTCGGCCTCAGCGAGTTTTCCCGCACGCTTGAGGGCAATGCCCAGCCATAGATGCCCATTAATCATTTTATTGTGGAGGTTGGTTGCGCTTTTCAGGTACTCGATGGATTGGTCGATCAGTCCCAAGTGGTACAGGGAAAAGCCGAGGCCAAACATGCTTGAAAAGCTTTTCCGGTTAACTTCGACAGCCTTGGTCAGAAGGACCCGCGCGGCCTCAAAATACTTTTTGTCCAGATTCCCGCGCACTGCATATTCGGTTCCCAGCCGATCGAGAGCCGCAAAATAAGTGGGAAAGATTTCAAGGGACCTTCTCAAGCTCTCGAAACCCTCTTTCTCTCTTTTGGCACGCAGATCGGCGATGCCTTTCTCAAAAAGCTTCTTTGCCTCGGCCGGCACTTCCTGCACGAACAGCACCGTGCCCGGAGCGGAGAGGGGCCCCACATTGGCCGAAGCCTTGGGCCGGAGGTAGAAATCGAGCTGCTGGGTTTCGGCTCCAGAACCGGGAATAGCCGATAGCGGCAAGAGACTGACATCCTGAGTCTGCTCCACGTAATCCGCGGCGTAGGGCAGAACCCTGACCTTGTAGCGCCCATCTGCGATTCCAAAAAATGCGTAGCGTCCCGACCCATTGGTCCTGGTCCGACTAACCGTTTGCCCCAAATCGCTGAGCAACTCGACGTGCACATCTGAAAGTGGCTGCCGCGAGTCGCCGAACACGTGACCTGAAACGCTGTTCCTGCCTTGCGACACCGGCAAAGAAAGCGTCCCGCTAGAATCATAAAGAATAAGTGCTGCTTTTACGGGCCACGGCGCTGACGAGACGGCAACACCTACGGCAAGGCCGAGCAGCAAGCTGAAACCGCTTCCCATTTCGTTCTCCTATTGGAATAAAGTCGAGCGGGTTGACACAACACCCCTAGACGAGAAAGCCGCTTGAAGGGGAGGCGAGGGGCAGCCTGCCACTCTCCAATCAATAAATCTCAAGCCTCAGGTACTGACAGAAGCTCGGCCTCTCATAACCATGAGTGTTGAACTAAAGCAAATGACCCAGCTTCTCTTTCTTCGTCCGCAGGTAGCCGGCTGCCTTTTCGGTTGGTGCTACCTGAATGGAAACCCTCTCGACGATGTTCAATCCTGCTGCTTCGAGGGCGCGCAATTTGAGTGGGTTATTTGAGATGACACGAACCTGACAAAGACCCAGGTCAAACAAGATTTCAGCACACTGCCGGTACTCACGCAAATCGACGGCCAGACCGAGCTGCTCATTGGCTTCAACCGTATCAGCGCCTTCGTCCTGAAGGGCGTACGCTCGGATTTTATTGAGGATGCCGATGCCCCGTCCTTCTTGTTGTTGGTACACTACCGCCCCCCGGCCTTCGTCCTGGATCATTTGCATTGTCCGGTGGAGTTGCGCGCCGCAATCGCATTTTGTGGAATTGAAGACATCACCGGTCAAACACTGAGAGTGGATGCGTACCAGCGTGGGAACCTCGCGACGCATTTCCCCCTTAAGGAGAACCACAAATTCCTCATCGCTTATGAGTGAGCGATAGCCGGCGATTTTAAACTCGCCCCATTCGGTAGGTAAATTAGCCACGGCCACTCGCTCCACCGTGAGACTGGCAGTCAGCTCTGAACACGTAGCTGTGGAAGGCTCCATCAATGCGATCTCACATCCTGATGCCATTGCCTTGCAAGGAGTGCACGCTGCGTCACGGGATTCTCAGTAGGATTTGGCCGACTGCAATTATAGGAGCAAGCGAAGGCCGCTACAAGCAGGGCAGGTGCAGTCAGGTTGGGTTTCTGCATATCATCCCGAAGGGATTTAAGTTAATAGCCGTGGGCGAGCGTCGCGCGACGCCCACGGAGAAGCAAAAGAAAAATGTCTGACCCTGAAAAGGGTCACACTCTCAGGCTCTGTGCGACCCTTCCAGGGTCGGGAATCCTTTCTCCCATTTTCCGTGGGCGTCGCAAATGCTCGCCCACGGCTATTGACTTAAATCCCTTCGGGATTCGAGACACATTGAATCTGACCTCAAGCTCAAACTGACGGCTTGCCAATCAGTTGCGACGGCTACTCCTGCGCGATAAGATGCGTGCCGGGCCACAAGACCTGGATTAGCATTGCAAGCACGAGGTCGGGGTGGCTCGCGAATTTGCTGTTCGACGATGACGAGTAACGATAACGACGATAGACCCGTTGGGACCGGCCCGCTTCCCGACGCAGCCAAACCGCTTCATGGGGAGCGCCGCCCTGCGCTGGTGTCCCTGCGAGGCGAATTGTTGGCAGTATCCATCCCGCTCGAGCGCGACGAGGTAACTCTCGGTCGCGCTCTGGAAGCAGATGTTCGAATCAACGACTCTCGCGCGTCTCGCCTTCACGCTCGCATCGAGACCGAGAGAAATCCCCTGAACGGGGAATTGCGCTTCAAGATCACTGACCTGGGCTCTACGAACGGCACGTTGGTCAACGGACAGTTGCTTACCGAAATGAGGCTAAACGAAGGTGACAAGATTGCCATCGGAGATCATCTGTTCCGGTTCGACATGCTTGACGATATCGATCGTGAGTTTCAACAGCAGATTCATCGCCTGCTCGCGCACGACGAACTCACAGGACTTCTGACCAGCAAGTCATTCTTCTCTGAACTGCGGCGCGAGGCCGGACGAGCCGAGGCTGAATCGCTTCCCTTTTGTGTCTTGATGATGGATCTAGATCATTTCAAAGCTGTGAACGACACTTACGGGCACTTGGTCGGCAGCCAGACGCTCGAGGCGATTGGCGCCGTCATTAAGCGGGCCCTTCGAGCGGGTGATGTCGCCGCCCGTTTTGGAGGTGAGGAGTTTGCGGCTTTCCTCCTGGATGCTGACTACGCCCAGGGACTTGTTGCGGCCGAGCGCGTTCGCTCAGCCGTTCAGGAGCACGACTTCCCTGCTGTTCGTCAGGACGCCGCTGGAGATCAAACTCATCACATCACAATCAGCGTTGGGATCGCCGCATTTCCTGACGACGCAAGAGATCCAATACACTTAATCGAACTGGCCGATGCGGCCCTGTATCGCGCCAAGCGTAGCGGCAGGAACCGTATTTGCGCTTATCGCCACTCGATTGCGGCGACCGAAGGCCCCTTGCCTCCGAGACGCAAATAAGAACCCCACGACCCTCCTCCGTGCAATCTGGAGTCCGCTTTCGTCATCATATTTATGAAACGGCATTGGCTTTCCAGCGTGTAAAGCCTACCGAGCGGAATTGCACTCGAAGGTATGTGCGGTTGCACCATTTTAGGAGGGGCGTGTATGCTCTCTTATAGTTGCGCTGACGACCAGCCCCGAAAGATAGTTCACCCTGATGTCCACGAAACTCAACCTTGCTGGCAAACCCTTTAACAATCGTGCGTTGCCGTGGATTGTGACGATTCTGGTCGTGTGCGTTTCGCTGGTGGCCTTTGTCATTATTATACGTGCGACCGCCCAGGCGAATGCACAATCCAAGGCTGTCCAGAGCGACATCAATAACCTGAACCAGCAGGCACAATCGTTTCAAAAGCAAGCCGAAGACGTGCGAATCGCGCTGACGGCTGAGCAACTTAAAACCCTGCGGGCCGCGCACGAACTAGTCGATCGCAAGCGCTTTTCATGGTCGCGTCTATTAGCGGACCTAGAATCTGCCTTGCCGGGAAGCGTAAGAGTCACTCGAATCAGTGTTCGGGATGTGGCCACCCGAGGTGACCAGACCCTCGCAGAACTGGATCTCACCGTAGTAAGCAAAACACCTTCTACAATAACTGAAATGATAGCGGATATGGATCGGGCAGGTATTCTTCAGGCTGAGTTGCGTTCTCAGAACTTGCAAAAAGGAAGAGGAGAGAGCGGCACTGAATATGAGCTATCTGTGCTCTACCGTCCGCGCGCTGGTTCTGCATCTTCCGATGATAAAGCTGCTGCTCTCGCTTTAGCTGAGACATCGGCCAGCCCTTCAGAAAAGAGGTCAAGATGAGCGAGGAACTAGCCGGAAGTCCACCCCCAACTCGTCGCCACGATATCAGGACTAAACTTCAGCGCATCCGGAAGTCGCGCAGAAGTGGTGTCTTTGGCCTGGCTGAGATTATCGCACTCGGTGGGAGCGTGGTAATCCTCCTTACAATTCTGCTCAGCTACGTCTATCTCTTGATACCCGCGCGATCCCATCTCCAAGGACGGCAGTTAGAACGCTCGCGCCTACAGAACCAGTTACGTAGCTCGAACGACTTGATGCGTGAGGGACAGGATACTCAGTCTACCGTCGACAAGATTACTGAGAGCCTGGCCGATTTCGAGGACCATAGCCTGCCGAACCGTAACCAGGGTCGGATGAGTCTATACGATGAACTTAACCAATTGATCCGCAAGAATGGGCTGCGTAACACTTCCGGGCCGTCGTATACCCCGCTTGAATCTCTTGATTCGAAGAGAACAGCTACCGAGTCGAAGTCGGCGAACGCGAAGTGGCAGAGTGTTTACCCCGGGATTGGCGTCGGTCTAACTGTTGAGGGATCTTACCAGAACCTGCGCCACTTCATTCGCAGCCTCGAGGCCAGCAAGCAATTCATCATTGTCAACGCGATTGAACTGGAACGAGCGACTGAATCAAATACTGCTGAGAGCGCTTCAGTCAGCGGTGCCCGCGGTTCGCTCGTGAGTCTACGTCTGGACATGGCGACTTACTTTCAGCGTGCGAACGCTGAGAGTGGCGCTATTGTGCAGTAGGAACTGATTATGCAGATTAGTGACATCAATAATCCGGGTGACCGCAAGAAGTTGCTGTTGGCACTTGCGCTCGGATTGGTGGCGATTCTTTTTCTCTGGTGGACTTTCTTTGGCTTTGGGGGAACCTCGAAGCCTACAGTCAATCGGAACACTCAGAATCCTAACCAGACTTCCGGAAACCTACCGGCGGCGAATTCCGCACCCATCCAAACGCGCGATGTACTCAAAATTCCACCGCTCGAACAGCTACGTCCGGTATCGTACGTGGTGACACCACCCTCCGGAGCAGAAGCCAGACGAAACCTATTTGTCTACTACGAAAAGCCACCGGTGGTGGCCATGACCTCGGTGGCCACGCCGAAGCCGACTCCCCCGCCTCCAGTGCTACTGGCTGCCGTTTCACCCTCCAGTGTCTACGCCATGACCGACGATTTTACAGTTGAAGTCACAGGTGACAGGTTTACACCGCAGGTGCGCATAACGGTTGATGGACGCGAACTGCCGACGCGATTCGTAGGCCCGCAGCAATTGTCTGCGACTGTGCCGGCGGCCATGATTGCTAACGCCGGTGCCCGTCAGGTGATAGTAAAGTCTCCCGATGGCAAGCTCTATTCAAACTCAACTATGTTGAATGTGAGTCCTCCGCCGACTCCGAATTACACCTATATCGGAATTATTGGCGACAAGCGCAGGGTGCGAGACACGGCGATCCTTCAGGACAAAAATAGCAGAGAGATCCTTAACGTGCAGCGGGGTGACGTTCTGGGTGGAAGGTTCCGCTTAACCAGCATTTCGGACAACGAGCTCGTTCTCGTTGATACGACTCTGAAGATCAAACACACCATGGCAATGACCACCGATCAGAGCAGAGGATCGGGTCCGCAGTCCCGTCCGACTCCGAAAGTTGATAGTGAAGATGATGAGCCTTAGACGCAGACCACACCACAAGATATGCCGTTTGCTCATCGCTCGCTGGCAAGTCGCTCAACTCCGCGATTCCCCCCGCTCGCGTTCTTCTGAGGCCGGTTACACTCTGGTCGCGCTCCTCGCCGTAATGACGCTGCTCGCGCTCTTCGCGACTGCTGCGGCACCGAGTATTCGCCAACAAGCCCAACGCGAACGCGAGAAGGAAACTATATTTCGCGGTGAGCAAGTCGCGGAAGCGCTACGCGATTACTATCTTCACCAAGCGACCCCCAGCGGTCGCGGAGTTGGCCCTCAATCTCTTCCCACATCAATCGATCAACTGCTGGAAGGAATACCCGTAACGGGAGGCTCAAAGAAGCGTCAGATCTTGCGCGCCAGTGCCGCGCGCGATTCGCTTTCCACTTCTGGTGAGTGGCGACTGGTGCGTCCGCTTTCGCAAGATCTGCAAGATTTTCAACGCGCGGTGATGGTCTATACGGGCACCTTTCTGCCCGAGCCGCAGGGACAAATGGCGCGTTTACAACAATTTGCAGCCGCGCCGCTAGTCAGCGTGGGGAGTACGGAGACAGAACGCCCGGCGCCCGGTGGAATAGACTCAGCGGCGGATTCGAGTGGACCTTTTGTCGGGGTTAGCAGCCGTAGCCAAAACAATTCTGTGCTCCACTACTACGGAATTGATCGTCATGATCAATGGATCTTCACACCGCTCTTCAGATAGAACTTTCATCACGACTGACATTTGTTGTCACTCGAGTTCAGCCTTTCTCCGCTACTCGAAGATCACGCACGGCTTCGCCAAACTGCAGATCAATATTCGACCGATCATGGATCATTCTGGTCGTCACAGATCACGATTGAGAGGGCAACACCTCAGCGCTATGCGCAACTTCACACGCAGAGTGGGCTGAATTATTTTTCACCTTAGCAGTAATAAGTTGTTGACATCCGCTGCATAAACGTTTATATAGCAAGATGTTGTGCGCCGTTTACGCTAGCCCACAAGACCAAACTAAGCACAGCATCTTGTGGTCAGGAACGAAACCCAAACTTGGAAAAAAGGAGCACATAGAAACTATGGCAACTAAAAAAGGTGGAAAGAAGTCCGCAGCGAAAAAAGGTGGCGCAAAGAAGGGCGCGAAGAAAGGCGGCACCAAGAAGGCCGCAAAGAAGAGATAGGTCGAACCAGCAGGTTAGATCAGCAACGTTCAGTTGGCGCACACCAACTTCTGAAGGCTCTCGAAGCTTTCTCAAAGGGAACGACGAATACTTCCACGAAGTTCGTCGTTCCTTTGTTTTGAGCAGGAAGCTGACTCGTGTCGGTCCCACGGTCTTAAAGCATTAAGTTCCTCACTAAGAACTCCTGTCTAATGATCAGAGTGACCCTTGTAGAGCCCGAGATTCCGCCCAACACCGGCAGCATTGCGAGATTGTGTGCGGCCATGCGAATTCCTCTGCACATCGTCGGCGCTACCGGGTTCCGCATGGACGATCGTGCCGTCCGCCGGGCCGGACTGGACTATTGGCCGGAGGTCACAATGCACCGACACTCCGATCTTGCGTCCCTCTACGGCTTCTTGCCTGACGCCCGCTTTCTATACCTGAGTACCAACGCGGATAAGGCTTATTGTGATTGGACTTTCGCGGACGACGACTGCCTCGTATTTGGACGTGAGACTGGAGGACTTCCCGAAAACGTGCTCCGCGAAAACTGGGAGAGATGTCTGACTATCCCCATGCTAAACCCGAAGGTCCGTAGTCTTAATCTCGCAGTGTCGGTGGGAATAGTTCTCTACGAGGCTTTGAGACAAACGGGCGCCTTCCGAAAAACGTGAGCTCAGCAACTAAGCATAGATCTCGATCCCGAGTTTGTTGATGTGAACGAGTGTTATGCTGAGATAAATGCTAAGCTTCAAAGTTTCCTTCGGAGGGCTTGATCAGACTCGTGCAAAAGTATGACTGAACAACGAAGCGATATTCGCAATATCGCCATTATCGCTCACGTGGATCACGGCAAGACCACTTTGGTCGATGCCATGCTGCGGCAATCCGGCACATTTCGGGATAACGAACAGGTGCGCGACCGGGTGATGGATTCGATGGATTTAGAACGAGAGCGCGGCATAACCATCATGGCGAAGAACACTGCGGTACGCTATCGCGACGTGAAGATTAATATCGTAGACACTCCCGGCCACGCGGATTTTGGCGGCGAGGTGGAGCGGGTCTTGAAGATGGTCGATGGCGTGATGTTGCTGGTAGACGCGGCGGAGGGATGCTTGCCGCAAACGCGATTTGTGCTCCGCAAGGCTCTGGAGGCTCACCTTCCCGCAATCGCGGTCGTGAACAAGATCGATAGACATGACGCGCGGCCGGAGGAGGTGGTTAACGAAATCTATGAGCTATTCCTTGATCTCGACGCAACTAACGAGCAGATTGAGTTTCCCATCCTTTATTCAATTTCCCGAGACGGAATGGCAAAGAAAAATTTGGCTGATCTCTCAGAGGATTTGCGGCCACTGTTTGACCAAATTGTAGAGACCATTCCCGCGCCTCAGGCGATACGAACTGACTCACTCCAACTGTTGGTGGCCAATCTTGATTACAACGACTATGTAGGGCGCTTGGCCATCGGCCGCATCTTCTCCGGTGAACTGGCGATTGGCGATCAGGTGGTAGCAGTCAAACGCGACGGCTCAATCAAGAAGCTGCGGATTTCACAACTCTACGTTTTCGAGGGTCTTAAGCGCGAGCCCGTCGACCGCGCCGCTCTGGGAGAGATCGTGGCGCTGGCTGGTTTCGAAGATATCGAGATCGGTGACACGATCACGTCGGCTGATAATCCGCAGCCGCTCCCAGTAATCGCAGTTGACGAACCCACGATCTCGATGATCTTCAGCGTGAACAATTCCCCGTTTGCCGGCAAGGAAGGGCGCTTCGTGACTTCGCGCCAACTTCTGGAGCGGCTCGATAAAGAAACACTAGGCAACGTTGCGATACGCGTCGAGCCCACAGAATCGCCTGAGCAGTTTAAGGTTTCCGGTCGAGGCGAACTGCAACTTGCCATTCTGATTGAGATGATGCGCCGCGAAGGATATGAACTGCAGGTATCGAAGCCGGAGGTAATTACCAAAGAAACGAATGGCCGGATTTTTGAGCCGATTGAGATGGTGGTGATCGACTGTCCGGAAGAGTTTATTGGGGTCGTAACTGAGGCACTTGGTCGCCGCAAGGGTCAAATGACCAAAATGGTGAATCACGGAACGGGCCGCGTGCGTC
Organism: Pyrinomonadaceae bacterium; assembly: GCA_013811945.1. Taxonomy (GTDB): domain Bacteria; phylum Acidobacteriota; class Blastocatellia; order Pyrinomonadales; family Pyrinomonadaceae; genus PSRF01. The sequence goes on along the minus strand of JACCUI010000168.1, from coordinate 9,498 downwards.
TCGAATTCGACACGCCCTCAAGGGGCCTGATCGGCTTTCGCAGTGAATTCCTAACTGAAACGAAGGGAACAGGCCTGATCAATACGCTCTTTCTCCGTTGGGATGAGTGGCAGGGTGCCCTACGAGGCCGTTCTACTGGTTCGCTCGTGGCTGATCGAACAGGCGAAACAACCACCTATGCCCTTTACAATCTGCAGGAGCGGGGCTCGCTGTTTGTTCGTCCCGGTACGAGAGTTTATGAAGGGATGGTTCTGGGCGAGAACGCCCGATCCGTTGACCTTGACGTGAACGCAATCAAAGAGAAAAAGCTGACCAACATGCGGGCTGCCAGTGCAGACGAGGCTATGCGTCTCGTCCCAATAAAAGAACTCTCACTCGAACAGGCGCTCGAATTCATAGCCGCCGACGAGTTAGTGGAAGTCACTCCCAAGACGATACGCCTGCGAAAGCGCGTTCTTCGTCCGACCGAAAGGCCAAAGCGAAAAGAATCTTAACCAGAATCCCCTTCTAGAGTATCCGTAATCGTCCATGCTCCTAACTGAAACCAGGATCTATCCCCTCACTGACGTGCGGCTCTCCGGGTTGGCACACGCTGAGCAGGTAGTCAGGCTCAGCAATGGCGGTGCGAACTTAATTCAACTCCGCGAAAAGAATCTGACGTCTCGCGAGTTTTTCAAACAGGCGGAGGAGGCCTTGCATGTCGCTCGTGAGCGCGGCGTACGGATCGTAATAAACGATCGGGTAGATATAGCGCTTGCTCTTGAAGCCGATGGTGTTCATCTCGGCCAGGAGGATCTCCCCGCAGAAGCCGCCCGTCGGCTCCTCGGTGACCGAGCGATCATAGGCGTCTCCACTCATAACGTTGAACAGGCCCGACGGGCGGTCCGGTTGCCGGTGAGTTACCTGGCAATCGGTCCAATCTTCGCCACTTCTTCAAAGAGCCAATCCGTACCCCTGCTCGGTTTAGAAGGTTTGCGGAATGTGCGCGATGCCATTGGCGATTTCCCACTAGTTGCAATCGGAGGTATCACCCACGTTAACGCTATGGAGGTATGGGAATCCGGCGCTGATGCCATCGCTGTGATTGGCGCCCTGCTCGCAAACCCCAATGAGGTTGTTGAGCGTACCAAACTTCTCTCGCGCAGTTCAGACGAACTCTAAGCTTGATAAACATATTTTACTTGCGTTTAGTAGGTTTATGCGCGAGAATCCGTTGAGCTTCGCAGGCGGCAAGCATTCCGCCTCCGGCTAACCTACCTTAAATAAAGCCCTTCCCCCTTACCACGATTTAAAATGGAGTCAATGCCCGTATGAGCTTCTTCGACCTGCCTCCCATTCTCGAGCGAATGATGCTGTTGTCCGACAGGATCAGTGACCTCAATTTCTCAGTCGGCCAACTCCCGCAGGTTGAGATAAATGGAAAACTGACTCCTGTACAGCCGCTGGGGATGCAAAAGCTCACACCCTACCAAAACGAGATAATCGCGATGACGCTGCTGAAGGGGAATCCTGAAGCTGCCGAGCGTCTCGCACAGACGGGTACCGCCGACCTCAGCTACTCGCTGCCTTCCCGAGCACGCTTTCGGGTAAATATCTTTCAGCAGCGAGGTGTGTACTCAATTGTGATGCGGGTTATCCCCACAGATATCCCAACGTTGAAGTCTCTTGGTCTGCCTGATCACCTCGAGGAGATTGCCGATCTTAGAAATGGCTTAGTTCTTGTTACCGGTCCTACAGGGTCCGGAAAGAGTTCGACTCAAGCGGCAATCATCGACATGATCAATGAGAAAAAGCACTATCACATTGTGACCATCGAGGACCCCATCGAGTATTTGCATGCGCATAAAAACTCGACGATCAACCAGCGCGAAGTCGGCTATGACACAAGAGATTTCCCATCAGCGCTGCGTGCGACCTTACGTCAGGCACCCAAAGTTATCTTAATTGGCGAGATGCGCGACTTTGAGACAACGGAAATCGCGCTCGAAGCCGCAGAGACCGGTCACCTCGTGCTTTCTACCTTGCACACCATCGACGCTTCGAAAACTGTAGACCGGATCATTGGACTCTACCCGAAAAATGAGGAGCCTGTTATTCGCACCCGGCTGGCGCAAACATTCCGCTACATCATTTCCCAGCGGCTAGTGCCCAGAGCAGACGGCCGGGGACGCATTGCCCTCGCCGAGATTCTAAGATCAAGCCCTCGCACTCGGGAGTACATCGAATCCGGAGAAGCGGAAGGAAAATCTCTCCTCGACGCCATGCGCGACGGCAAGCTGGATGGAATGCAGGACTTTGATTCCGTGATCATTGAGTTGATTGATTCGCGTGTGATTTCGCTGGAAGATGGGCTGAGTTTCGCTACTAACCAGAACAACATGCTCCTCTCGCTTAAGGGCCTAACTGCTGCTCAAGATTTCGTGCGCCGGGATGGCAGTCCTGTTCCGGTAGGTGCTTTATCAGACTCTAGTTCAATGCTGGGCCTAATTGAATAGCTCAACCTAATCTCCAAAAATGACACTACCATGATTGTTATCTGCCCAAAGTGCTTGTCGCAAATTCAGGTCGGAGGAACCGACTCGGAACGGCCTTCCAGTATTCGCTGTTCCAAGTGCAACACTACTCTCAACGCCGTTCCTGTCAGTCCGGCTTCAGAGAATAGTGCCCTGACCGTTGGTCGATCTCCCTCAACAGAGCAGCGCCGGTTTAAACCTCGCGTGCCGGCCCCTCTCTTTGTGGAGAAGGCTGCACCAATCGACGCTCCCAGCCCGGCGGTGCCAATGGAGGAAATGGGACAACTGCTTGCCAACCTGCTCAAGCAGCACGGGAGTAACAGCACGGTAGCCCCTAATTCGAGGCCGGCATGGACTTTGCGCAAAGCGCTGGTTTGCACTGGCGAATTACATCGCGAAGCTATCGCACGACAGCTCACAAAAAATGCCTACCAAGTATTTGTCGCCCGGGACACCGCGCAGGCCGTAGATCGCATGCGCGAGAACCAAATAGAGGTTGTATTACTAGATCCCGACTTCGATTTTGCCGAACAGGGAGCAGCCTTCGTAATTCGCGAAGTCAATGTCCTTCGGCCAGCGCAGCGCCGGCGTCTGTTCTTCATCCTCCTTTCACCGTTGCTGCGCACTATGGATGCTCATGCTGCGTTTCTGCACAATGTGAATGCGATCGTAAACTTCAAAGAGGTTGATGATCTATTCGGAATTCTTGAGCACGCGCTAAGGGATTACAATGATCTCTACAAAGAGTTCAATCGGGCGCTGAAGGTTGCCGCCCTGTAGCCAGAACCAGTTCGCAGCAAAGACAAACCGCAGTTACAGGGGCCGTTTAAGACTTTCCCCCCGCTCCTGTCCGGTAGGTGGGACGTACGGCTTTCTATCCAGCGCCGGAGTTGGGCTGTCAGCGGATTCTGTAATTTGCTAAGCTTACGCACTCGGAAACGCAGAGCTCTGTCATCTCTCGACAGGAGCTAATCGAATGGCAGCAGAAATTCCTACCGAAGCAGTTCGATCGTCCCAGGCAACGATTGCGGTTCATGGTGGAGAACGACCGGAAGAACAGCCATTCGGCGCCGTGGTCTCGCCCGTTTTTCATTCAGCCACATTCAGTTTTCAAAGCTTCGACGAAATGCGGCAATATGCGCGCGGGGAATTGCCGGAGGCCTTTTTCTATTCACGTTACGCAAATCCAACCGTCGCGGAAGCCGAAAGGAAGATCGCCGAGCTTGAAGGCGCCGAGGCTTGTGTTGTTACCGCATCTGGATCGGCAGCTACTTTTTGCGTTTTGGCCGCCGTGTGCGAGGCGGGCGATGAAGTGATTGCGTACGATTCGATTTACGGCGGAACGGTAAAGATCCTAACCAGGCTGCTGAGCAAATTTGGGGTCCAAGGGCGCTTTATTAGCGAGGCGGAAGTAAGCCAACTAGCTGGAATTGCGGGAGAACGAACGCGAGTCTTCTGGTTCGAAACACCGGCAAATCCAATCAATCGAATTGTTGATCTGGATCAAGCGGCCGAAACGGCCAGGAGCGCGGGCTTCCTTTCAATCGTCGATAATACATTCGCGACTCCAATCCTGCAGAAGCCTATTGCCCACGGCATTGATGCAGTGATGCACAGTGCCACAAAGTATCTCGGCGGACACTCGGATTTGACGGCAGGCGCGGTTGCCGGCAACATGGCCTTCATCGACCAAGTTAGACAGATGGCCGTTTTAGTCGGTGCGACACTGGATCCTGCCGCGGCCTATTTGCTTTCCCGTGGAATCAGAACGCTTGATCTTCGTGTGCGGGCATCGTGTGAAAACGCAATGAAGCTGGCCCAAACCCTGAGGAGACACGCGAAAGTGGCTCGAGTCTACTACCCCGGTCTCGAGGACGATCCGGGGCATGGTTTGGCAAAGCAACAGATGCGCGGTGGCTTCGGAGGCATTGTGGCGGTCGACTTGGTAGGAGGAGAGCGCGAAGCGGAAAAGCTATTTAATTCTTTTCGGCTCATTCGCACGGCCCCGTCGCTGGGCGGTGTCGAAACCTTGGTCAGTTATCCACTTTATTCATCACATTCGGGTTTTTCGGAAGAGCGACTTCGCGCTGCTGGAATTTCCGCATCGACTGTGCGTTTTGCCGTCGGGATAGAGTCGGCGAACGACATAATCGCTGACGTCACGCAGGCATTGCACAAGACATAAGACGCTGATGGCCCACGCGGAATTTACAGCAACCGCGGATTATACTAGTGCACCCCACCCGCATAAGCACGGGCGCGCTTCAGACAGTCGCCGTCGACTAAGCGTGGTCTTGGTGCTGACGGCTATTTACATGGTTGCCGAGGTGGTTGGTGGTTGGTGGACAGGATCCCTGGCGCTGCTAGCCGATGCAGGTCACATGTTGACCGACGTGGCGGCACTGGCGCTGGCCTTGATTGCCGCCTGGTTTGGCACTCGTCCAGCCACGTCGAAGAAGACGTTTGGCTATCACCGTCTGGAAATACTTGCTGCCCTCGTTAACGGTGTGGCGCTGGTAGTCATTGCGCTACTGATTTTTTACGAGGCCTATCAGCGGTGGTCTTCGCCGCCCGCTGTCCAGGGCAAAATTGTAATGTTCGTGGCTGCGGGCGGGCTGATAATAAACTTAATATGCGCCTGGATACTACACGCCCCCAACCAGGTAGATCTTAATATTCGTGGCGCGTGGCTGCATGTAATTAGCGACGCGCTGGGCTCAGTGGGAGCGATAGTTGCCGGAGCCATCATGTCGCTTTACGGCTGGTACACGGCTGATCCACTGTTCAGCGCACTGATCGCTGTTCTCATAGTATGGAGTTCGTGGCGATTAATCCGCGAGGCTACGAACGTACTTCTCGAGGGAACACCTGCGCATATTAATCTCGCGGCGGTTGAAGAGGCGATTATGGGAACCGAGGGGGTTGATGACGTCCACGATTTGCATGTCTGGACCATAACCTCAGGACGCGAAGCCTTAAGCGCCCACGTTATACACGGGTACAGTATCTCTCAACCAGAACTACTCAAAGAGTTGCGTACAAAACTGCACGATCGTTTCGGAGTCGATCATCTGACAATTCAGATGGAGACCCCGGACTTTGAAGATGAGACATTTCATTTTTGCCACGCCGGAACTGCGTGCTTTCGATCGCAACGCGACTGATTGTCAGCCGGTAGTCGGCGGTTCGTTGTCTGGGTCAGAGGGTCACTTGTCCGCGGCTAGTGCGTCCGCAAAACTCACCAGTCTTCAATTACACCTAGTCGGACAGATGCTTCCTGCCCGAAAATCGAGCCGCCGATTTTCGCGGACAAACGCGGATCTGAACTTTAAGGCGGCATTTAAATTGAGGCCTCCCCGAGGGCCCTCAGTTTCAAGCCTCCTTTTTCGTTAATATTCTATTCCAAGATAAGATGAGCATAAACTAACTGCCACTTAGCGCTGATTACTCCGCGTATGGAAATAAGTCTCCTACTAACTCTTGATTTGCGCGAACAGGCTGCTTTGCAAGCGGCGCTCGTCACTCACGGTGCGCCTGACTGTCTCGTCACTCTGGCTCTAACCGGTGCTTGCCGGATCTCGTCCTTTGATGAGGCACGCAAGCTTCATAACTGGCTTGCTCAGGCGCGCACCGCGGGCGGGACGGACTTTGCCACTCTGCACGTAATCGAGCGGGCTCTGGTCCAATTCGGTGTGTGAGCGTAGTCCAGCGGAGTTATTGAGCGCAGGTTATAGCTTAACGAGAATCTCATGCGACAGCTCGAATTGGCTTACGGACTCGGCTCGGTTGCTTTTGGGTTTGATGACCGCTATCAAGTACTTGCCTCCGACGGCCCGCGAGAACAACCGCTAACAGATGTCGGTATCGGCGAAGCATTGGATTCGCCGTTTGAATCCCCCCCGCTCGAAGAAATTTTGTCCGCAGGCGAGTCGGTATTGATCGTTGTGTCTGATGCTACCCGCGCCACCGGCAGCGCTCAGATTGTCAATCTTCTGGTACGGCGCATTATTCAGATCGGAATCGCGCCCCATGACGTTGCCATCATCTTCTCTACTGGCATCCATCGTGCTGTCAGCCCGGATGAAAAGCGTGAGCTGTTAACCCCATTCATTTTCCAGCGCATCAAAACTCTTGATCATGACGCCCATGATCCGAGCACTCTGGTCGTGGTTGGAAAAACCAGGCACGGGACGCGCGTAGAGCTTAATTCTGCGCTGCGGGATTTCTCTCATGTCATTCTTACTGGCGTCATAGGATTTCACTACTTTGCTGGATTCACCGGAGGACGCAAATCAATCTGCCCGGGCCTCGCCTCAGCCCAGACGATTGAGGCCACTCATGTACTAGCGCTCGATTTTGAGAGTGGCGGCCGCCGAGCTGGGGTGGGCACAGGCCTTTTGGAGGGCAATTCGGTGCATGAGGAGTGTGAGAGCATCGCTGAGATGATCAACCCCTCCTTTGGTATTAACAGCGTAGTCGACGAACGCGGTCGTGCGGTTCGAGTGTTGGCTGGACATTGGCGCAGTGCTCACAGGGCCGCTTGCCAGGAATTCCTGGCCACGCGTTCCGTCAGCATTGAAAACAAACGCGACGTCGTGGTCGCAAGTTGCGGGGGCTTCCCTTACGATATCAATCTTATCCAGGCGCACAAGGCGCTCGACATGGCGGCTCAGGCTTGCAATGAAGGCGGCACCATTCTCCTCCTTGCTGAATGCCGCGAGGGGTTTGGCCGACATGACTTCTTAAGATGGTTTGACGAAGAACACTCCTCCTCCACGCTGGCAGCAAGGTTGCGACTAGCGTACGAGGTTAACGGTCAGACGGCCTGGGCATTGTTAACAAAAGCCGAACGCTTTCGCGTGTTATTGCTGTCAACACTCCGCAATCATGATGTCAGGCAAATGCGCATGACTCCTGTTCATTCTCTCGATGAGGCCATAGCTCAACTCGATCCTGCAGCGCCGGCCTACATTCTCCCCCGCGGCGCCGCTTGGTTGCCGGTGATCCCGGATTGACTCTTGATCATTGATTGTCTCTGCGATCCGCACTAGAATTCAGGTCAACTGGTAAAACAACTTACAAGGAGTGACGTGAGAATTAGAAGGATCGCGATCTGCGGTTTGGTGCTTTCGCTGAGTGTACTTTGTGTCTCGGCACAACACCCGGGTCCCCAGAGGGGCAGCCCCGCTGGGGTGGAAGAGCCCGTGCAAACCACTGGGGAGCAGGCGGTAGCGCTCACCCAGGCGGCCGTCGCGTTGGATGGCAGGGGCACTCCCGCGCTGGAAGGAACATTGCGCACCACGGCTTTGCATGGTGCATCCGACACTCCAGTGACGAACATTCGGCTAGTGATCAGAAATGTCGGGCAACTGCGCTACAGTTATGCTTCCGGACTGGTAACTTTCTACGATGGCTCTAGCGTTCGCTGCGGTGAGGGGATATTTAAGGCTGATGAACTGCTGGCGAACGAGTCTGTGGAAACCGACGCTCCTGGCATTCGAATAAGATGTGCCCCCACAAGCTGGCGCATCGTCGCGACTAACCTGCTCTCAAGCCTGTCACCAGGACTGATAGGAATAGAGACGACAGCGAGGCCCTCTAACCTCATAATCAGCGTCGACGGCGAAGAGCATCCGATTCAATTGGACCGCCCAATGGTGCTAAATTTAGGCGAGCGACAGCGAACGATTATTGTGCGTCAGAGTCCTTAGTTGTAAATTAACACCTTATGCTTGACGCGAAATTCGGCAGTTCCAGGATTGACAGTGACTGGAAGACAACCTACCGATCAAGGAGTAATTCCACATGGCTGAGAACCAGGATAAAAATAAGTGTAAGCACCCGGCATGCGATTGTCCGCGCGAAGAAGGCAGTAAGTATTGCGGTGAGTACTGCGAGAATGCGGAGAAGTCTGGTGTCATGGAGATAGGATGCAGTTGCGAGCACTACGGCTGTCGCTAGGAAGTGGTGCAACCAACTCCGCTCATTCTCTCGTAGCCGATAAATTCGATCTAACGACGCTCAGTTCAATCCCACTTACAGCGCCTGCTTACCAGTTTGCCCACAATTGCAACTTTCCTCTCGCGCACTTGCCGGCAACTTCCTAATAACGAAACCTGCCGTGCCTAACGACTTTGGATTGCGGAGCCTTGTTGTCGCTTTGACCTGCCAAGCCAGCAGGGATGGCAATAAACCAGCCACGAAGTGCTAGACAACGATTACCAAAGCGGCGACAAGGGCGGGGTCACCGGCGCGGCAGCCGTGCTGGGGTGCTCGTGGGACCGCTCCGAAAAATCCTGAAGGGCTTGAGAGTAGGTGATAGAATTCTTGCGGTTATGAACAATCCTCTGGAAATGCCCCGGAGTTGCTCGCGTACCTCAGCCTCCGATAGCGGCGTTCTTGCTAGTCTGAGCGAGATAGTCGGCAAGGAACATCTGTTAGTCGACCCCGAGCGAGTCGAACCTTACGGACAGGATGCAGTGACAGAGAAGTTTCCACCTGAGGCAGTTGTTTTTCCACTTACGACAGCAGAGGTTTCGGCGATTCTTCAATTGGCAAACAAGGCGCGTTTCCCAGTTACAGCACGCGGTGGAGGCGTTGGCTATACCGGCGGGGCGGTCCCAATCCAGGGTGGAATCGTTCTGGGGACCGATCGCATGAATCAAATTAAAGAGATAAGCCCGGACGATCTCTATGTGGTGGCCGAACCCGGCGTTACAACCTTTGCTCTGCAGCAGGCAGTTGAAAATGAAGGACTCTTTTACCCTCCCGATCCTTCCTCTTACAAGGACTCTTTTATTGGCGGCAACATCGCTGAGAATGCCGGTGGCATTCGCTCGGTCAAGTACGGAGTGACCAGGAATTACGTATTAGGTCTGGAAGTGGTGATGGCCGGCGGGGAGATCATTCGTACAGGTGGCCGCACCAGCAAGAACGTGGTCGGATTTGACCTAACTAGTTTGATGTGCGGTTCGGAAGGAATGCT
>JACCUI010000167.1 GCA_013811945.1 Pyrinomonadaceae bacterium | reverse complement strand
GAACCGTACGTTTCATGAATCGCTGAGATTTCCGTCACCCGACAAGCCTGTCCAAGTGGTATTGAAAAAGCGAGACGCAAACAATGCGTTCCGGGAGATTTGGTCGGTTACAATCGATCCTGAAGATATCTTTATCGATCGTTCTAAACGTACTTCGCCTGGGCAATTAATCGAGTTAGAGAAAAACGGTGATCCGGCCGACAAAGTTGATTTCCTGATCCTTGGGGATGGTTACCAACCCTCGGAACTGAAGAAGTTTGAGCAGGAGGCCCGGCTGCTGCTGGACGTATTGTTTGCCACCTCCCCCTTTAAGGAGCGGCGAAAGGATTTTAATGTCTGGGCGATCTGCCCTCCATCAGTTGAGTCGGGGATTTCGAGACCGTCCAGCAAGATCTACCGGCAGACACCCCTGGGGGCGAGTTACGATGCCTTTGGCTCAGAACGCTACGTCCTGACCTTCGATAACCGAGCTTTTCGCGAAATCGCTTCGTTCGCTCCGTATGAATTCGTTGAGATTCTCACCAATAATAGGACGTATGGCGGCGGTGGCATCTTTGGTCTCTATGGCACCGTGGCCGCGCAGAGCAATCAGGCGCCTTACGTGTTTGTTCATGAGTTCGGCCATCACTTCGCGGGGCTGGCCGACGAGTACTACACTTCTCCGGTGGCCTACGCTCCTGCCACAGAACGCATCGAGCCGTGGGAACCCAACGCCACTGCGCTTCTTGATCCAAAGAATTTTAAGTGGAAGGATCTGGTCACACCCGACACCCCAATTCCCACGACCTGGGACAAGGAGGAGTTTGAAAAATACTCCCGCGAATACCAGAAACGAAGAAGCCTGATCCGCAGTGAAGGGCGCCCGGAGGAGGTGATGGAAGCTCTCTTTCATGAAGTGGCGCAGTTTGAGCGCGCATTCTTCGGCAGAGAGAAATACTTCGGAAAGGTCGGTGCCTTTGAAGGCGCTATGTATGAGGCGAAAGGTTATTACCGGCCGGAAGTGGACTGCATCATGTTTACGCGCACGGCCTCATTTTGTGCGGTTTGTCGGCGGGCCATTGAACGCGTAATCGATCTGTATGCACGCGCTTAAAGCATTCATGCTTGGCGGTTGCTGCGAATTGCTAGAATAACTCAAATTTCACCGTTAGATACTTCTTGGGGTTTTGGCGAAAGTCATAAATAAGTTTGACACCTTCGGATGAAAGCTGGTTGACATTGGAATAGAGCGCGTCGTCAGTTAACAATTTTCCAAAAGTGCCCTCGCCTCTTTGAACAGCAGTTACCACGTTGTCGATTCGCTCCGCGGTGGTATTGAAGCGAGCGATTGCCTCCCGAGCGTCGTTATAGACCTGCTCATCCTTAATGAGCTTGCCAATCGTGCCCCGACCAGCATTCACGTCAGCGACCATCAGATCGATCTGAGTGATCGAACGATCAAGACGATCAGCAGTACGATTAATTCGATTGTAGAGCTCGTCGTCAGTTAATAGCTTGCCTGCGGTGCCGCGCCCCCCGCGCAGGTCCTCCGCGATCTTCCGTAACTGAAGAGTGATTTCATTGGCATTACTGTAGAGCGCGGGATCGTTGATAAACCTTCCCGCGGATCCGTTGCCGGATCTTATTAGACGCATCACGTCCTCAGTCTCCAGAATCGTGGCATTGAGATTATTGTAGAGCGCCTCATCGCTGAACAACCGACCGACGGTTCCTTTACCTCCCTTAACGTCACGAACGATGCCATTGATTTCATCAGACAACTTGCTGAGCCGCTGGGCTAAATCAGTGCCGGAGGTAGCAAAGTCATTCACGGTGTTAGAAGTAGAGGAGGGAAGGATTGCATAGTCTTTTACGGGCTGGCCCACTGCGGTGCCGGGAGTGATGTTAATGAGCATCTCGTTGCCAAGCAGGCTTGGGGAGCCCTGCTGGGCAGTCGAATCAGTGCGAATTCTTTCGTTTGCCGCGCGGCCATCGATCGTGGAATCGATGGTCATAAGTGCTTCGACCCTGGGCGCATTCGGTGCCTCGGAGGGAGGCAAGAGGGTAATCTCATCAATTTTGCCCACACGAACGCCTGCCAGGCGCACTTCCGATCCTTCACGCAAGCCGTTGGCATCGATGAAGCGAGCCTTCAAATGCAGTTTCTTGCTGAAAGGATTGAGGTCTCCCGACGCATTTAGAATCAGGAAGACCAGGATCGCGATCGCTCCCAGGATAAAAAATCCCACGCGCAGCTCTCGGAATGAGACGGTCTTTTTTGATCGTGGCATAGCTTTAGTCTAAGGATGAAGGCCGAAGGATGAAGTGCAAACTGTGTTCACTGGCTTTCCATCCTTCTGCCTCCCTCATCTTTTATCCTTTCTTAATGTCCTCGCAGAAATTTCTGAATGTAGGGGTCCTCGGAGCGGCGCAGGCTTTCGTCCGTCCCACTGAAAATGATGTTTCCGTCGCGCATCATCATCACTTTGCTGTTGATTAAACAAAGCCGCTCGCCTTCGCGCTCAAAAACTACCTTTCCTTCATCGTCAACCACCGCGTATTCCGAGCATATATATTCCAAATTGTTCATCTCGTGAGTCACGAACATGGAAGACACGTCTTCCAGATCCCGCAGCTTCATCGCCAGTTCGCAGATGGTCCGAGCGGTTGGTGGATCCAGGCCGGCCGTGGGTTCGTCGAACAACACAATCTTGGGATCACCGATCAGTGCCCGCGCGATCCCGACTCTGCGACGCATGCCCCCGGAAAGCTCTGCCGGCATTTTGTCGATGGCGTCCTCGAGGTTCACGAACCGCAGCATTCGCCGCACCTCGGGTTCAACTTCTTCCTCAGGCACACCCTGTTCGTGCAGACGATAAGCAACGTTGTGATAGACAGACAGCGAGTCAAAGAGAGCGCCCTCCTGGAAAACCATCCCAATCTTCTTGCGCACGCTCATCATCTGCCCTTCGTTATAGTCTGTGATGTCTTCACCATCCACTAGAATGCGACCGCCGTCAGGTTTTAGAAGGCCAAGGACTAGCTTGATGATGGTTGACTTCCCGCCGCCGGATCCACCGAGAATGATCTTGGTTTCGCCTCTCAGGACCTTGAAACTCAGACCCTTGAGAATGGCGCGATCATCGAAGGAGAGGTAGACATCTCGAAATTCCATCGCCGGGGTGATGCGGTCTTTATCGTCCACCTCGGAAAAAGTCGACTGCGCAGCGTCGTCACCCGGGTTTACGACGGAGCGTTTTGTTTGTCCTGTCACTAAAGACATAACTTCTTAAAATGGTTAGACAGTCGGCATTCCGAGGACATACTGAATAGCTCGGGCCAGGAAAAAATCCGCGATGATCACGACGATGGAAGCTGTAACCACCGCCGTGGTAGTTGATCGCCCCACTCCTACCGTGCCTCCTTCCGTACTCAATCCCTTGTAGCAGGCAATCGATCCAATGATCAGGGCAAAGGAAATTGGCTTGATTACGCCGCCAATAATATCATCCGTGCTAATACCATCCCGAACGGAAGTTAAGAACTGGCCCATTGAAAGACCGAAAAGACTCGTCGCCACCAGACCACCACCCCCGATACCGACAACATCGGCGATAACCGTAAGTAGAGGCAAGGTGATCACGAGAGCGACTATTCTCGGCGCTACCAGTTTCCGCACCGGATCTGTACCCAGGGCGCGCATGGCGTCTATTTGTTGAGACACCGTCATTGAGCCAAGCTCGGCCGCGATAGCGGAACCTACGCGTCCGGTGACCATTAGCGCTGTAAGGACGGGGCCCAGCTCCCGGACAAGGGAAATGGCCACCAGCCGCCCAGTTTGCGACTGCGCTCCATAAAATTGCAGCGTGGGAAATGTTTGCAGGGTCAAAACGCCGCCAGTGAAAAATCCGGTCAAGAGCACGATCGTCAGGGAGCCGACTCCGATGACATCCATCTGGTCGATCATTTCCTGAATATACCGCGGACGTTTGACTAGCCCGCCAGCGGCGCGAGCCGCCATCAACGTCGTCTCCTGCAGTTCAAGCAGCGCGCGCGTAGCTAAGTTCATTCTATGATGGTTAGGGAGCCGGTCTTAAACCGCGCGTACATCCTTCGACGTCTTCCCCGTAATCTTCCGCGGAAGGAAAACGCGCCGCGCGAGTCATGGATTACAAGAACGATCGCTTTGAGTCTCTTAATGCGACAGATGCGTCTGACAGAGCGGCCTATCATGCGCAAATTGTGCGCGATGCGTCAAGCTATAAACTATTGATCTCATCTCTAAACGTTGCTTTGGCAGCGGTTAAATAAAATGCCGGTCAAGCAAGACTTGACCGGCACAATTCCAGACGTAGGTTGTGGGGCGCGTTATGGGCGACTCCTTTGTGGCCGGACGCTTCTTCTAGGGAAGAAGGGTCCCAGGCCATTGCGTCGGTTTGACAGGCCCCGCTGCCTGTCGACCCGTTCCTGGCGGCGCATTTCCATATTCTCGCGCTGGCGCTCTCTCCTGACGCTTCGCGCGTTTTGGCGCAGCGTTCGCAGCGTATTCAGTTGCTCGGGAGTCAGCACGCGTCGAATCCTTACTTCACTAAACACTCTCATGCGCGTCGCGGCCGCCTGGGCCGCTGCCACTTCACGCAAACGTTGTTCGACCACGCTTTCGTCAGGATTATCAGCGTCCAGTGCTACTTCGAGAGCCCGGTTCGTTTCGCCTAAACGCTGATTAATCGCCGCTCTCTCTTCTTGCAACTGCTCCCGAATTGCGCGAATCCGCTCACGCTGTTCCGGGCTTAGATTCAATTCTCTGATGGGATCACCACCGGGCGAACGCTGTTGAGACTCGGGTTGTTGCTGGAGCGGGGCGCCCAACGAGGAAGCGGGAGCCGCGACGAGCATCGAAATCCCCGCCAACAACAATAGAATTGTTTTCTTGATAAGACTCATGATTACCTCAGGTTAATAACGACGTGAACTCACTTCGCTCGAGGCCACCCTTCCAACCCTGCGAGAAATTCCAGCCCGAGAGATCCATTTCAGTCGCCTCCTGACTAGTATCGATCATTAGAATCGGCGAATTTAGGCTACTGATTGTTTCCGTCGCCCAAAAGATCGAGATCCGATTCATCTTGCGGAACTATCAATCTCAAATCGGCAGCCAATTGCTCGCGTTCCGACTTTGTCAGCGGACCACGCCCAACCTTTGGATTGGCGGCAATGCGCTCACTTGATCGGTTGGTGCCTCTTCTCTGAGGCTTAATTAGCCGGTCGTTGTTGCCTGCAACAGAAGGCAGAAGTGGGCGCTTCTGGGCCAACAGATCCTGTAGCCCGGATCTCAGAGCATTTTCGATCTTAGCCTGCAGTTCCTTCTCTGTGTACCGTTTCTCGTCTCCGATGACGACAGGTTTTGGATTCTCGAAAACATGGGCGAGCGCGAGTACAGAGACTACACAAAACAAAACAGAGGCGAAGGCTATCGAACCCTTCATCCACAAAGGGGAGAGCTCGAAGAGCTCTCGGATAGCAGCTATTGCCGATGGCTTGTGAGGCTCCGACCCTTTGCCAACAGCCGGAGGGGCAGTGACCGGAGTAGCCGTCGCGGCGCCCAACGACTCTTGTCGCCAGGCAACGACGGAGGATCGAATCTGTTTAAAAGCGCCTAGTTCCGATTCACATTCAGCGCAATTCGGAAGGTGCCGTTCAAACTCCCGCGCGGCGGGTTCGTCGATTTCGTCATAGAGAAACGCAATCAGATCGGTCCCACGTTCACAAATTGGGGCATTGGGCATTTTATACATCGTGCTCTGCTACCTCACGCCGCTCGTTACCGAATTTCTGAAGTCGCATCTGCAACTGTCGCATCGCTGTGTAGAGACGGCTCTTCACGGTGCTCAACGGCAAATCCAGGGCTTCGGCTATCTCTCGAAAAGTCAGCTCTTCGAATTCTTTCATCAGTACGACTTGGCGTAAATCAAGCGGTAGACTGTTCACCGCGCGTCTAACCGCATCGATGCTTTCTCTACCCTCAGCCATTCGAGCGGGAGAAAGCTCCAAAGGGGAAGAAAAGCTTGAAGCATGCCTTTCCTCTTCATCTTCAATTGCCGCCTCATTTCTTACTTTCGCTCGGCGTTGACGAGTAATGCACTGGTTTACCGCGATCCTATGCAACCATGATGAGACCTTCGCTTCTCCGCGAAATCCGCGCAAATTCCGAAAAGCCGCAAGGAAAGTCTCCTGTGTTGCATCCCGAGCGTCTTCCTCGCGACCAAGCATGCCGTAGGCAAGCGCAAAGATCCTGCGCTCCCAGCGATGTACTATCTCGCCAAAAGCCTCAGCATCTCCTGTTAGAGCGCGCTCTACAATCTGCTCGTCGCTCGTGGCGGTTTCCATCCTGTCTTAGTTTCCGCGTGACCGCTCGTCCCGCTTTCCATTTCTTAAGTCGAGCACGGACTACGCTTTGCGTTCACCAGTTTAGACGCGGGCAGCCTCTCTTAGGCCGATAAAACACCTGGGGTGAGGTGATAATCCGAGCTTTCACCGCTCCACCGCCAAAGGCTCACAGCCTGTCTACCGCCCGCCCTCCTCGTCGAGCCATTTTGTCCTAGGCCCCGGAATCTCAGGTAAAATACTATTGCACAAAGAGTTAAACCGCGCAAAACTGATTGACATGCACCCTTGGCTCGACGATAATGACAAGTCGGTCGGACTAAATCCGGCACTGCCGCAACCTTCCTAACCCTCGATTCCGCACTCTTACTCAATAGGCCCTACGTAATGCTTGTGAACCTTGGTCATATCCGCCTCCTATACATAGTTCTTGGCTTGCTGTTGTTGGCTGGCCTGTTGCCACTCGCATTTGCGGGAATCCTACTCTCTAACCGTAGCGCGCAGGAACTGCGCTCCGTGGAGGGACGTTATCAGGCCCAGTTGGTTCAGGACAAGGCGCGCCAGATTGAGCTTTATGGACAGCGGTATCGTGATGTCGTCTCAGGCTTGGCCAGGGCGTTCGAGATCTCGGGCGGAATTAGTTCCTCAAACCAACGAGGATACGACGCGAAGCTGCAGAAGACATTGCAGGAAGATCCCAACCTAATCGCTCTCGCTATCTGGCCGGTGGATGGAGAACTTCACAGGGCATTTCAGCCAGACGTGATCAAGCGGGAGGAAGTCGACGAGCGGGTAAGCGAAGTGCTTGCAAGAATGAGTGGGAAGGGCCTGGTGGTGAGCCGGCCTCAAATCATTCGGTCGGGTCAGGAAATGGCGCTCACTGTTGCGGCCCCCGTAATGGGTGAGAACAGCCATGATGTGCTTGCGGCGGTGGTAGCGATCGTTTCATTCCAGGAAGTCTTTCAGGCTGTTCAGCAACTAACTTCCAAGAGCGAGCGCGAATTGCTCGATGCAGGTTTGCCCGTCGTCTTTGTGGTTGATCAAAACGGACGGGCGGTGGCCCATCCCGAGGCGAATGTTGCCTTCTCGTCACAGCCCATGACCGATCTTAAAGTGGTTCAGGATTGGCAGGAGTCGGGCGGTCAGGTGCAGTCAGCCCTGGCTCCGTTCAGTGCCTTGCGCGACGGTCGCAAACTAGAGATGCTGGGATCCTATGCGACTGCGGAGTTGGACAAGAACTCCCTCCGGCTTGGAGTGATCGCCATTCAAGACGAAGCGGCTGCCTTGAAGTCCGTGACGGACATGCGTTGGCAGACACTGTGGATAAGTTTGGTTGCCGGGTTACTGACAATTTTCCTTGGGTTCTTCTTTGCCAAGAAATTGACCAACCCGGTTCAGGAGCTGGCCGCTGGCGCCCATCGAATTGCTTCGGGTGACTTTTCTCAGCGCATCGAGATACGCAGCAAGACGGAGCTGGGAGATCTTGGCAGTTCGTTCAATCTCATGACGGACCAGCTGGAACGGTTCATCCAGGATCTGCAGTGCTCCGTTGAAGAGAATAGACAGCTCTTCCTCGGAACAGTGAAAGCCCTGGCTGCAGCAATCGACGGTAAAGATCCTTATACACGTGGTCACTCGGAGAGAGTATCGAGAGTGTCCGTAGCAATCGCCCAGCGGTTAGATCTACCTGAAGATGAATGCGAAAAGATAAGAGTCAGCGCCTTGCTCCATGATGTGGGCAAGATTGGAATTGACGACAGCATATTGAAGAAGCCCGCGGCACTGACAGATGAAGAGTACGAGATAATGAAGCAGCATCCACAGAAGGGTTACAAGATCCTGTCGCAGATTCCCGCGATCAAAGATTTCCTGCCAGGGATGTATATGCATCATGAGATGATCAACGGCGAGGGTTATCCGCAGGGACTCGCGGGCGACGAAATTCCCCTAATGGGCAGAATTGTGGCAGTAGCCGACACCTTCGACGCGATGACTACGGACAGGCCCTACCAACGGGCAATGAAGTTTGAGGAAGCAGTCGACCGAATACAGGGTTTTGTGGGCACTCGCTACGATGCCCGCGTCGTCGCTGCCTTTACTGAAGCGTGCAACGATGGTCAGATTCGACCGGGCTCGGTGCGGCTGAAGAAGCGAACGACCGCGGAACCACGAGTTGTGGAGGTCACATCCAATCTGGTTTCAGAGCCAGAGGCCGCGCCGGTGGCATAGCAAACGCAACAGTCATCCAGTTCTGTTTCTTAGCCCGCTACGGTCCCAATTCCAGTTTTTCTTAGTGTATCCGGTTCTTTGGAAACAAGTTGGCAATTCCTTGGTGTCTAAGCAAGTTTAGCGGCCGACATAAGCGATCCACGAAACCACAGGAACCAACACGAAATTTCGTTAGTGCCGTTTCGTGTAATTTTGTTGGATCGTGCTGGACCGTACATTTGGCTCGTGCGAGAGTCGCGCTTTTAAAACTGGGCCACTACTGGGCCACTAGAAGCAGCCGCGTCCTTTTTGTGAGGATGCGGCTGTTGTGCTTATAATCAAAGACTTCAATTATTCTAATTTTCATGAAGAGATCAGACCGGGGTCGCCACGCGGGCAGCCCGCGTGGGGTGGGAGCAGCGAAATAACTTTATGGGGCTTTTTTGGAAACGCAAAAGCAAGGACCAGTTTGTAACCCTGGGCTTGAACGAACCGCCGGTTAGTCAGAGTTCCCAAGCCGAGCCAGTTACCTCGCCGAGCGATTCGGCGCCCGAGCGTGTGATTCATGGAGAATTACCAGGTGCCTTGGCGAGGCAACCAGTGTTAGATCCCGTCGCAACTGGCGCCGGACCAACTCCAACCCCAACTAACATCGCGACTGAAGCTCGAGTTCCGGAGGGGCCAGCCACGAAGGAAGCAAGACCGGAATCGATCCAGGTTACGCCCTGGTTGCGCGAAGATCCATTGGAGCAGGAACCAGTTCCCAGTCGTTCGCCGTTTGCTACTTCCATCCTGGGACTAAACCTCTCGATGGAAGAATTACAGGCGCAGGAGGCGGCGCTCGAGCAGGAGTTCTCAGCCCGCTTTCGGAGAGCTGTGGCGGCCACGCGCGAGTCGCTTTCAGAACGGCTTGACACCGTCTTTCAGGGTCTTAAGCAAATCGACGAGAATTTGCTCGACGAACTCGAAGAAGCATTGATTGCCGCAGACATCGGTGTGGCTACAACCCAGCATATTCTGGAAACAGTGAGACGCGGGATTGCCCGGAAACAAATTAATGATCTCGAAGCGCTCAAACAGGCGATCAAAAATGAGCTCTTAAGAATACTGCGAGCCTCAGAGAACCAGGGTGTAGCCTCCGAAACGACAGTTCCGGAAGGTGTGCTTCCCTACGTCATGATGATTGTGGGAGTAAATGGTGTAGGTAAGACTACCACCATCGGCAAACTTGCCCAGCGGATTAAGGCCGAAGGGAATGACGTGCTTATCTGTGCAGCCGATACTTTTCGGGCGGCTGCTTCGGACCAACTGGCGATTTGGGCTGAGCGCACGGGAGTTCCACTAATTCAGCAGAAGCAGGGAACTGATCCAGCCGCTGTGCTCTTTGATTCCCTTAAGGCTGCCAAGTCGCGAGGTTCTGACGTATTGATAGTTGATACCGCGGGCAGATTACACAACAAATCGAACCTGATGGCTGAGCTGGAAAAGATGAAGCGAGTGGCAGCGAGGGAAGTTGAGGGTGCGCCGCATGAGACTCTGCTGGTCGTGGACGCGGTGACTGGCCAAAACGGGCTCGAGCAGGCGCGACAGTTTCTTAAGGTTGCGGGTGTTACCGGAATTGTCCTGACCAAACTAGACGGCACGGCAAAGGGCGGAATTGCGGTGGCCATAGCAAATGAATTGAACCTGCCTATCCGTTATGCGGGCATCGGTGAGAAGGTTGATGATCTGGTGGTCTTTGATCCAGAGCTCTACGTGAACGGGCTATTCGAATAGGAAATCGTGCGACAGACTATAGCTACAGCGAGTGAAGCAATTGAGGAATGGACTGACACGGATCATCGGATGATGGCCCGTGCTCTTGCCCTCGCCGCGAAAGGAACCGGCCAGGTAAGTCCTGGGCCCCTCGTCGGCTGCGTGATCACGACCAAAGATGGCGAAGTGCTTGGGGAAGGGTTCTACGTCTACCAAGACGTAAAGCATGCTGAGACTCTGGCGCTTGAGCAGGCCGGAGGCAGAGCTCGGGACGCCACCGCATATGTAACCCTCGAACCTCACGCCCACTTCGGAAAGACACCGCCCTGCACTAATAATTTGATAGCTTCCGGGATAAAGCGCTTGGTTGCGCCCATCGAGGATCCAAACCCAAAGGTCTCAGGGCGAGGCTTTGATCATCTGCGCTCAGCGGGCCTTGAAGTCAGCAGCGGACTGATGGCTCGCGAAGCGAAGAAGGTAAACGAGAAATATTCCCACTTCATGACGACTGGGCGGCCCTTTGTTCATCTGAAGCTGGCCACGTCTCTCGATGGCAAGATCGCCACTAGGACCGGCGATTCGCGTTGGATCACAGGGGGGGAATCGCGAGTGCGGGCACAGGAGTTACGGCATGAGTGCGACTTAATCTTAATCGGGGCAGGGACGGCGCTTGCCGACAATCCTTTGTTAACTGATCGCGCTGGCAAGCCCAGGAGAAGGCCGCTCACGCGCGTCGTGCTTGATGAAAGACTGCAAACTGATCCCGAGTCTCAACTGGTGCAGACCGCAAAGGAGGCGCCGGTTTTGATATTTACCGGTGAGTCGCTTGAAACGAGGAAGGCCGAAGTCCTGCTGAGCCGAGGCGTGGAGATTGTAAGGGACAGTTTCGGCGGACGCGATCTTCTGTTGGTCCTGGAGGAGCTGGGAAAACGCTCGTTTCAGAGCGTACTGGTTGAAGGCGGAGCGACGGTGGCGGGAAATCTCATCGACGCCGGACTGGTGGACAAAGTCACCTTCTTTCTTGCGCCTGTAATCATTGGGGGTCGAGACGCTCCCAGCGCCGTCGGCGGTCATGGCGCCGAGAGGCTGATTGACGCCTTGGGTGTAGTCGACGTCGAAATCGTCCAAAGAGGTAGCGATATTGAGGTGACGGGATATCCGCCCAAGGCAAGGGACAGGAATGAAGGAGGGCCGGTCTAGGGAAAGGGAGACAGGGCGAAGGGCGATGCGGAGAAGCGGAGATGGGGAGACGGCAGACTCGGCGACGAGTGATGGAGAGACTCGACAAAGGGAGGCCGAGGATCAATCCCATTCTCGCGACTTAGACAGTACCGCGTTTCTCCCTTTCTCCGATTCTCCTAGTAACCCTGAGTCCCATCTGCCTCTCTCCGACACTTCGCCTCTAATGCATCGTCCTTCAAAGCGCCTAGGTCAAAACTTTCTCAGCGACAGCCGAATCATCGATCGCATCATTCGGGCACTGGATCCTAAGTCTGATGAAACGATTATTGAAGTCGGCCCCGGGCGCGGAGCGCTCACCGCTCAACTCCTCGAAAACTCCGGCGCGGTGGTGGCAATCGAGTTTGATAGGAACCTGATAGCCGGGCTGTTGGAAAGATTCGGTTCAAACCCTAACTTCAAACTCGTCCAAAGCGATGCACTCACTACCCATTTCTGCTCAGAGATAAAGCCTGCGAATCAAGCTCGTCTGATCGCCAACCTTCCTTACAACATTTCTACTGCAATTCTGCAGCGCTTAATCGAGCAGCGAGCTTGTTTGACGGAAATGGTTTTAATGTTGCAGCGAGAAGTCGTTGATCGGATCACAGCGCCTGCAGGGTCAACCGATCGCGGCTATCTCTCGGTTGTCGTGGAAGCGTATTGCGAGACTGAAAAGCTTTTTGATGTAGCCCCAGGCGCATTCCGTCCTATACCGAAGGTGTGGAGCAGCGTGATTAGACTGAACGTGCGGCCACGTCTCGCTGTCACAGTTAAAGATGAGGCGTTGCTATGGCAGGTGGTCAGCGCCGGGTTTGCCCAGCGACGAAAGACGATTCTAAACAACCTCCGTTCGGCGCCGGCCAGGTTGCAGGAGTTAATCAAACTGCACGGAGGCGCAAGTATTGTGCTTTGTCAGGCAGAGGTCGATCTTCGCAGACGTGCGGAAACGCTGACAGTTGAAGAGTGGGCACGAATAACTCACTCGATTGAGTAAGAGTAGCAATTCTTGAATAGTTTAAGAACTGCTACAGACCAGATCGGCAGTGTCAGGAGTTAGTTGGAATCCGATCTCTAAGGTTGGAATGTCTCCCGCGAACCTGCCCAATTTAAGCAACCCCGAGAGGTTTATTCCCATCGTATTCTGGCCTTCATCCGTCCAGCGTATACAATCCTTAAACTTCTCGCTTTTCGACTATGACGTGAATGCCGTTTCGTGGTCGCAACGACATGGCGGGAAGGATTGACACGGGATGATCAGGTGCGAGGGCCAGTTTGAATCGTTGGCCGATTGTCGCAAGCACCAAAACTATTTCCATCATCGCGAATGTGTTGCCGATGCAGAAGCGCGGCCCGCCGCCGAAAGGAAAGTAGGCGTACTTTGGCAGGCTACCGGCAAACTCTTCGGTCCAACGCTCCGGGTGAAAGGCTTCCGGCTCAGGGAAAAAGCGCGGGTCGCGCTGCGTCACCCACTGAAACATGAAAATTTGCGTTCTCCGAGGCACTCTAAATCCACCGATCTCACACTCCTCAATTGCTTCGCGGCCTAGTCCGTAGGCCGGTGGGTAGAGTCGCATCGCTTCTCTGACAATCATGTCTGTGTATTTAAGACGAGGGAGATCCTCCAACGTTGGCAGTCGACCGCCGAGCACGTCATCGAGCTCGCCATGAAATTTCTGTTCGACGAGGGGGTTTTGGGCCAACAAATACCAGGTCCAGGAAAGCGTCAACGCGGTCGTTTCATGGCCCGCCAGGAAGAGAGTCATCACCTCGTCGCGAAGTTGTTTATCAGTCATTTGACTGCCGTCTTCATCGTGAGCCTCAAGAAGCATCGAAAGGAGATCGCCCTGGTCGAGGCCACTTGCACGACGATCAGCGATTATTCGATAAACAATTTCATCTATCTTCTGGGCCTCTCGATGAAATCGTCGGTGAGCGGCGGTGGGCAGGCGATTATCCAAAATCCACTTGATTGTTGCTTGCGAGGCGAACGGTTTGACGATCTGTGAAAGCACTTGGCCAACTTTGTCGGCGTCCTCGGACACATCTGCATTGAAAAGTGTCCTGACAACGATCTCCAGCGTAAGGCGCATCATGTCTCGATGAATGTCGCGGATTTCGCTGGGGCGCCAGATTGCGATCATGCGCTGGGCGTAATCTACCATCACGTCGCCGTAGGCACTGATTCGTTGTCGATGAAACGCTGGTTGGGCCAAACGTCTTTGGCGCTTCCACAATTCGCCTTCACTAGTTAGCAGTCCATTACCCACCAGCCGATGAAAGAAGTTGGAACGCAACGACATAGCCTTAACGAAGTTTCTGGGGTTGGTCGAAACGACATACTCGATATCGTCGGGGTGGTAGAGGAAGTAAGCCGTAACGTATAAAAAGCGTGCCCGGACGACATCCCCATAGTCACGGCAACGCTCGATGAATCCCAGAGTATCCCGATTGAACTCCGGCATCACACCCAGAATCGGGTGACCTTGGGGACCCGGCGGAAGCGGTGCCCGCGCCGGTCCGATGGATCTAATGGGAAGCTCTTCCACGCTTTTCATTCTGCCAGGTGCCATTTCAAAAACCGCAGGACGCGAAGGGATAAACTTGCTGTAACTCATTTCAAAAGGTTCGTGTAAATCCCGTGATCACTACCCGGAATTACAATCGCGCCAACCGCCTTTTCATAGAAGTCGATTGGTCCGGCCCCACCGATGATGCCGTACACATAGCCCAGTTCCTTAAGCCCCCAAAGGGAAGCGATCATCAGCGCCCTGCCCACACCGAGCCCTCGCAATAATTCCGCCACACCGGTGGGTCCAAAAAACGTCTTGCGTGTGCATTCGTAAGCCGCAAAGCCGACTATTTGTTTTTCAAGAACCGCGATGTATATCGAAACCGGCTTGTTGGCAAACCCGACTGAGATTTCATCGGCCCAGGCAACGGAGAAATGTTCCTCGACAAAGGAACGTACCAGAGTGATCTCAAACGGCTGCGCCCGCCTGATGAGAACCCCGGCTTTCTCCATCCGTACAACGTCAGGTTCTAGCGAGGGTAGTTTTAAGAGATTTACAAGCAAATCGGGCAAAGCATGCGCGCCTAAACGAGAAAATTCTGTTGCCCTACGGATGGTAACTCAAGGGCGCGGACAAAGAAACTGACGAAAGATGACCGAGAGCCATAGTCTGTAGGGAGTTTGTTGTAAAGTTTTTACTTGGTAACCATGACTGTAGAGCTGAAGGTAGTCGTCAGCAACAGGACATACGCCGCACGGCGTAATCTAACCATAACCTTAAAGCCCGGGCTGATTGGAAGCATCCCCGTCAAGTTGGACTCGCTTTGACTGCAAAGATCTTAGCGCCTCTAGATGCCCGGACCGAAGCTCGCCAAATAACATAAGCCCAAATGCCCAGCAACACTACCAGAAGAACGATGCAAGTGTTCTGAAAAAACCAAAACCTTCCTCCGCGTATTTCATACCTCCAATTCTGAAACCGAATCCCAAGCTGCCAAGCAGCAAGACGAAGAACACCAGACCTAGACGCAGATAAGAGTAATGCAAAGAATGATTCTATAAATCTTTCTTTGGTCTCATGCGCTTGATGGGGATACTCAACTCCAATTGCTATGGGAACAGGCGAATCGATATCAATGCATTGGCGCAAGATCAGTAATCTTTATCTGGTCCATAGGGGAAGCAAGACCGACATAGGTCAGAACAGATAAACATAAGGATCCTTTGAGGTTTGCTCGGTTACTGTCTCAGAAAAAAGCGGACCCCGCGTCGCGCACTCTCTAAGACACAGTGTGTTATACTGCTCTGCTTGGTTTGTGCCCCCAGATACCGAGAGAGACCGAAGCCATTGGGCTTTCCCTGAGAGTAGAGTAAACACCAAAAGTGAGTAGTGTCTTAGAGATCATCCCGCTCGGCGGTATCGGCGAGTTTGGCATGAATTGCATGGCTGTGCGTTACGAGGATGAAATGCTTATCCTCGACGCCGGCATGGGCTTTCCCGAAGAGACTGCTTACGGTGTCGACGTTTGCATTCCTGACTTCGACTTCCTCGAAGAGTATCGCGACAGCATCACCGCGATAGTGCTCACCCACGGCCACGAGGACCACCTGGGCGCATTGCCTTACATCCTCAAAAGATTCAACGTTCCCGTCTACTGTTCCCATTTCACTGCCGGCCTGGCGGAAAGCAAACTCGAAGAGCACGACCTGGTCGGCGACACGCTTCTCCATCGAGTCAACCCCCGAGATGTGGTTGATATCGGCGTTTTTAGCGTTGAGTTCATCCGGGTCTCTCATTCGCTGGTCGATTGTTTCTCGCTGGCGATCAAGACGCCGGTAGGAACAATCATCCATACCGGCGACTACAAGGTGGACGAGACACCGGTGATTGGCGAACCGATTGATCTGCGCTCCTTCCGGCGCTACGGACAGGAAGGAGTGCTCGCGCTGCTCTCGGATTCAACCAACGCTACCGTGCCCGGGCGCACCCCGTCAGAACGGGCCGTGATTCCCGCCTTTGAAGAGATCTTTGCCGAGGCCAAGGGCCGGCTCATCGTGGCTGCTTTCGCGTCCTCAATTCATCGGCTGCAGATCGTTTTGGATATTGCGCAACAATTTAACCGGAAGGTTTGCGTGCTGGGCCGGTCCATGTTGAAGAATGTCGAAATCGCGGATCGTCTGGGTTATCTGGATGTCCCCGACGGTTTACTGGTCTCTTTCAATCAAGCAAAGCAGATGCGCGACCATGAGATTGTGTTTCTCGTCACCGGTTCCCAGGGTGAATCGCGTGCGGCTCTCTCGCAGATGGCCACCCAGAGTTACAAGGGAATGACCATCGAAGAGGGTGACACGGTTGTGCTTTCGGCGCGAATTATCCCGGGAAACGAACGCGTGATTTCGCGGATGATTGGTTATATCTACAAACGGGGCGCAAACATCATTGAAGAGAAACGACGCTTGATACATGTCAGCGGCCACGCCTCGCAGGAAGATATTCGCATCATGACTGAAGCCGTGCGGCCGAAGTTTGTGGTCCCGATTCATGGCGAGTACCGCATGTTGTTTCGCCATAAAGAGTTTGTCAAAAACCATCTTGGCTACGCGGAAGAAAATATCATTCTCATCGAGAACGGTGATGTGCTGGAGCTTGACGGCGAAAGGGCTGCGGTCGTAAACAAGCGAGAGGTTGGCCGCACGTTCATAGATGATTCGGGGTTTGAAGAGATTGAGAGCGAGACCGTGCGCCAGCGCAAGCAGATGGCCTACGACGGCATGATTACCCTCATAGTTACCCTCAATGCGGACACCGGTGCGCTGCATGGTGATCCGGAAATTGTCACGCGTGGAGTGCGCGGATTTGATTCCTCGAATGGCAATCTGAAAGACGCGCAGCGCATTGTTGCGGCTGCGATCGCCGGCGCCTCACGCGAGACGCTGTCAAACGCGACCCTTCTTAAGGAACACATCCGCGTTGAATTGAAGCGTTTCATCCAGAAGCTTACAGGGGCGCGGCCTGTAATCATGCCGGTTGTGCTGCAGCTTTAGTCCGCAGCTTTCACAGATTACGTATCAAGAAGACAACGGACAGGCTTGAAAACTGGCGTGGATTCCAACGCTGCGAGAACAGTCTCCGATCTGATACGGGAGACCAGGGTCGAAGTTGCCCCTGGGACCTGCGTACTGATCGGTTTGAATTACAAGGATTGGACTCGCGTGCTGGAGAACCCGGAGCTCAGTCCCCACGCCGACTCGCCCTTTCTGGTTTTTCGCGATGGCCGCGAAGTGACCTTGCTACTCGGAGAAGACGACTGGCAACGCCTCCGACATCTTATTCGCGACGCCAGGATTGAACGCGGGTTTAGACTCGTTACGCTCGATATCGAGTTGCCGTGGAATGTTGTGGGTTATCTTGCGCGCGTCACTGAGATTTTGGCTGCAAGCGAAATTCCAGTAGGCGCGCTTTCATCTTTTTCGCGGGCTCACCTTTTAATCAAACAAGATGATCTGGGGAGGGCACTACGCGTCTTGAGTGAACACGTGAAAGAGCTTTGTTAACAGACGAATCCGATTTCGATGGCTCCGGGTTCGAAGCCACCTGCGCGGCGCGTTCTTGCAATGAGTAAGTACTTAACTTTGTTTTGGGGTAGTGCCCGCCTGCGCAGTACTATTGCCTCTGGCACTGATACTCATGATGGCTACACGTAATACCGCAACGGCGGCTCGGGGAACTCAGCCCTGAAATCGGTGAAGCTCAAGTGAGTTACTGGCAAGATAAAGTCGTAATGGTGACCGGTGCCTCGTCTGGCATCGGACGCGGGGTCGCGGTTGAACTTGGCCGACGTGGAGCCCGGCTGGGTTTGGTTGCCCGACGTACCGAGACGCTGCAGGAGATTGCAGGGGAGATTGAATCCCTCGGTGGTCAAGCCATCGCTTTTCCGGGTGACGTTCAGGATGCGAATGCTGTTCGCGGGGCCGCGGATCGCTTCCGCGAAAAGTTTGGGGTTATCGATGTACTCATAGCAAACGCGGGAATTGGCTCGACGAACGATGCCGCGGAGCTGAGTGCTAGCGAAGTAGCAGGTGTGATCAATGTAAATGTTATCGGCGCATCGAACAGCGTTGCCGCAGTTGTTCCCCAGATGGTGGCCAAGGGCCGTGGGCAATTGGTGGTGATTTCGAGTCTGGCAGCTTATCGGGGCTTGCCCAAGTCAGCGGCTTACTGCGCCAGCAAGGCAGCGGTTTCCGCATTTTTTGAAAGTCTGAGGCTGGACTTACAGCCGCGGGGAATTGATGTAACGATAATTCATCCCGGCTTTATCAAGACTCCGCTGACCGCAGGTCGTCACTCTCAGATGCCCTTTCTGATGGAGCTCGACGTGGCCGTGGAGAAGATCCTGCGAGCAATTGAGAAGAAGAAGAAGTCGTATGCATTTCCGTGGCAGCTCGCAAGTGTTGTGCGCGCCGGAATGTTCATGCCGACCTCCATGTATGACTGGATTTCGCGACGAAATTCCTTTCGGGAATAGAAGCAGTTTTGATTTTAGATTTGTGATTTTAGATTTTGGATTTACGTGCATGAATTCACCCGAGTAGGTCGGGGTAAATCGCAAATCAACAACCTAAAATCACAAATCTAAAAAGTTCATGACTCTCTTTCAAGCTATCGTCCTTGGCATTGTCCAGGGTTTGACCGAATTCATTCCTATCAGCTCCACTGCCCATCTGGTTTTTGCGGCGCGCGCGGTTGGGCTTTTCGAGGGTATCGAGGATACGCTCAAAGCCGAGCAAACCACGGCCACAATTGGGGTGATTCAGCTGGGAACACTGTCCGCCGTACTTGTCTATTTCGCCCGCGACATCGTTAACATTACACGCGCATTCGTTCTCGATCATCTGGCAGTCTTGCGAGACCCGCAGAGGCGAAACCCGGTTGGTAATCGGGCAATCGATCTAAAACGCCCGAACTCCAGATTGTCGCAGGATGCCTGGCTGGGCTGGCTGATAATAATTGGCTCAATTCCGGTAGGCATTGTGGGTCTGATCTTCAAGAAACAGATTGAGGGTACGTTCACGAAGAATCTCTGGGTGATTGCCACGATGATGATTGTCGTTGCAATTCTATTAGGCATCGCCGAATTAGTAGGCAAACGAAACCGGTCGATGGGGGATCTTACAATTCGGGACGCGCTCGCGGTTGGTCTAGCACAGGTGTTGGCGCTCATTCCGGGCTCAAGCAGATCGGGATCGACGATGATGGGAGGTCTGTTCGCGGGCCAAACGCGCGAGACCGCAGCGCGGTTCTCCTTTTTATTGTCCATCCCGGCCATCGCTGCCAGCGGGCTTCTGGAACTCAGAGAAGCGCTGGTCAAACTGCCAACCGGAACGTATGGATCGCTGGCTGTCGCTACCGTCGTGTCGGGTTTGGTGGGTTATGCGTCGATCTGGTTCCTGCTGCGGTTTCTACGCACGCATTCCACCGGAATCTTCATCGGGTATCGCCTGCTTGTGGGCGGGATTATTCTGCTGGCGCTCGCTGGTGGCTACATTACTGCCGGCGTGAATTGAGGAACTGCGCGCCTCACCGAGTCTCCGAGTATTGGACAGTTTAACTGCATGAAGACGATCAAGCCCGGATAACTTGCAGGTCAGCTGCGCAGCCCGCCGAAGCGGCGAGCACATATGGAAACCAGAAACTCTGTGTCATGCGGCCTGAGAGTTGGTCCCCCAGACAGGTTATTATCTGAGGCCTG
>JACCUI010000150.1 GCA_013811945.1 Pyrinomonadaceae bacterium | reverse complement strand
TGGCGGCGATGTTCACCGCCAATGTTGCCACCACCACCGTGAACATTGAAATCGCGACCACCCACACGTTGCCGAACTGGCCCACCAGCTTCATCGGATCCCAGAGTTCTTCCATCTTCATGTGCGGATAAATAACCACGGCTGCGGACGTAATCATAACGCCCATGGCGGCGAAGAGCGTCATCGTCGTGGGCAGTGCCACAACCTGGCCAATCACCTGATCGCGTTGGCTTTTACCAAACCGCGTGAAGTCGGGCATGTTAAGCGATAGCGTGGCCCAGAAACCAATCATTCCCGTCAACGATGGAATAAAGATAGGCCAAAACTCCTTCAGACTATGGAATTTTCCCTGCTGGTTTAACAGGTAGCCTAGCCCCTGGGCTTTCCAGATTGCCCAACCGAGTAATAGTGCAGTCATGATCAAAACGAACGGCGCCGCCCAGTTTTCGACCTTCCGGAGCAGATCCATACCACGATAGATGATGTAGATGTTGAGAGCCCAGAACAGGAGAAACGAAAGCCACTCGGTCACCATGTGTCCGCCAACGGGACCGCCGAGCAAGCCTTTCCAACCTGGAATGATCGCCCCGAAGAATACGTTTAGGGCACCGCCGCCAATCCACGCTTGAATGCCAAACCAACCGCAAGCGACGATCGCTCTCATAAGGGCCGGCAAGTTTGAACCATAAGTGCCGTAGGCCGCGCGCGCGAAGACAGGGAAGGGAATGCCGTATTTGGTCCCAGGATGTGAATTCAGCAGGATAGGAATCAGAACAATGATATTACCCAGCAGGATTGTAATGAGCGCCTGCCACCAGTTCATGCCCGCGCTGATTAATCCCGATGAGAGCATGTAGGTGGGAATGCAATGCGCCATGCTGATCCAAAGCGCTGCATAGTTATAAGTAGTCCAGTTGCGTTTCTTTACAGGAACTGGCGCCAGGTCTTCGTTGTAAAACGGGCTGCGGCTGATTTCCTGGGCCACTTCTTCACGCAGTTCTACCCGTCCATCCCGGTGCTGGATCGTTTCAGAGTTGTTCATTGCTTGATGAACCAAACCTCCAGAACGGGGTTTTGGCCATGAGAAGTATGCCCAGAGGGCGCTACATTGCCACGCACGTACCGCGCTTCAGGAATTGTCCGTCGCCCGGCTTGCCTTTGTATTTACCGTTTTCAATCACCACCCTGCCACGCGAGAGCACCGTCTCCACGACGCCTTTGATTTTCTTGCCCTCATAAGTGTTGTAGTCAACATTCATGTGACTGGTATTCACACTGAGGGTCTGCTCCTTCTCAGGATCGAAGATCACAATGTCCGCGTCGGAGCCGACGGCTATTGTCCCTTTCTTCGGAAACAGGCCAAACATCTTGGCGGCGGCTGTCGACGTGAGTTCAACGAAGCGATTGAGACTGATGCGATTTTCGACGACCCCGCCGTTGTAGATTAACGGCACGCGGTTTTCAACGCCGGGAGCGCCGTTGGGAATCTTGGAAAAATCATCGCGTCCCAGCTCCTTCTGCTCCTTCATGCAGAAGGGGCAATGATCCGTGGAAATTACCTGGAGGTCGTCCATCTTAAGACCCTTCCACAGTTCAGCTTGGTTCGATTTATCACGCAGCGGTGGGGTCATGACGTATTTCGCACCATCGAATCCGGGCTCGTCATAATTGTCGAGCGACAGAAAAAGATACTGCGGGCAAGTTTCCGCAAAGGCCGAGATCCCGCGGTCACGAGCTTGGCGCACCTGGTTGAGCGCATCCGCGCAGGAGAGATGGACAATGTAAACAGGGGACTCGGCCATCTCGGCAATTGCAATAGCTCGGTGCACACCTTCGGCCTCAGCGATGGTGGGACGGGTCAAGGCGTGGTACTTCGGCGCGGTACGGCCTTGCTGAAGAGCACGTTTAATTATTTCATTGATGACGATGCCGTTTTCCGCGTGCATGCAGATCAGACCACCCCGCTCGCCGGCCGCGGACATGGCGCGAAAGATGGTAGCGTCGTCAACCAGAAAAACTCCCGGGTAAGCCATGAACATCTTGAAGCTCGTCACACCTTCGTCCATGGCCGTGTGCAGTTCTTCAATCTGATTGTCTTCGAGTTCGGTTGTGATCAGGTGGAAGCCATAATCGATGGCGGTCTTGCCTTCCGCCTTGGCATGCCAGTTGTCGATGCCTTCGAGCAGTGATTGGCCCTTGTACTGCACTGCGAAATCAATAATGGTGGTTGTGCCGCCGTGAGCAGCAGCGATAGTTCCAGTGCGGAAGTCGTCGGAGGCCTGAGTGCCGCCGAAGGGAAGTTCCATGTGCGTGTGGGGATCAATGCCGCCGGGGATTACCAACTTCCCGGCGGCATCAATCAACCTGTCGGCTTCCATGTCCAGCTTTGCGCCAATCACGGAAACGATTTCACCTTCAATCAAGATATCGGCTTTGTAATCGTCAACTGCCGTGATAATGCGGCCATTACGGATTAAGGTTTTCATAGAATTCAAACAGTGGCTATAATTTCAATTGAAAGCATCATCCAAGGTTATTCCAGGTATTTCTGGGATTAAAAGTCTACGATACGTTTCTAAGCTGGCGGGAGCATCGTAGACATACTTGACTACCAAATGGAAAAAGTCGTCAATTACTTGAACTTGATCATCCTTTACAGTTTGAAGCTTCACATGTGCTCCAGTATTTCCAATGTTTTTTAGTTCTTGCGCTATTTCTGTGACGACGGGCGGGAACACACCTGCCTGAGATAGGTTTTTAAGGTCTTCGTTGAGATTCTTTCCTGTTTCGCCTCGATCAATGCAAATTGCTTCGAGGGCGCGACGAATCTGGACGGCAAATGAATTCGGCTCATGTTTAACTTTCAAAGCTCTGATGTAAGCTCTGTTGACTTCAGGCGGAACCACTCCAGAAAGCGCACGTTCCCGTGCGCTCTTCGGCCACACGCGTTCAACGCCGGCGGGGGCTTCAAAACCTCCCGAAAGGAAGAGTTCTCGAGTGTCCTCGTCGGATCCAATCAGAAAAGCCGTATTCAGGATGGTCTGGATCAGGGTATCCATAAGTAGTTTCGAAACAATATAACAGAGGATCTCGCCGGAAGCCGCAGTTCGTCGCCGTGGCACGTGGCACTACCGAGTTGCCCGGCGCCGGCCAGTGGACTTTTGCCTATCGTGGTCCTTCCGAAACCGAGCCGCATCGGCTGGAGGCGGATCGGCCCATCCCGTTGATCCGCGCTAACCCAGCGTCGGGGGGAGTAGTTCCACCGTACCGGTTTGCCGACCCGCGCGAGCTGCATCGTCCAAACAACCCAGACTCCGAGTACGGTCTCCTGCACTCCACCGACGCGCAGCGAATGCTCGTCCCGCAGCCACAAGTGAATTGGGGCGACGCCACGATTTACAGTGGATCGACGCTTCTCTTCGCCGATATGTACACACTTGGGGGCGGCGTTGCTCTCTTCCCTCGGCCTGATCAGTGCCACGCGTTGCCCGCAGGTTCTGTTTTGCGCATCACCGGACGGAGGAGGATTCGTCTCGAAGGTGACTGCACAGCCCGGCTTGAGACTTGGGGAATTCAAGGTGGGGCCCTGGAGCGAACTCTGTCTCAAAGCGCTGCGTTACGCGTGCGATCGCGCTTCCGGCCTGATTCCACGATCAAGCTGGTGATCGATTCGATCAACGTCCAGACTGGTCGTGCACGTTCGGTCCTGTGTCGGTGATCAGCGACATCGAGGATCTCGAAGAGATGATGCAGGTGGTCGGGCACATGACGAGCAGTGCAGAGGCGGCTCCGGAATTGCGTGATCCGCACATGGTCTCCGGCGGTCCGCTGGCGCCCGTTCAGACGGTTATCGACTTCCTCACCGACTTCGGCCTGCCTTTCCCGTTCTTCGTTTCGGTCACTAATCAGACATACAGCTTCAAGACCGGCACCAAGTACCGCTTTCCGCCGCCTGGTCTTGACGCACTTTTTCTGGCGAACTGATTCAGAACGGTCTTGGCGTCATGCTCCGGCTGGAGCTTGTCGTGGGTCTTGGCACCGAAACCGAGTCGGTTGAGCCCCGTGGGCGAGCGCTCCGTTCCGCTGCGCTACGGCAAGTCGTACGAGTTCCGGGTTCGGCTGACAGACCTCACCGGCGGAGGTCCTGGCCCCGACGCGGAGAACGAGCCGCCTTCGGGCATTGCGTTGTGCCGCTTCCGCCGTTTCGTCCCGCGGTTCGCCGAATGTCGCAAAGCCCGTGGAAAACGCCGATGGAACCCTGACTCTTTCTATCGGACGGCCGATGCTCGGGTACCCTGGCAGGCTCGGTACGTTGAAGGACAGTCCCGCTTTCTTTGGCGTACCTTTGAAGAAGCCGTCCCCCTCCAAAAGCTGTTTGACATCGAGGGACTCGATCACGTATAAGACCAGTTATCTAATTGGGAGCTAAAAAAATATGAGCTTCGGTAGAATTCATCATAACCACCATTCGCGCCGTCATGCCAATTATCATGGGCATCTGGGCAGCGTGTTGGCGGTTGTGATTCGAAAGCTCGAAGCTAAGAGAGAATAGCAAGAAGCTTACAACCGACCTAAAGAACCCGCTGCCAGACTTGCACTGGCGGCGGGTTCTTGTTTTTTGGAAACTATCTACTGATCTCCATGACGGAACCACTTTCCAAAATTCCGAGCGGCCTGCGGTATTACTGGGGTCAGGAGGCGAGCCTAAGGCGGGCCATCGAAGAAGCGGCAATGTCGGTTTTTGACGGTTGGTCCTATGAAGAAATTACCACACCAACTATTGACTATTATTCGCTCTTCGAACGCGGTATGGGGGCCTCTGAGGCTGAACGCGCGTTCAGATTTACCGATGCGGACGGGCGTCTTCTCGCAATGAGGCCAGACGTCACGTCGGGAATCGCGCGCGCTGCGGCAACTCTCTTTGCAAAGCGTAATCGTCCTTTACGTCTCTGCTACGCCGCGCCCGTTTTCCGCCTAAAGGGGCAATCGCACGCCGAATGGCGCAGAGAGTCAGTGCAGATCGGCTGTGAGCTCGTGGGCCAGAACAGCCCGGCGGCCGACATGGAAGTATTAGCGATTGCTACTGAGGCCCTGGGGCGTTTGAGTCTTGATCGCGATTACGTGATCACGCTCAACGACGTGGAAGTCTTTAACGGCGTCGCCGAGAGTTTGGGGTTCGATTCCGATTCACGCGACCAGTTGCGCCAGCTTGTAGACGGGCGCAATTCGGCTGACCTGGAGCAATTTCTCACTTCCTGCGCCTCACGGGAGGAATGCCGGGCCTTTTCGCAACTCGTTCGGCTTTCAGGCAAGCATGAAACGCTCGACCAGGCTCGTCGAGTTATCACTAACGCGCGATCTCGCGCTGCGCTTGATCGTCTCGAGAGTTTGTGGGGAATCATTGAGTCACTTGATGTTTCGGATTGCTTCGAGATCGATCTCGCCGATGTATCGCGGCTCGATTACTACACCGGGCTCACCTTCAAGATCTACGTCGAGGGCGCCGGAGCGGGAGTGGGAAGCGGCGGACGTTACGACAACCTGATAGCTAACTTTGGCAAGGCTGAACCGGCAGTCGGCTTTATGCTGGACCTGGACGCGCTGGCTGGGTTGCTCTTGTCGCGCAATGAAGGGCTGACGGTCACAGCGCAGCCGGAAAGACAGGCACACAACGTTATGAACAATGATGAAACTGCTCTCTTCCGTGAGGCGATCGAGAGGCGTACCCAAGGCGAGCGCGTTGCCATCAACTTTAGCCAGGTGATGCCGTGACGCAATTGACGATCGCGATTGCCAAAGGAAGACTGCAGAAAGAGTCGCTTGAGTTGCTCGCGAATGCGGGTCTGTGCGACCCGCGAGAGGCTCTCTCGTCGCGTCGCCTGGCAATAGAAGATGAGTCAGGGTGTTTTCGCTTCATCTTCGTGAAGCCCATGGACGTGCCGGTCTATGTTGAGCATGGCATTGCCGACTGCGGAGTAGTTGGTCGCGACGTGCTACTGGAGTCGGGAGCGGATCTCTTGCAGCCGCTCGCGCTTGGCATCGGTCGCTGTCGCATCGTGGTGGCCGCACTGGTGGAGATGCCGGGCAACGGTCACGGAATGTTGCGAGTGGCAACGAAGTATCCTCACATTGCCGCCCGGCATTTTGGCGCGCGCGGCCAGCCCGTAGAGGTTATCGAGCTTTCAGGATCGGTAGAACTGGCGCCCGTCCTGGGTCTCGCTGATTGCATCGTGGACCTGGTGGAAACCGGCAGGACGCTGCGCGACAACGGCCTTCGCATCATTGAAGTCATCGCTGAATCAACAGGAAGATTGGTAGTCAACCGGGCCAGCTATCAATTGAAAGCGAAAGCTGTCGAAACTCTCACTGCGGTCCTGGACGCAAAATAGTGAGAAGGAGCGTTATCGCGTGATTGAATTAATCTCAAGCAGAGAAAAAGACCGACTCGCTGCCATGCTGGAGCGCATTCGCCGCCGCAATGTCGCGTTCGATGCGGAGTTAATGAGCGAAGTAGCGGCGATCATACATGAGGTGCGCAGGCGCGGAGATGCAGCGCTCATCGATTACGCAGCGCGATTTGACGGCTGCGCCCTACAACCTGAAGAGCTCCGAGTGAGCGAGGAAACCTTGCGCCGGATCGCGGCGCGAGTAGATGCCTCGGTGCTCAATGCGCTGCGTGAGGCCATCAGCAGAGTGCGCACTTTCCATGAGCATGAGCGCCAGCAATCGTGGGAGATAGATGGTCCAAATGGAGTGCGTTTGGGCCAGCGCATTACAGCGGTCGAGCGGGCTGGCTTGTATGTTCCCGGGGGCGCGGCGAGCTATCCCTCTTCGGTAGTGATGAACGTCGTGCCCGCCCAGGTGGCCGGCGTGGACCGCATCATTGTCGCTACGCCACCATGCACATTTCAAGAGCACCCGGCAGTAGCTGCGGCGCTGGTTGAGCTGGATGTGACTGAGGTCTACGCGGTGGGCGGCGCGCAAGCGATCGCGGCGCTCGCTTACGGCACAGAAACCGTGCCGCGGGTGGATAAGATTACGGGACCAGGGAACCGTTACGTTGCCGCAGCGAAGAAATTGGTCTTCGGCGTGGTTGGGATCGATTCGATAGCCGGGCCAAGTGAAGTGGTTATCGTGGCGGACGATACGGCGCGGGCGTCCTATGTTGCCAGCGATCTCCTGGCCCAGGCCGAACACAGTGAAGATGCTTCAGCAACGCTGGTGACGACCAGCGAAAGACTTGCTCGCGAAGTTGTTCGGGAACTGGCAACTCAGATGGGCAGGCTTTCGCGTGTTGGCGTTATTGAAAAATCGTTGGCTCAGTACGGAGGAATCATCATTGTGTATGACATGGATGAAGCATGCGCCCTTGTCAACGAGCTAGCGCCGGAGCATCTGGAGATTATGGCTCGTGACGAAGAAGCGATTGCCTCGCGCATCCGCCATGCAGGAGCAATCTTTTTCGGGGATTTCACCCCGGAGGCAGTTGGTGATTATCTAGCTGGACCTAACCATGTACTGCCAACAAGCGGCGCGGCGCGCTTTTCATCCGGACTTGGAGTTTACGATTTTCAGAAGCGGACCAACACAACGAAGTTCGCAGCGAGTGAATTAAAACGCACCGCCTACATGATAGCAGCGCTCGCCAACGCCGAGGGTCTTGACGCTCACGCGCGTTCTGCGCTGATTCGTTTGGAGGGGAACTGAAGATGCGCGATCCTTTAGAGAACATCAAGCCGCGCGTGCGCGATTTGCGACCGTATTCGCTCCAGCCCGACCGAGCGCGAGTAAAGCTGAATCAGAACGAAAACCCATGGGACGCGCCCATTGAGATCAAACAAGAAGTGTTAAGGCGGGTCGCAGATCGCGCCTGGTCGCGTTACCCGGAATTTGTTCCCGAAAGACTGCATGAACGACTGGCTGAACACTGCGGATGGACGCCGGAGGGAATTGTAGCCGGAAATGGCTCCAATGAGTTGATCCAGGCGCTTTTGATGGTCACTATCGGAGCTGGAAAGCGTGTGCTCATCAACGAGCCAACGTTCGCTCTCTACCGGCAGATCGCGACAGTGCTCGGCGCTGAAGTTGTTAGCCTGCCTCTCACGCCGGAGTTGAGCTACGACGTTCATTCGTTGAAATCTGAGATCCAGTCGACCAACCCTGATGTGACCATCATCTGCTCTCCTAACAATCCGACGGGATGTGTCATTAACCGGCCTGATCTCGTCTCGCTGCTCAGAAAGACGACACGACTAGTTGTAGTTGATGAAGCCTACTTCGAATTCTCAGACCAGACGGCCGTGCCACTGCTGGAGCAATACTCGAATCTCGTCGTGCTACGCACTTTCTCGAAAGCAATGGCTCTGGCGGGACTCCGCGTCGGGTATCTCTTGGCGGTGCCGGAATTGGTGCGCGAGGTGTCGAAGGCGGTGCTGCCTTACAACGTCAATATCGTCTCTCAGACAGCAGCAGAGGTGGCAATTGAGATGTACAAGTCAAAACTCAGACCTTTGATTAGACTCATCAACGCCGAGCGCGACCGTCTCTTTGTCGAGTTAAAACGCATTCCGGGTCTCAATCCCGTACCTTCGCGAGCGAACTTTATGGTGGTGCGATCTTCAATCGATCCGAAGCAAGTTTTCACTGAGTTGCTCAAGAAGGGTATTTTGATCCGCGACGTCAGCGGCTATCCGATGTTGAGCGAGTATTTCCGTTTTAGTGTGGGCAAGCCGGAGGAGAATGATCTGTTGATAAACGCTCTGCGCGAGATTTGTAGGGGCTGAACTCCGTGTTTACCCGCACCTTCGACTGTTACAATAAGACTCATCAGTGGGGATTATCGGTGGTATCGGCCGGCCCTTTATGTCAGCAAACAAGGCGCACACGGAGTTACGTCCCAACGGATAGAGCATGAGACCTAAGCAATCAACGGTGGCCCGCGTGGGAGAAGTGCACCGGAAGACGAAAGAGACTAACGTGCGCATCGTCCTGAACCTGGAAGGCGCGGGAAAGTCGCAAATCAGCACCGGTCTGCCTTTTCTTGACCACATGCTCGAACTGTTTGCGAAGCACGGACTGTTAGATCTCGAAGTTGACAGCCGAGGCGACCTGGAAATCGATGACCATCATTCGGTGGAAGATATCGCCATCTCGTTGGGGCAAGCCCTGACGCAGGCGCTGGGCGACAAAGCGGGCATCAAGCGTTATGGCGAGGCCATCGTGCCAATGGACGAAGCGTTATGTCGCTCAGTAATTGATCTCTCCGGGCGTTTCTATCTTGTGTATGAGGTTCAGGTACGACGCCAGATGATCGGAAACTTTTCAGTTGAGCTGGCGGAGCACTTCTGGCGGTCGTTCGCGGAAACAGCGAAGTTCAATTTGCATATCGACTGCCTGCGGGGTCGCAACACGCACCACATTCTCGAAGGCACTTTCAAAGCTACAGCGCGAGCGTTGCGCAACGCCGTCGAGCGCGACGCCCGGATTACCGGTGTCTTGAGCACGAAGGGAGTTCTCTAGGAAGTGCCTGCAGTTGGCATTATAGATTACGGAGTCGGCAATTTGCGCTCAGTCGAGAAGGCGTTTGCCGCGACCGGCTGCCCCGCGGTGGTCAGTTCTGATGAGCACGTGCTGCGCAAAGCGGAACGTCTCGTGCTACCCGGAGTCGGGGCTTTCGGGGCATGTATGAAGGCTCTCACTGAACGCGGATTCGATAAACTCGTGCGCGAGCGCGTCACTGGAGGAACGCCGTTGCTGGGCGTGTGCGTTGGCATGCAAATGCTGTTCGACGAATCAGAAGAGTTTGGCATGACGCAAGGTTTGAAACTTATGCGCGGCCGCGTTCGTCGTTTCTCAGACGAGCTGCTGGTACCGCAGGTTGGATGGAATCAGATCCGGCAGCGAGCTCCGCATCCTTTGTTTGACGGAATCAAGGACGGTGAGTCTTTCTATTTCGTGCATTCCTATTACTGCGAACCGGCGGAAGTCGAATTGGTTCTGGGCGACACCGACTATGGAATGGCTTTTCCCTCCGTGGTCGCGCACAAGAATCTTTGCGGGGTGCAGTTTCATCCCGAAAAGAGTCAAGCGGCCGGGCTGCGGCTGCTCGCGAACTTTGCGCGGGGCCCAGTTTGATTGCAGAGGCATGAATCATTTTCCATTTCCCAATTTGTCATTGGTCGTCAAGAGTGATGAGTGCCAGCGATGGCAAATGAAAAATGTCAAATACAATTGGAAAATGAATCCGATGCCGTCCTGGTGTTTATCAATCCATGTTAGCGAAGCGAATCATACCCTGTCTCGATGTAGATCAGGGCCGCGTGGTTAAGGGTATTCGTTTCGTTTCGCTGGTTGATGCCGGCAATCCGGTCGAGCAGGCCAAGCGATACGACTTCGAAGGCGCGGACGAGTTGACGTTTCTAGACATCACCGCATCTTCTGACCGGCGCGATATCGTTGACGAACTCGTCCGGCGGGTCGCCGATGAAGTCTTTATTCCTTTCACGGTTGGTGGAGGATTGCGGTCGCTGGAAGATATTCGCGCGGTGCTCCGCTCAGGCGCCGACAAAGTTTCGCTCAACACCGCGGCTGTTGAACGGCCGGAACTGATCAGTCAAGGGGCCGGGACATTCGGAAGCCAGTGCATGGTCGTAGCCGTAGATGCGCGGCGGCGCAGCGCGAATGATGCGAGCAAGGGATGGGAGGTCTTCACACAGGGCGGACGACACTCCACCGGACTGGATGCAGTCGAGTGGGCAGTGCGGGCCGAGCAACTCGGCGCGGGCGAGATTCTCCTGACCAGTATGGATCGCGATGGCACAAAAGACGGCTACGATGTCCCGCTGACGCGCGCCATTTCCAGTAGCGTCCGCATTCCGGTCATTGCTTCTGGTGGCGCGGGAAAGCTCGAGCACTTTTACGAAGCGTTGACCGTGGGCGGCGCCAGTGCGGTTCTGGCGGCATCGTTGTTTCATTTCGGCCAGTACAAGATTGCGGACGTAAAGAATTATTTGCGCGAGCAAGGAGTGGTTGTGAGATGAAGATTCCGATTGCGGACCTAAAGTTTGACGAACACGGACTCGTTCCGACCATCGTCCAGGACGCCCACACGCTTCAAGTCCTGACGCTCGCCTATATGAACGTTGAAAGCCTCGAACGCACTCTGGCAACTCACGAGACCTGGTTCTGGTCCCGTTCTCGTTCGAGTTTGTGGCACAAGGGTGAAACTTCCGGCAATAAGCAACGAGTTGTAAGCGTGAGTTTCGATTGCGACCGTGATGCGCTCAGAATTCTGGTCGTTCCCGAGGGTCCGGCCTGTCACACTGGCGCTAAATCCTGCTTTCACAGAGAACTTCGATGGGATTTTCAGGAGGTTAGCCAGAGCGAAGGGAGAAGAGCGGATCTGGGCGAGGTGCTCAACCGCCTTTACTCCGTCATTGGGTTGAGACAGTGCGAGAAGCCAGAAGGCTCCTACACCACCTATCTATTCGATCAAGGACTGGACAAAATCCTAAAGAAGGTTGGAGAAGAGTGTGCTGAGACGATCATCGCGGCAAAGAATGAAGACAGGAACGCTCTCGTCAAAGAAGCCTCCGACCTCCTTTATCACCTACTCGTGCTTTTCGCGGAACGCGGGGTAACGTTGGATGAGCTGCGCAATGAACTGTTGAACCGAAGCACGAAGGCAGACGAATGAGATGTTAGTCATTCCCGCGATTGACCTCCGGCAGGGCAAGTGTGTTCGTCTCACGCAAGGGCGTAAAGAAACAGCAACTATCTATGATGGTGATCCGGTTGAGATTGCGGAAGCCTTTGAGGCAGCGGGCGCCAGGATGCTGCACATAGTCGATCTGGACGGCGCTTTTGCCGAGACGAATCTGCGCAATCGTGAAGTGCTTCGTGAAATCATTCGAGCCATACACATTCCTATACAATTCGGCGGTGGCCTGCGCGCCACGGAAGACGTGGGCCGTGTTATCGAGTTGGGTGTTACTAGAGCGGTCATCGGCACGGTGGCTGTTGAATCCCCGGAGCTACTCACAGAAATGCTGCATCTGTTTGGCAGCAAACACCTTGCGGTCGGGATTGATGCTCGCGACGGTCAGGTCGTTACGCGCGGCTGGGAGACGCAAGAGCAAATAAGCGCGTTGACTCTGGCGCGCAGGGTGGCCGCAGCCGGAGTAGAACGGATTGTGTATACGGATGTCGCTCGTGATGGCACTCTCACAGGCACCAATGTCCAGGAGACAATTTTGATTGCCCGCGAGTCTGGTCTGAGAGTTACCGCTTCCGGCGGGGTCTCATCGCTTGACGACCTCCGACGGCTGAAAGCACTGAGTGAATCTGGTATTGACAGCGTTATTTTGGGAAAGGCCTTGTATGAGGGACTCTTCACCCTGGCTGAGGCTTTGACGGTGGCAGACGAATAACCTGGACTGAGCGTTTCGATACGTTAACGACAATGATTTTACCATCCAGAAGAACCACTAACTTTCACTACGCCATTCGCAACGTTGTTAAAGCGGCGGAGGCTCTGGGGCATTCGGGGCGTGGTGTCATCTATCTCAACATCGGAGATCCACAGTCTTTTGGCTTTCATCCTCCCGATCATGTAGTGGAGGCGGTTACGCGGGCACTGCGAGATGAATTCACCGGCTATGCTCATTCTTCCGGCCTGCCGGAAGCGAGAAACGCTATAGCCGCCTATGCCAGCGATTTGGGAACGCCCACGACACCGAATGATGTCATAGTCACCGCCGGCGCCTCTGAGGGGGCGGACTTGGTCCTGACCGCATTGTTGAACAACAGCGACGAAGTCTTACTGCCGGCACCCGGATATCCGCTCTATCCGGCGATCTTGAGCAAGCTTGGCGCCGAGACACGCTACTACAGATTGGACCGCGATCAGGGTTGGCAGCCATCCATTGACGAAGTGCGCTCACTCATTACAACCAGGACGCGAGCCCTGGTCCTCATCAATCCCAGTAATCCCACCGGTTCGATTACGCCTGATGAAACAACATTGGAGTTGTTGCAACTAGCTGCGGAGCACAAACTCCTTGTGATCTCGGACGAGGTTTACAGAGACCTTTGCTTTGGAGAGCCACCAACTTCCGCGTCAGTACTTGCGAAGGAAATAGGCACAGCGGTGATTACACTCGAGAGTCTTTCAAAGACACACATGTTGTCAGGTTGGCGTGTGGGTTGGATGCGCTTTACCCACCCGGAGCAGATGCGCGATCTAATCGTGGCCATCACGCGACTAGCTAGCGGAAGACTGTGCTCGCCTACGCCTGCACAATACGCCGTTAGACCAGCGTTGGAAGGCAGCAAGGATTTCGTGCTCGACTTCGTCAACACGATCAGAAACCGGCGTGATTTCACTATCGAGCGTGTGCGAAGCATCGAAGGATTGTCTTGCTCTGTACCAGCGGCTGCGTTCTACACGATGATCAAAGCGGATAATCTCGACCAACGAACTGATGAACAATTCGTCCTCGATCTACTCAATGAAACAGGAATTCTCGTCGTGCATGGCTCAGGCTTTGGCTGTGATTCCCGGGACAGATACTTTCGCTTGGTCTATCTTGCTGATGAAAAAACGCTTAACACGGCTTTCAATGGGATTCGTCGCTTCATGCAGAAGACACATGCAGTGGACCAGCGTGGTTGAATCTCGCCGGCTGGCAACCAAGCTTTAACGAGAAATCGTTTATAAACCATCAACCTCCGCAAGAACTCTTGTCCGCGATCGGCTGATTCCTGCCTCGCTAGGAATCCTTGACTCGTAATCGCCCGCCCTACGTAAATAGGCTAATCTGCTCGCTATATCCCGGCCCGGGGGCTGAAGTGGATGATATTTCGCCCTCAGAGCGTGCCGGAAGCTTCACGGGACCTAATAAGCGCAATAACATACTTGACTCATATAGCCGCTTGGTAGTACCGTAGCGGCTACTTTTGTGTTCGGAGGATACACTTTTATGCCCGACTCATCACAAGGGCCGTGGGTGGCTTTTGCCGTTCTGTGTGAGAAGACGATTGAGGATAAGTTGGGGCGTTTAACGCTTATCAATATGGTCGATCAAATCAACGTCACTCCCCAGCAAGGTCAATCAGCACCGGACGAGCCTCTTGCTGTTCCAGTGAGGCTGATTGCCGCAATCGGTTTTAAGGGTGGGATTCTAAAAGGGCCCGCTGATATTAAGCTCCAAATCACCAAGCCCAACGGCGAGGCGGGCCCAAGCATGACTGTATCCGCGCTTTTTCAGGGGGACGAGCGCGGAACTAACCTCATCACGGACTTGAACTTGACCCTGAGCGAGGAAGGCCTTTACTGGATAGAGGTATTAGTGCAAGAGCAGATTATGACACGGATACCGCTGAGGCTTGCATTGCAACGAGTGGTTTTTGGACCAT
This sequence comes from Pyrinomonadaceae bacterium, assembly GCA_013811945.1. Classification (GTDB taxonomy): domain Bacteria; phylum Acidobacteriota; class Blastocatellia; order Pyrinomonadales; family Pyrinomonadaceae; genus PSRF01. The sequence continues at coordinate 8,674 of JACCUI010000150.1, read as the reverse complement.
CGAGCTAGAGGAATAAGTTATGGTTTCCGCCGCAGTAGGCGGGTTAAAACTGACTTCATAGGTTCGAGCAAGATTTCTAAGCTGTTGCCGTAATTCGGACTCACTGACATGGCCGTTAGAGTATTCAGCTAAAGCTAGTTCAATCTTGCCTACAAGTGACTGGGCACGCTGATCACTGTCACGGTGCATGTTCCAGGACTCTTGCGCCAGCCAATCCTCGAATTCCTCAAGGTCGGACAGAGCCAGCAACCTAACTCGTATTTGATTTTCTTCAATCATGTCTCAGCCTCCAAAGATTCTTCGTATTGGTGAGTGGCAAATGCGCCGTCTCTTTAATGAGAATAACCTTTGGGAAAAACTTAAGTTTGGGGAACTTACCGCAGTCATCTTAGAAAGCCGAAATGCGCCAAGAGATGCCCAGCAGGTAGATGGCACCCTGAGCCAGAGTATTTCATACCGCGATCAGGATGGCAATGAGATTGCCCGCGTTCACCAGTACCTCAAGCCGGACAACACTTTAGGGGGCAGCGGCCAACCCGATCCTAAACGGGTCTTTCTTGAAGGAGTCTTATACCGACTAATAAAAGAGAAAAATAAGACCGTTTCCGATAGTTCGGACGAACCTGAGGCGGACGTAAAAGAATAATAGGTCACTCACTATTTACCTTCCGAGACTTCTCTTTTTTTCGCTCATGCTTGGCTCTCTCTTTGTCCAGTTCTTTCTTAGGCACAGCCATAAGAGCCTTTGCGAAACGATTGAATCGTTCCTCCAAAGGCTCCTCCGTCGCGGGCTTATCCCGCTTAGGCGTTTTCATGGTTCTTCTTTCCGCGCCGTGGCGCTCTGTGTTTTGTTTTAGTGGGACGTTTCATACCCCGCAGGCTCTTTGCCAGTCAGTTGTTTAAGAGTCAGCCGTTTGCCTGTGATGTTCTGTGCAGCGCTGATAAAGCGATCCGAATCATTGCCCTTGCGGTTGTTGAATCTAAAGCTCTGTTCGTCAAGGTAGCGAAACAGATGAAAGGGTTCTACCGAAACATATGTGCCTTTGATAGACCGCTTGAGCAGGCTCCAAAAGTTTTCAACTCCGTTGGTGTGAATCTGCCCGTCAACATATCTCTCCGCATGATTGATTACGTTGTGGACAAATTGAGACTCGATGCCGTTATAAGCCTGCCAAGCGTCAGTGTAAACATTCGCGCCTTGCTCAACATGCCGTTTAATGTGCGGTTGCAAGGTTTCTCTTTTTGTGTCCGCTATGACGTGGGTTCTGATTTCTCCGTGACGCTCAAGCAGGCCCATGACCGCAACCTTACCAGCTCCGCCAGTGCCAAGGTGCTTGCGCTTGCTGATGTGCATGTTGCGAGCAAGGCCGCCGATCCAAGTCTCGTCAACTTTGACATCGCCACAAAGTTTGTTAAAGGTTCCGGTCTGCATGGCCTTGCGGATTCTGTGAAGCAGGAACCATGCCGACTTCTGAGTGACGCCGACGCTTCGGTGAATCTCATAAGAGCTAATGCCGTTCTTCGCATTGACGATCAGCCAAATAGCGGTCAGCCACTTGTCCAGACCGATAGGCGAATCTTCCATGATAGTGCCCAGCTTGACGCTGAAATGCTTCTTACAGCCCAAGCAAATCCAGATGCGGCGAGTCTTAACAAACGAGTGCCTTTCAGAGTCGCAACGCGGGCAAGTGATAACGCCATCCGGCCAGCGGATCGCTACCATACAGCCAAGTGCGGTATCAGGATCGGAGAAGTATTTAACGGCCTGAATCAGTGTTTTTGGGAATGTCTCGTTCATGGTGAGGAGAGATTAGCATTAATTCTCATATGAGTCAAGTATATTATTAACCTGATAAGGAGTTGTTGGTAGATCTCACTGCCGTTGGAATAAGGTGTAGTCTCTGACGAAAACCCTTAGAAACCGAAGGAAAAAGTAACCGAGGGTCTTTTTCGAAAAAGATCGAATTTCCATTTAGGTTTTTTTACCAAAAGCGTCTTTACTAATGAGAACTGAAAAATGCTGAAACCCGTGCCCCAACTTGGCAAAGTAGACGGCAGCCACGACGAACTCTTTATGGCCCGCTACGAGCGGCTGGTCGGGTGGGCGCTACGTCTCGCCCAGGGACAGCGCAACGTTGCCGAGGATCTGGTCCATGACGCTTTCATTCAATTCACCCTTAACCGACCAGACCTTTCGGCAATAGAGAGTCTGGATGACTATCTCTTCATCATGTTAAGGAACCTGCACATTTCTCAGGCAAGACGTGCATCGCAAACGCCGACGATAGTTCTGGCAATCTCCGATTACGACACCGCGCGAATGGGCTTGCGTTTGGTCGATCCTACGGCAGTTGCAGGCACGCGATGATCTGCGGCGGGTGTGTGAGTACGTTGGCGAGCGCAAGGAAACATCCAAGGCTGCTAGTGTTTTGATTCTGCGTTTCTTTCATAGTTACTTTCCGTCAGAGATCGCCAACATTCTGCTTACCACCAGGCAGGCTGTCGAAATCTGGCTGCTGAATGCACGCCGAGAGTCGAGGCTTTATCTCGAAGATCTCGGCGCGCTGAAAATCATTGGCAGCCGACTCATTGGCAGCAGTAAGTCAAATGTAAAAAACGCAGTGCAACTTTCACAACGTTTGATCAATTCGTCGGGCATCGCGCGCGAGTTGTGCGAGAGCATTCTTGCTTCCCGCCGCGGCGATTGTTTGACCAAAGACCAACTGCAGGATCTGTATGAAGGCGAGGACACAATTGATTGTCAGCGGCTCGCTCACATCGTTAGCTGTTCTGAGTGTTTGGGAATGGTCAACGAGCTACTAGGTCTGACGTCGTTAATGGAACGGTATCAAATGGAATCCCCAATTTCTGACGCCTCTGACGGGTCGCCACCGGACAGCGGTGGTCCATCAGGAACGTCCGGCGGTAGTGGCGCTTCGGATAAAGCCGGCCAGCGGTTGCGCCGCCGCCGCAGGGAAACCATCGAGCACCGCCCGCAAGAGCTGCGCATTGCAGTCAATGGTTTCTTCCTGAGCAGGCAAAAGGTCGGGCTGCCGGTTAACGAGCTGGCATTAAAGCTCAACCTGGAAGAGAAGATTAGTTTCGTCGAAGTCTTCAGCGAGCAGGGATTGCTTCTCTCGCACTTCAGCGTAACTCCTCCTACTGATGGGGAGATTGAGCAGCGCGAGGAGGTGAAGTTTGGTGAAGGACGGGCGCTTGGAACGGCCGTCAGTTTCAACACGCAATGGCCGACACTGCATGTCGTCTATCGTGATCCGCTGGTTGAGCACTTGCAGATTGCGGTCATTGAGGAAATACAGGAGTCAGAAGTCAGAAGCCATGAGTCAGAGGATGTGGCGGCCGATCATCGGCCCTTAACCCCTGGCCCCTCAGTATCGACGGTCACCCAGCACCCAACAGGCGACATTCTTCTTTATTGGCGTAAGAGGCTTGGCCGTATCTTCCGCGCCCAATTCTGGCTTCAGCCCGGAACGATCACTGCTGTCTTTGCTTTATTGCTGCTAGCGGGGTTTTTATTTGTCATACGACGGCCTCAGCCGTCTTTGCCAATCACCGCCGTTGATCTCTTGCAGAGGGCTACAAGCGCTGAGGAAACCGCTGCTGCGAATACCTCCACGGCCATACATCGCACTCTGCAAATCGAGGAGCGGCGCGGCTCGGTTGAAGGCGAGGTGCTTGCGCGACAACGTGTTGAGGTATGGCAGAGTGCGGCTAGGGGTGTCGTGGCGCGTAGGCTTTACGATGAACGTGGCAGACTCCTGTCCGGCGAGTGGACCAGATCGGATAACGTCAGCACGCTTTACCATCATGGAGCGCGGCCCCTACTCAAGCCTACCGGTCCTATGCTAGCGCCGCTGAGTTTGGAAAACATTTGGCAGCTATCACCTTCAGCCAAAGACTTTGCCGTCCTGATTGGCCCAGCGCAAGAGATGGGCCTCGAGGAACAAGGGAACCACTATGTCCTCAGCTTTGAGAGCGCGGCAGGTTCGGCGCCGCACAGGCTAGTCCAGGCGAAACTGATTTTGAGTCGCGATGATTTGCACGCTGTCGAGCAAACCTTACAGGTCCAGCTAGAAAACGAAGTGCGTGCATACCGGATCATCGAGACTTCCTTTGAGCGAAGGCCGAATGAGGCGGTTGCACCGGCAGTCTTCGAGCCTGAACCCGAGTTACTTTCGTCAATTGAACCCGAAACCCGAAACTCGAAACTCGAAACGGTCCCCCCATCTCCAGGTCCGCCCATCGCGGTGTCTCCCGTGCTGGCAACAGCCGCGCTGGAAGTTGAAGTGCTGCTGGCGCTCAACCAGGCAAACGCTTTCATGGGCGAACAGTTGAGCGTGACGCGCACGTCCGAGGGAAGGCTGCGGGTCTCAGGACTTGTGGAGACGGCGGAGAGAAAATCGGAACTGTTGCGTGCCCTTGCGCCGGTTCGCAACAACCCGGCTGTGCGCGTTGAAATCGCGACAGTGGCCGAAGCGGTGGAGCGGGAGCGGCCCGAAGGCCCGGGCGACGTGACAGTCGAACGCATTGAAACAACCGAAGGCACCAGTCCTGTCTACTCTGATCTCAAGCAGAAGTTTTCTGATGACGAAGCGCGACGGTTTGCAGATCGCGTTATGAGTCGTTCGCGGCAGGCGCGCCGCCATGCATTGGCCCTGAAGCAACTTGCCGAAAGATTCTCGATCGCTGATCTGCAAACACTCTCTACGACTGACCGCCAGCTTTGGGTTGGTTTGCTTCAACAACACGCGCGAGAGTTTGAACGCGAGATAGTGGCACTACGTCGCGAGTTGCAACAGGTCTTTCCCGCTCCGCCAGAACCGGGAGTGGTAGCGACCGGGCCGCGTGGTCCCGTTCTGTCAGAACCGGGAGCGGTAGCGACCGGGTCGTATACTGACGCGGAGGTCCAGGACGCCGTCCGCCAGCTCTATCAGTTGAGCGTGACATGTGATCAAGACGTTAGAACTTCATTCGCTCTCTCTGCGCAGAGTCGTCGCACGGCACCAGTGAAGAGTCAACAGTTCTGGCACACGCTCAGCACCGCTGAAGGTTTGTCAAAAAGGATCGCCAGCACTCACTAGTAGTTCAGTGCTCTTGGTCGTTTGAACTTAGTTCGTCGCACTGACCACTGACCATCGATAAGTCTTTCATGAAGGAGATTGCTATGGCCCCCCGTCACCCCTTGTCACGCGCATGTCGTTTCTTGCTGCCCACCGTACCGGCTACTGTTAACTGTTTTTCTGCTGCTCATCACTCATCACTCATTACTCATCACTGCGCACGCGCAAAGCGCGACCGCGACTCTGAACGGCACGGTCGAAGACCAGACCGGAGCGGTAATTCCAGGCGTGGGCATCACAATTCAGAACAGCGCCACTTCGTTCGAGCGCCAAGTGACGAGCAACGGTTCTGGTTCCTTTGCAATTCCGCTGCTGCCTCCGGGAACATACACAGTCACGGCACGGCGCGATGGCTTCACGCCGGTGGAGATCGGGAATGTCGTGCTGAACGTCGGCGATCAGAAAGCGCTGCAGATTCAATTGAAGGCGGGAAGCGTCAGTGAGACTGTGCAGGTAACTAACGACGCGTCGCTAATTGATGAGTCACCGGCGGTCGGCACAGTCGTTGACCGTCAGTTCGTCGAGAACCTGCCGCTTAACGGCCGCAGCTTCCAGGCGCTCATCGCGCTCACCCCGGGGGTCGTGCAGACCAAGGCATCGGGCGGCAATCCTGGCCAATTCAGCGTCAACGGCCAGCGTGCCGACGCCAATTATTTCACCGTTGATGGCGTCAGTGCCAACATCGGCCACAGCACTTTCAACGGGGCCATCGGGAGCAGCGGCGGTAGCGTCCCTGGGTTGACGGCAGTCGGCGGCACCAACAACCTGATCTCGATTGACGCGCTCCAGGAGTTCAAGATCCAGACCTCGACTTATTCCCCTGAGTTTGGGCGTTCACCGGGTGGCCAGATCTCGCACGCTCTCGACGCCAATGACTGGTTTGCTAACAGCCGCGGTCTGAAGCGCCCGCCGCTGCGCCAGAACAACTTCGGCGGCGTGTTTGGCGGCCCGATCCTGCTGCCACGCTTTGGCGAAGGTGGCCGTCAGCCAGGATACAATGGCCGCAATCGAACGTTCTTCTTCTTTTCTTACGAGGGCCAGCGCGTGTGGCAGCCGGTGGTTGCGATCAGCAGCGTTCCATCGCGCATATCGCGGCAAAACGCGCTGCCACAGGTCAAACCGTTCTTTGATGCCTTCCCGCTGCCGACCGGCCCGGATCTGGCGAGCGGACTGGCGGAGTTCGCCGCGAGCTTTTCCAACTCCTCCACTCTGAACGCGACCAGCATCAGGGTGGATCATACCGTCTGCGGAAAGATGACCTTCTTCGGGAGGTACAATCACGCCCCTTCCGATTTCATCTCGCGCCGCACCACGGTGCTGAGCAATTTGAACCCGGCCCGTTTTAAGACCGACACTGCGACGGTCGGTTCGATCCTCACGCTCAGCCCGCGCGTGAGCAACGATTTTCGCGCCAACTGGAGCCGGAATGTCCTCCAATCGGCTTTTACCCTGGATAGTTTCGGTGGAGCGGTCGCGCCGGCCGAGTCGATGTTATTCCCTCGTTATGCGTCGCCCGAAGATTCTCAGTTTCAGTTCAGCCTCGGAGCTATCGCTTTGGTCCAGGGGGCCGTTTCCAAACACGTTCAGCGCCAAATAAATATCGTTGATGGCTTCTCAGTACTGGCTGGTAGCCATCAACTGAAATTCGGGATTGATTACCGTCGGCTCTCCCCGATCTACAATCCAAACCGGCACTCCATCAATTATTTCGCCGACAGCATAGCGGCTGCCGCTCAGGGCCGGTCGGGTTTCACCCTGTTAACTTTCGCCGACGGGCCGTTCTATCCGGTCTTCTTCAATTTTTCCGCCTACGCGCAGGACACCTGGAAGGTCAACCCCCGGCTCACGCTCAGTTATGGCTTGCGGTGGGAATTGAGTCCGGCGCCGAAAGAGGCGAGTGGCAGAGACGCGTATACGGTGGTCGGCTTCGATAATCCAGCCACCATGACGCTGGCGCCGCAAGGTACGCCTCTCTACGCGACTACCTACAAGAACTTCGCGCCGCGCCTTGGGATTGTTTATAAACTTTTCGAGCGACAGGGTTGGGACACGGTACTGCGCGGCGGCTTCGGCATCTTCTACGACCTCGGGAACGGTGATGCAGGCGGAGGGTTCGGCGGCTACCCGTTCAGCGCGAGGACGACTCTCCTTAACACCTCGATCCAAATTTCACCGCCAATGTGATCGTCGAAAGAAATGCCGCCACGTCGGATTATCATGCGCTACAAGTTCAATTCCGACGCCGCTTCGCACGGGGGCTGCAGGCCCTGGCCTCTTACACCTGGGCGCACTCACTTGACAACGCCTCCGACAACGCGACGATCAACGGCTCAGTCCTCAGGGTCGACCCGAGCACCAATCGCGGCCCGTCCGATTTCGACGTCCGCCACGCTTTCAATACCGCCATTACGTATAGCCTTCTGAAACCGCCCGGCGGGGCCTTCGTCGAAGCGCTGCTCGGCAATTGGTCGCTCGACACCATTTTCACTACGCGAACAGCCACCCCGGTCAACGTCACTACGGGCGTTAATGTTCTAGGCTTGAGCGGATTCGCCTCGACGACTTCCCGCCCGGACCTGGTGACCGGCGTGCCGCTCTACGTTGACGACTCGACGGCCGGCGGAGGCAGCCGGATCAATCGCAACGCATTTGTGATCCCGACGGGTCGACAGGGCACGCTCAGTCGTAATGCGCTGCGCGGGTTTTCAATCTACCAATTGGATCTGGGCGTGCGCCGCTTATTCAAGTTTGACGAGCGGATCAACCTGCAATTCAAAGCGGAGGTGTTCAATATCCTCAATCATCCCAACTTCGGCGATCCGAATGGAAGGCTCAACATTGGCGCCACTCCTGATCCGACGTTCGGACGATCAACCGTCATGCTCGGGCGCAGCCTGGGGGCCGGGACGAGCGGTGCCGCCAAAGTTTACGGACGACTCGCGCCGGGCCAGATACGCGGTGCTGTTCGGTGAGGGTGGAAACAATTAAATCGGTTCGATGTTTCCTCTGTGTCATGGCCACAGCGACCGCGTTAGCACCTCTCTTTCGTGTCGGCCAGCGCGCAGACGATACGACCGCTCCAGATCGAGGACGCCGTGTCGGCGCGCGACTTTCTCATTCAGGGCCACCTAGCCGTCATCGGCCCAACCAGCAGCCAAACCAGATACTGGACGGCAGGTGATGAACCTGTCGATTGGGGTATTCGCAACGTTCAATTCGCTTTATGTCGAAATAAGCTGAGTTGATTGGAAAAAGAGCACCGAAGCCAGTATCGCTAAGCTAAAGAACGGAGTTCTGGCGGATACCCCTGTGGATGACGGGCCCAGTACGTTGACCACAACAGACGCTCGCTTTTTTCCATTAGAAGGGCTTGAATATACCCGATCGAGTATGCTATACAGAGTGCTCGTTTTCTTTGACATTGATTGATCGTGGCGATTTCAGGCGAATTGCTCCACGTTAAAAACTGCTAAAGAGCCGCTGAGGATTCTGGCAATTCTAGATCCCGCGCACTCTGAGGCGCGGGATTTTTC
>JACCUI010000133.1 GCA_013811945.1 Pyrinomonadaceae bacterium | reverse complement strand
CGCTCAGTTTCTATCCCGATCGACCGGATCCAACACTCACCATCCGGTAAACCGCAACAAGCCGAGTTGAATCCAGGATCCGGTCGCTACCGCTCGCGGTTCTGTAGTGAGCGACGGTCATAGTTCTAATCAAAGTGTTTTCGAATCTCCTGGGTTTTAACATAGCCTCCGCAAGACCGGGCTAAACTCATGCCGCCGCTACGTCGAGAAAATCACCGAATGGCAAATGAGAAATGGAGAGTGGAAAATGGAAATGAGGTCCAGCCTTTGGGCCATGAAGCATTCTACGATTGTCGGAATTATGTGTAATTGATGGGCTTTTGGGCAGAAACAACCTTGCCCAACCGCGGTCCATCCGTGTAGAGTAGCGGCGTCATTAACCCCTGCGCACTCCCCGTTTTAAAAGACTCATTCGGAGGTTACTTCAGATGTCTGCTGAGAGTGTCGGTGCGAATGAATTCCCGGATCGGGTCGGGGCCAAACCTGAGAATCCATTTCTCGCTACCTTTCGTCCGTACATTCCAGCTGAGACAGTCATTCCGGAACTAACAGCGCGGGCACTCATCGTAGGGACCCTTCTGGGAATCGTGTTCGGCGCCTCTTCCCTGTACCTGGTTTTGAAAGTCGGCTTGACCGTGAGCGCCTCGATTCCCGTTGCCGTCATCTCGATTGCGCTGTTTCGCCTCGTTGCGCAACTGGGGCTTAGAAACGCAACCATCCTCGAGAACAATATTGTGCAGACCGCGGGGTCGGCCGGCGAGTCAATCGCCTTTGGCGTGGGCGTGACGATGCCAGCGATCATGATCCTCGGCTTCGACCTTGAGTTGACGCGCGTGATGCTCGTCGCCGTGCTGGGTGGCTTACTCGGCATTCTGATGATGATTCCCTTGCGCCGCGCGCTCATCGTGCAGCAGCATGGAATTCTCAAGTATCCCGAGGGCACCGCTTGCGCCGAGGTGTTGAAGGCCGGAGCGTCCGATGAGTCGCGGGCAGCGTCTTCACGCGAAGCCAAGGCGGAGATGGCAGCGCGCGATACAGGCGGAATCAACGTCGGCGCCAAAACCATCTTCACCGGTTTCGGCATCGGCGTTCTTTACCAGGCCGCTCACAGGGCTTTTTACACCTGGAAGGAAGCACCCGAAAAAATCTTCGGGCCGCCGTATGACAAAGGCTCGGTAGGCGTTGAAGTTAACCCGGCGCTCCTGGGCGTGGGCTATGTCATTGGCCCCCGGATCGCTTCCATCATGTGCGCGGGCGGTGTACTAGCGTACCTCGTGCTGATCCCGACCATTGCTTTCTTCGGCGGTGGAGAGACGGCTGGCGCTATCCCGCCGGGGACGACACCGATTCGTGGGATGAGCCCAAACGGCATACGCAGTAATTACATTTTGTACATTGGCGCTGGAGCGGTCGCGGCGGGCGGCATCATCAGTCTGTTCCGCTCGCTTCCCACAATCTGGCACGGCTTGAAGGGAGGATTGAGCGACCTGCGGGGAGGTCAGGAGGCGAGCGCTCGCGTGCCTCGCACTGATCAGGACATCTCAATGAAGTATGTGCTAGCCGGCATCATCGCGCTTATCGCGATGATCATGGCTTTCCCACAGCTGGGCCTGCAACAAAGTATTTTCGTGGCATTCCTGGGCGCGGTAATGATTATCGCCTTCGGATTCTTATTCGTGACCGTGTCATCTCGGCTAACCGGAGAAATTGGTTCGTCGTCTAATCCCATTTCCGGTATGACGGTCGCGACCTTGCTTCTGACTTGCCTGATTTTCTTACTCATGGGATGGACCGGTCCGCCGTATTACGTCACTGCCCTCTCGATTGGTGCCATCGTTTGTATTGCGGCGTCGAACGGGGGCACCACTTCTCAGGACTTGAAGACGGGGTTTCTTGTTGGTGCAACTCCGAAGTATCAACAGATTGCGATTCTTGTCGGAGCGATTACGTCAGCTCTCGTCCTGGGGCCGATCCTGATTGGCCTGAACGAGAACGGCACGATTTACGCCCGCCGCATCACTTTCTCCGGAGTGGACGAGAAGGCACAAGGACTCTCAACGGGCGAGACTGGGGCGCTTGCTGGCTACTCTGAAGACATCAAGCCGCGTGAGCCGGGCAATTACCGCGTTCTCAAGCGAGACGTCAGCAGTCCTAAGGTCGAAGGTTTGGACGAAGGGGAATACCTCGTCAACGAGTCGGGCAGGATTCTCTACAAGATCGAACGCAACTTCACGCCTGAGCTTCGTGCTGACATGTCGAAGCTCGGCCGCGAGGAAAAACTTCAGGGACCGCAGGCCGCTGACGACGGAAATAGCTACAGAGTCTGGCACAAGACAGACGCCCAGGGTGGTCGCGAGGGTCGCTACCTCGTGGACGCGCAGGGGGTGCCTCAATACATCGTTGACCCGGCTATTAACGGCCAAAACAGATTTCGCCCAAATGGCCAGAAGGTCGAAAAGTTTGACGCCCCGAAAGCTACTCTGATGTCCTACATCATTAAGGGCATTCTCAACCAGCAACTTCCCTGGAACCTAGTGCTCATCGGAGTGATGATCGCCATCGTGCTGGAGATGGCGGGGCTTCCTTCACTCGCCTTTGCTGTCGGAGTCTACCTGCCTCTCTCGGCGTCTTCCCCGATCTTCATTGGCGGCATGGTGCGCTGGCTTGTTGATCGCAGTTCGCGACGCAAACACACACGGATGACCGAAGAGGAACTAGCCGCTGAAAGCGACAAGAGTCCAGGCGTATTGATGGCTTCAGGCTACATCGCCGGAGCAGCACTTGCCGGCATTGTTTTTGCTTTCATGGCCGGTTACTTCACAGACG
>JACCUI010000128.1 GCA_013811945.1 Pyrinomonadaceae bacterium | reverse complement strand
TTTTCATTCAGGCCGGAGAGGAACTGGCGGAGGCAGTGGTGGCAGCAGCCAGGAGACTGAATATGCAGGAAAGGGAACTCTATGTTTCATATCAAGGCTCGGTCTTTGAAGCGTGTGAGCTTGTGCGGACGCGGTTTACCGAAGTTTTGAAACTCACCCTTTCATCAGTGACAGTCACGCCGCCGCAGTTTGAGCCAGTTGTTGGCGCTCTATTAATTGCCTGCGAATCAATCGGATGGAAGTTGAGTCAAACCTCGCTGGAAGCTCTGGCAACGAAAAGCGTAGCGTGACGAGCCTGCGCAGCAGGAGGGAGCATAAAGCCGGGGGCGTGAAGGGTTGTGCCAAAACTCGTTACCGAACCGGGAGCGGTAGCTACCGCACTTTGACTAGCGGGCAGTACCTGGGGGGTTAGTTCCATTTAGTGGCGGCATACCTGAGTTGAGCAGCCACGCACTCAACTAGAGGCACAACCTGGTGGGCTTGTTCTTTTTCGTAATGGCATGCTCGCCTGAGTTGAGTGCGGTCGCGACCGCTCCCGGTTCTGTAATAAGTTTGTTGAGGAACTACGCGCATGGCATTTGAGGCTTACATTGATGGTTTGCAAGCGGTTCTGGAAAGAATCAAGTGTGAGCAGGGCAACAATATTCAGCGGGCCGGGCGGCTAGTGGCGACCGCACTTTCGGCGGGCGGAGTGATTCATACGTTTGGAACCGGACATTCGCACTTGATCGCCGATGAGGCGTTTTTTCGAGCCGGCGGCATCGCCGCCGTCAACCCGATTCTCGACGAGAGATTGATCTTTCTTAAGGGCGTATTGGAGAGCACGCGCGCTGAGCGCGAGAGTGGGCTGGCCCTCGAATTAATCGCACGCGAGGATGTCAGAGCAGATGATGCGGCAATCATCATCTCCAATTCCGGTCGCAACGCTGTGCCAGTCGAGATGGCGTTGGAGATGAAAGCGCGTGGCGTCAAAGTAATTGCCATTACCAACGTTGAGCAATCGGCGGTCTCCACTGCGCATCATGCTTCCGGTAAGCGTCTTTATGAACTGGCAGATGTCACGATTGATAATTGCGTACCAACCGGAGATGCGTTGATCTCGCTGCCCGGAATGGACAGCAGAGTCGGTCCGGCATCAACTGTCGCAGGCGCGGCCGTAATTAATTCGATCATCCTGGTCGCCGTGAGCGAGGTGCTTCAACGCGGTGAACTCGCGCCCGTGCTCCCTAGCGCCAATGTTGAAGGCGTTGGTGAGGAGACGTTGAGGGACATCCTGAGGCCTTACAAGGGACGAATTAAATATCTGGACGTGGATGAGTTCGCCGCGAATGTCCATGAAAAAAGCTAACGCACCAATCCAGCGGGCGCCAGTTCTTGAAGTCATAGCTTGCTCGGTCTCAGATGCTGTTGAAGCCCAACGTGGGGGCGCGGGCCGGTTGGAGATCATTCGCGACTTCGATAGAGGTGGTCTGACGCCGCCGCTTAAGCTTGTTCAAGATATTCTCGGCGCGGTTACGCTGCCAGTTCGTGTGATGTTGCGCGAAACCGACAGCTACGAAATTGTCGGGGAGGCTGAAAAGGAGAAATTATGTGCCGCCGCAAGTAGTTTTTCAGTACTAAACGTGGATGGCCTAGTTTTAGGATTTCTGCGCAATGGAGAGATTGATGTTCAACTAACCGAGAGAGTTCTATCTTGCGTGCCCAACCTGAACGCTACTTTTCATCACGCTTTTGAGGAAGCTAAGGATCCGTTTACAGCAATCCGGCTTCTGAAGCGGCTCAAGCAAGTGGATCGAATCCTTACGAGCGGCGGTGCCCGGGAGTGGCCGGCAAAAATCGAACGACTCTCCAGATATGAGGAACATGCCGGTCCAGAGATCGAGATCCTGGCCGGCGGCGGCATCGACCAGCAGGCAATGCGAAGGATTTGTCAGGCTACGGGTATTCGCGAGTTTCATGTTGGACGTGCGGCCCGTGAGCCCGTCTCTGCGGCCGGTGTCGTACGGTCGGTGCGAGTGAAAGCGTTGGTTGAAACACTACCAGAGTCGTGCTGACGCTTAGTCTCGAAGCCCATGAAGTCCTGAGCTCTTATGAAAAGAGGTTCTACTTCGTGTTGTTTGAGTTGAATTCGTGGGCGAAAGAAAACGATCCACGAAATCACACGAAGTAACACTAAAACTTGTTCGTATTGTTCGTGTAAGTTAGTGGATCGTGCCTTTTGTGTTTAGGCGTGCTTTATCACTTGCGGCTCTGCGGGCTAGAGCGAAAATTCAATCAGGTTAGGAATACATGTCAAAAGAGATGTTAGGCAAACAAAGTCAACGGCGATTAGCAGTATTGGGTGGACCAGCGTCGCTCACGCGAAGGCCGCCGGACTGGCCCATCTTTGATGAATCAGATCGCAAGGCCCTGAATGACGTGATGGAGAGCAGAGTCTGGGGTGGATATCACGAATCGGTTGGAGAGTTGGAGCGGCAATTTGCCGCCTATCACGGCGCTGCGCACGGCATTGCCCTGGCAAATGGCACAGTATCTCTGGAGATTGCGCTGAGCGCGGCGGGGATTGAACCTGGCGATGAAGTGATTGTTCCCCCAATTACTTTTGTCGCCTCCGCTACTGCTGTTTCGCGAATCGGAGCCGTGCCTGTCTTCGTTGATATTGATCCTGAAACTATCAACCTCAATCCCCAAAAAGTCGCTGAGCATATCAACGACCGAACGCGCGCGATCGTTGTCGTCCATTTTGCAGGCCATCCCGCCGATCTGG
>JACCUI010000107.1 GCA_013811945.1 Pyrinomonadaceae bacterium | reverse complement strand
GTTGATGCCGGTCGGAGCCAACGCCGCTTCGCGCGCTTGCGTGTCTTTGAACCACGAGTTGCCGCCGTCAATAATGATGTCGCCAGCTTCAAGCAGCGGCTGCAAACGCTGTATCATTTCGTCTACGGGCGCACCGGCTTTAATCATCATCATGATGCGGCGCGGACGCTCAAGAGCGGCGACAAATTCTTCGAGCGTCTTTGTCGGAGTGAATCGTCCGCTCGCGTTGTTCTCGGCGATGAATTGGTCAGTGCGTTCTGATTCGAGATTCCAGACCGCGACGTTGAAATTCTGATCGGCGACGTTCAGCGCCAGGTTGCTGCCCATCACTGCCAAGCCGATCATCCCGAATTGCGCGAGTTCCTCACCGGTTCGTGGTGCTGACATGGCTTTCTCCTTTCGTTACAACCGCCTTCTGGATCGACGCCCTCAATCGTTCTAAACCTGCCTGAGTGTCAACGCCGAGATGAAAACGAATCGCGCGTCTGTCGCGGCTGGCGAGCGACGCGAAGTCGCCGAGTGCCTGCGCCTGCTTCAGTACGCCGAACGTAAAAGGCTCGTGCGGAATCGCCAAATCTTCTTTATCGTCCGCCGTGATTTGAATAAAAACGCCATTATCTGCGCCGCCCTTATGGAGTTGCCCGGTCGAGTGCAGGAAGCGCGGACCGTAGCCGACGGTCGTTGCCACTTTCAAAGAATCGCGAATGATCGTCCGTATCGCTTGAATGGCTTCGTCGTGTGTAGAAGTTTCGGCGATGTATGCAGTCATGGCTACGTAATCATCCGACTTCACTCGTGCCAGATGTTTGCGGATGACTTCATCAAGCGACGAAGCGGCGAGCGCTGCCTGCGCTTCTGCGGCAGCGTAAATCTTTAGTGAGCCTTCCGCGCTAAGTGCTTCCGGTGCGGTCAGCTTACCTTTCGACCTAAATTCTTCGAGCAGTTTCTTCGTGTTGTCCTTCGACTCCTGCACGTTCGGTTGATCGAACGAGTTGATGCCTAAGACCGCACCCGTGAGTCCGACGGCAAACTCCCAAACAAAAAACTCTTCGCCGAGGTCAAGTGCGTCGTGCAACGTGTGGCGTATGACCGGATGCCCTGCGTCTTCGAGCGACTTCAGTTTGGCTTCAGTCTCTGCGTCGCTTGCGTCCTGGGTGCGGATGAGTACGAACACGCGGTCGTGGCCGTAAACTTCCGCCTGGTCGAGTGGTTCGCCGGCGACCGGCACAATGCCTTTGCCTTCCTTGCCCGTGCTCTCAGCGACGAGTTGTTCGATCCACAGTCCAAGCGAGTCGAGCGGCGCAGGCGTCACCAGCGTCACCTTGTCTCGCCCTGCTTGCGCGAGCGTGCCAAGTATGGCGGCGAGGCGCGCGCCCGGATTTTCTTTTACTGGGACGAACTCAGAACAAGCGTGGACGGCGTGCAAAGCACGGTCGAGCAGAATCTTGACATCAATGCCCATCAGCGCGGCGGGAACAATCCCGAAATACGAGAGCGCGCTGTAGCGTCCGCCGATGTCCGCCGGATTCTCGAAGACGCGACGGAATTTGTCGCCGCCGGCATCCGCGCCTAACTGCGTGTCGGGGTCTGTGATGGCGATAAAGTTTTCGCCTGCCGCGTCGCCTTTGATTTCTTTCACGCGCCCGTAAAAGTAGCGATGAAACATCTGCGGTTCGGTTGTCGTGCCGGATTTCGAGGCGACGATAAAAAGCGTCTTCGCTGAATCAATTTGTGCTTCGAGATTCTGGATTGCTTCGGGTACGGTCGAATCGAGAACGAGCAGTTCCGGGTAGCCTTCACGCTTGCCGAAACTTCGGCGGAAGACTTCCGGGCATAGCGACGAACCGCCCATGCCGAGCACGACCACGCGAGTGAATCCTTCCTGCTTGATTTCGTCCGCGAAGGTCATCAGTTCATCTACGTGTTTGCTCATCATCTCGACAACGGGCAGCCAGCCGAGCGCGTTTCTGATGATTTTCGCGTCCGTCTCGCTTTCCGTCCACAGCGTCGCGTCCTTTCGCCACATGCGGGCAATAAACTTTTCCTTTTCCATTCGTTCGAGCGTTTGCTCAAATGCTTCTTGGTGTTTGCCGAGATTGGCGGTCTGGCGTTCGAGCAGGTTGCGCGTCGCCCCGTCGCGCCGCGCTTCGATTACGGTGATGAGTTTCGTGAACGAATCGGCGAACGACTTAACGCCTTCGGTCGTCAATTGCTTTGTCGCAGAGTCGAGGCTGATGCCGACTTCGGCGAGTTGTCGTAAATATTCCCGCGCTCCTTCCACATCTTCTTCGAGCGTCGCCCGGACGCGCCCGTGATCGCGGAAAGCGTTCAGCGTGTCGGGCGGGACTGTATTAACTGTGTCCGCCCCGATGAGCGATTCGACGTAGAGCACGTCTGAGTATTTCGGATTCTTCGTTCCCGTCGAAGCCCACAACTGGCGCTGCGCCTGCGCGCCCTGCGCTTTAAGTTCCGCGAAGCGTGCACCCTCGAATATCCCCTTATATTTTTGGTAAGCGAGCTTCGCGTTCGCAACCGCCGCTTTTCCAAGTAAAGATCTGAGCCGTCCTTTCTCGTCTTCGCTCGACGCTTTGGCAATGCGTTCTCCGAGCTGTTTATCAATTGCCGCGTCAATTCGCGAGACGAAGAAACTTGCAACGGACGCAATGCGATCAACCGACTCGCCTTTTTCGACGCGCCGCTCAAGTCCGCGTATGTAGCTTTCGGCGACTTCGGTGTAAACCGCTTGCGAGAAGATCAACGTGACGTTGACATTGATTCCGGTGGCGATCACCTCTTCAATTGCAGGTAAGCCTTCGGGTGTCGCCGGAATCTTAATCATCACGTTCGGGCGGTCGAGCGCCTTGAACAGCTTTTTCGCGCTTTCAATCGTCCCTGCCGTGTCATGCGCGAGCGTCGGGCTGACCTCTAAACTTATGTAACCGTCAACCGCGTTCGACTCGTCATACAGCGGACGAAACAAATCAGCCGCTCCCTTAATATCTTCGACGACGAGAGACGCGTAAATCTCCTCGACGCTCGCGCCTGAAGAGGCCAATTCCTTCAACGCCTCGTCGTAATCGGCCGAACCGCCGATAGCCTTCTCGAAGATCGTCGGGTTGGAAGTTACGCCGCGCAAGCCGTCTTTTTCGATCATGCGCCCCAGTTCGCCGCCCGTGAGCAACGAGCGTCGCATCTGATCGAACCACACGCTCTGCCCGTAATTGTGTAATTGAGTCAATGGGTTCATGTGACTTTCCTTTCGTGGAGACTGACGCATTTGGGTTAACAGCCTAAAAACAATTCTCCATCTTTGTGACTTTTGCTAAACGGCGGACATGGCGCTCTTCGCCAGTGAATCTTGCGTGAAGAAAGGTGCGCACGAGTTCCAGAGCCAATTCTCTGCCAACGACGCGCGCCCCCAAACAAAGCACGTTGATGTCGTCATGTTCGACGCCCTGATGGGCCGAGTACGTGTCATGGCAAAGGCACGCTCTCACGCCGCGCAATTTATTCGCCGCCACGCTCGCGCCGACGCCCGAACCACACACGAGGATGCCGCGTTCCGCTTCGCCGCGTTGAATGCTTCCGCCGACTAGCCGCACGTAGTCGGGGTAATCGTCCGGCTGCCCGCCGTCGTGCGTGCCGAAGTCCACGACTTCATGCCCCGCGTGCTTCAGTTCCTCGACGATTTGCTCGTTGAGCGGAAAGCCTCCGTGGTCGGCTCCGATAGCGATACGCATAAGTTTAGTTTTGATTACCACCTGGACTATACCGCCCGCTCCATAAGTATGCCGGTCTGCTAATCAGCACCTAATTTAGACAGCAAATCGGCATCGCTCGTAGCAGCACGACGGGTAACAGGATCAGATTTGGAGTCGGAATTGTACCACTCAGCAATTAGAAGACGCCGAACCGCATACATCTTTCGTCGCAGTTCATTTTTCGAGCAGCGCGCGCGCTTCCGCTGCGATGTGTTCGGATGTAAACCCAAACTGCTTCAGCAAATCTTCATGGGGAGCCGACGCGCCGAACTCGCGTCTGGCGATAATGCGCCCGTCCAAGCCGGCGTACTCGCGCCCACCGAGACTCGTTCCGGCTTCGACTGCGACGCGCGCTCTCACGCGCGACGGCAACACACTTTCGCGGTACTCCGCCGGGCCGCTCTTGAGTAAGATTTTGAACATATAGACAAAGCGCGCATTGCCATCTAACCAAAGTTAGAGACAACACGCTTTCTCGTTTGACCTATATCAAATTTCTGACGAAGTTGGTTAGATCGTCAAGACATGCCCTTCGGCGATTCCCCGTACATTGGATTCAGATAATTGAATCCTGTGGTTACTTTTCCATGTACGCGGGGACATATCGTCCTCCTTGTTATCAATCTCCATTAGTACAGTCCGCAAGATTTGCAGTGAGCATTAAACAGATGAAGAGCTATCGACTGTTCACAATAAACTACTGGGACACACACACTAGTGTCATCTAGCCGGGGAAGCTAAGGGGCGAACTCTATAGCTCTAAGCACAGACGCGAACTGCTCTTGCGCATCATTGAAAGAGGTCGGCCCTTCCATCTTCGTAATCTCGCCATACTTTGCGGCAATCATCTCCGGCGTGATCTCATGCTCGGTCCCAAATCTGACGCATTTACTCTGGACTATCTTGACTGCGCTGTAATAGCCTGCACCCGCGGAGATGATGTCACCGGAAGCTTCACACAGTTCGCTGCAAAGGTAGGCCACGAGCGGTGTCACGAGTTCCGGCCTCAAGCGCGAGGCCACGTCTTCAGGGAAGATTCCCTGGGCCAATCTTGTGGTTGCGAGCGGGGCGACCGAGTTGATGCGTATGTTGTATTTCAGTCCTTCAAGTTTGAGCGAGTTCATGAAACCGACTATGCCGAGCTTGGCGGCGGCGTAGTTCGTTTGACCGAAGTTGCCGTAAAGGCCGGAGGCGGAGGTTGTCATGACGATGCGCCCGTACCCCTTATCTTTCATCACGGGGAATGCGGCCTTGGTGACGTAAACCGTGCCGAGTAGATGAACCCGGAGCACTAGTTCAAAATCTTCCAGAGGCATCTTCAAGAACTCTTATCCCTGAGAATGCCGGCGTTGCATATAACCACATCTACCGTGCCGAACTGGTCTAACGCTTGCCCGATAAGATTATTCGCCCCTTTAACCTCAGAGACATCATCGAAGTTGGCGACGGCCTCGCCTCCTGCTCTTTTAATCTCGTCCACAACGAGTTGGGCCGGCACGTTAGATGCACCCGCTCCTTCCACATTTCCGCCCCGGTCGTTCACGACGACGCGCGCGCCGTGCCCCGCGAGGTGTAAAGCATAACTCTTACCCAACCCGCTTCCGGCCCCGGTGATAACCACTACTCTGCCGTCAAAACGTATGCTCATAACGATGCTTCCTCATAAACCCATGAACTTACTGGGTCACCCCTTGTGCCGAGCGTTATCGATGTGTGTTAACCGATCTCGCGTGCGCGCGCTTAAGGTGATGCTTCGCGACGCGGGATCAGAGGCAGATCAATCCGTGAAGCATAAACGCCGTTGCGGTAAAACTGAACAGTCGGCGGCGGGCCGGCGAGCGGTTCGAAGTGGTCCCTATCCGCGCCGGCGATAGCGATCCTCACCCGCCCGCCTTTCCGGAAAAAGTAGGAGGTCGGCAGCAGGTCGAATGTGAGCTGTGTGATCCGGCCTGGCACGAGTGGCTTGGCGTCTCGGCGCAGAAATGTTCGATACGGCACGACTGTCTTGTAAGGCGGACGGCCGGTGCTAAGCTTACGGTGCAATGCGCGCAACTGGCCTTCTGTTACGTAGCGCACGCGGCCCGCCTCGTCAACCTCCTCCAGGTAGGCAAAAAACTGGCCGTCAGTGGCGGTAGAACTGACGAAGAGAGTGATGATCGGATGCCCGGTTATTTCCGTGTCATGCTCAAGCGGAGCTGAAGTATAAGTAAGGAGCTTACGGTCTTCCGCGCTCCGGTCTGGATAATCAACGGGGGTGCCCCCGAAGAGCGTGTTCCACCGCGCTAGGTTTCCGGTGGCGGCGCTGTAATTAACCAGGTAGGTGTCGAACGCTTTGCCCGCCGCCGGTCTCTTCTTGCTCAGTTCGTTATCACCTGCGAAGAACCACGTCTGCCTTCGCATCCGAGGGAGGGGCCAGGTGCTCGCAGAGTGCCAACGCTCTTCGCCCATCGTGTAATAGTGCACCGGGGCCTCACCGACAATGCTGGTCTTTATCCCCTTGAGGTGATAATCGAAAAACCTGAGGAGCTCGAGAGTGTGCGGAAAGCTTGAGTTCAACCTGCCTTTAGCGGGGCTGAAGTAAAACCGGCCGCCGTGATTCCAGGGGCCAAGCACGAGACGGCTGCCCGGATTCCGAACCGTTAAGAAGCGTTTGATGGCCGAGAGTGGGTAGCCTCCGTCGTACCAGCCGCTGTAGCTGTAAATGGCAGCGCGGGAAGCTACCAACTCACGCACATAAGATTTTGGGCTGATCTCTTCGAGCGTCCACCCAGCGGGAGCCCGGTCGTCCCGATATGTGATAGGCGAAAGCTCAGCGTGTATGTCTATGTTTGTTGCGTGCTCGCGGATTGCTTGACGGAGTAACACCCCGTCAGAGTCTTCGTCGACCGGGCGAACTCCCGCTATCTGCTTGCGCTGCTGCTCGGGTATTTCGTTCCGGTCCATCGCGATGATGGCTTGTGCCCAATTCTCAATGAACCAAGTGTGAGGCACGCCTCCCGGAAAGACTATGTCCGGGTAGCCGTCGAAAAGAGAGAATTGGGGGACGATGGCTTTGACCGCAGGGTGACGGTTAACAAGCAGCAGCTCTGCAGTCGTGCCGACGTAAGAAACGCCCGTAGCCCCGACTTTGCCATCGGACCACGGCTGACTGACGATCCAGTCAACCACATCCTTGCCGTCTCTGGCTTCCAACGGCACTAGTTCACCGCGCCGGCTGCCAAACGATGCGCCGCTGCCACGCACATCTACAATCACGTAGGCATAACCGCGAGTTACAAAGTCGACGACCCTCTGCGGTGGCCGGTCCAACGCTTTACGGACTTCCGGCTTGAATTCGAAAGAACGTCGATAGCGCGTCTGCTCCAAGATTGTCGGCAGGCGCGTGCCAGCTTTAAGTGCCTCGGGGAGGTAGATATCAACAGCGAGCCGTACACTATCACGCAATGTCACGTAACGTGAGGTACGTTTGACGCCCGCGTGAATGGGCGTCGAGATTCTGTCGGCATTATCGTCAGTGGCCCACCACGCCCTATCGAGGCCCGGCGAAGGCTGTGGCGAGGGTTGTGTAGACGGCGCAACGACGGTCGTGTTGCCCGACTGCGCTGGAATCACCGCCGACCACGACACACATCCGGCAACAAAAAAGAAGAGTGCAAAGATCAGAGAAGCTATTCGTCGCATATTCATCATTACCCGAAAATCGGCTTCGCGAAGAAGTTTGAGAAGCTATGCCTTTGTCTAGTATCAAGTCGGGATCTCGTCTTCATTGGTTTCATCGGCGTGCCCGTTCTGACTTGCTCTGCGGTTCTTTGACCTTGGAGCTTTCATCCTCTTTCTAAAGCGTGGCTATGAGCCCCGC
>JACCUI010000077.1 GCA_013811945.1 Pyrinomonadaceae bacterium | reverse complement strand
CGGACAGCGTTTCGCGGTTGTAGCGAGCGCCCCGGCAAACGTCGCAGAGAACATAGACATCCGGCAGGAAGTTCATCTCGATGCGTTTCATGCCATCGCCTTCGCAAGCTTCACAGCGGCCACCCTTGACGTTGAAAGAAAAGCGTCCTGGCTTGTAGCCGCGCTCGCGCGACTCCGGCAGCATTGCGTAGAGTTCGCGCAGCGGGGTGAACAACCCCGTGTAAGTCGCCGGGTTCGAACGTGGCGTGCGGCCAATAGGCGACTGGTCGATCTCAATTACTTTATCGACATTGTCGAAACCTTCAATCGCGGTGTAAGGTCCGGCCTTAGATAGCGAACCATAAAGGTGACGCACCAGAGCCGGGTAGAGGATGTCGCCAACCAGCGTCGATTTACCCGAACCTGAAACGCCGGTGATGACGGTTAGCAGACCTAACGGGAATGAGACGTCAATCTCCTTCAAGTTGTTTGCGCGGGCCCCATGGATGGTGAGGGATTTACCGTTAGGTGCACGGCGCTGCTTCGGCACATCGATTTTCTTTAAACCTCGAATGTAGAGTCCCGTGATCGAATTCGGATTGTTGGCCACGTCTTCCGCGGTCCCGGACGCAACCAGTTCGCCACCATGAGCACCTGCGCCAGGTCCCAGGTCAACAACGTAGTCGGCGCGACGAATCGTCTCTTCGTCGTGTTCTACAACCAGTACGGTGTTGCCCAGGTCGCGAAGCGCGCACAACGTCTCCAGCAGTTTCTGATTGTCGCGTGGATGAAGCCCAATAGATGGTTCATCCAGGACGTAAAGCACGCCCCGGAGTTGTGATCCAATCTGCGTAGCCAAGCGGATGCGTTGACCCTCGCCGCCGGACAGCGTAGACGACACACGATCAAGAGTGATATAGCCGAGCCCAACAGTTTGCAAGAAGCGAAGCCGGTTGACTATTTCTCTAAGTATAGAGCCGGCAATTTTTTCCTCGCGCGGATTCAGTTTTATCTCGGCAAAGACGGCCGCCGCTTCTTCGATCGGGAAGGTCGTGTAGTCCGCGATGCCTCGCCCGCCTAAACGCACCGCCAGCGAATCTGCACGCAAGCGCCTTCCTTTGCATTCCGGACAGATTCCCGGGGACACAAGTTCCTCGAGCGCCAGGCGCACCTTCTCAGAGGGCGATTCGTTGAGACGCTCACGCAACCAATGCAATGCGCCTTTCCAACGGGCTTGATAAGAATACGCGCCCTGGTGGAAGTTCAACTGGCCGCTGAGTCCTTCGATGAAGCCTTCTCGAGCTTCGCGCAGCAACTCGTTGAAAGGGGTCTTCGCATTACCTTTGAAGTGACTAATAACCGCCATCAACGCGGTCGTGAGGTAAGCAGAACCCTGACGATCCGACGACCCCATGAAAGTCAGCTTGTCAGCTGGAGTGTTCGTATCTGGAATGAGCTTGGCTGGATCGACTTCGAGGACCGAGCCCAGGCCGTGACATCGTTTACAGGCGCCGTAGGCGGAGTTGAATGAGAACGACCGCGGCTCGAGTGGGGGGACATTGATGCCGCAATTGACACAAGCCATGCGCTCCGAATAAAGCTTCTCTTCGCCATCGACAACCGATACCAGCACAGCTCCGCCCGTAAGCTTTAAAGCTGTGCGGACGGACTCCGAGAGGCGCTCGTTAATTCCCGGTTTGATTAACAAACGGTCGACGACTGCTTCAATGGTGTGGTTGCGCCGCTTGTCAAGCTTGATCTCTTCGTCTAGGGAAAGCAGTTCATTATCGACGCGCGCTCGCAGAAATCCGTCCTTTGCAAGTTTCTCGAGTTCCTTTTTAAACTCACCTTTACGTCCTCTAACTATGGGCGCCAGGATCATCACCCTTTCGCCTTCGGGCAGCGAGAGGATGTTTTGCACAATCTGCTCCA
Source organism: Pyrinomonadaceae bacterium (assembly GCA_013811945.1). GTDB lineage: Bacteria > Acidobacteriota > Blastocatellia > Pyrinomonadales > Pyrinomonadaceae > PSRF01. The sequence continues at coordinate 1,771 of JACCUI010000077.1, read as the reverse complement.
CACTCTGCCGGGTGATCGCCGCACCGCATATGTGACAATGGGGCTGACCGATCGAAGAGAAGAGCAAACGCATGTAGTCATAAATCTCGGTTACCGTGCCTACCGTAGATCGAGGGCTGCGGGAAACTGTTTTCTGCTCGATTGAAATTGCCGGGGAAAGGCCGTCTACTGAATCGACATCCGGTTTCTCGAGCTGGTCGAGGAACTGCCGCGCATAAGCCGACAGCGACTCCACGTAGCGACGCTGTCCCTCAGCATAGATAGTGTCGAAGGCGAGTGATGACTTTCCGGAACCGGAGAGGCCAGTGACAACTGTAAAGCGATCGCGAGGTATTTCTACGTTAATGTTCTTGAGGTTATGCTGGCGAGCTCCTCTTACAGTTATGCGGTCAATTGCCATGGTACTTAACCGAGCACGCCACCACAGATATGAATATTACGTGGCGAAGAAACCACGATTCTAACTGAGCACAAACTAATTGAGCAAGTTGGGAGTTGGCTCTCTTGACACTGTTTCGGAGCGGGTCATAAACTGCGAGCAATCGCAAGCACGAACTGATTCTGGTTGCCTTTCCTTAGGGCGGTATAAGTTTGAATCTTCCGAACGCCTTAACACTGCTGCGTATTTTTATCGTCCCGCTTCTGGTTGTGGTTCTCCTGACACCGTTTTCTGAAAACTGGTTCGGGTTACCGCGGCACATATTAGGCGTCGCGCTTTTTTTGGGTGCCGCTCTTACTGACTTCTTGGACGGCCACTTCGCGCGCAGCCGCGATCAGGTAACTCGTCTGGGCCAATTGCTCGATCCGATTGCCGACAAGCTGCTCATCTCCGCCGCCCTAATCTCCCTCGTTGAGAACCAGCTCGCTCCAGCGTGGGCGGTGGTGATCATCATCGGACGTGAGTTTGCAGTTACCGGTCTGCGCTCAATCGCCGCAGCGGATGGCATAGTCATAGCGGCGTCAAAGATGGGTAAATTCAAAATGCTGGCGCAGGTCGTGACCGTTGCGCTGCTAATTGCCTCCAGTGTTTCGGGAAAGCCACCTGTGGAAAACTTTGGCAGGCCATTTCCGGCAATCGAGTTCTGGTCAGTGCCGGAGTTGAGGGCAGCTTTACAGCACCTTCTCGGCGAAGGCCCCACGACAGGAAACGATTGGCAGGTGTTGGTTTACACAGCCGGGCGGGCTCTGTTATGGCTGGTAGTAATCTCAGCGTGCCTGTCGATGTATGGGTATTTCCGTTCGTTCTACGCCTCCGTTCTTGCATCTCGAGCTGAGCGACGCAAAGCCGACAGCGCGAGGATCGCTACGGTGCCGGACTAGTCGACGAAGGTTCAGTCCTATTGTTGCCTACTATTAAGGCAAAGTTTTTAGTGAATCCCGCGGGAATTGGGCAGTAATGAAACTAATGTCCTCACGTTGAAACCGGTACCGTGTCTGCTTCCCCGAGTCCACGATCCGACAGTTATGTCTAACTCTGCCTGCGACTTGCGTTTTCGTTTTCCTGTTGGTACTATCCGCCTTTTGTCGGAATGCGCTATTGCAATCTGTAGCGGGCCGGCGTAGCTCAGTTGGTAGAGCATCTGATTTGTAATCAGAGGGTCGGGGGTTCAAATCCCTTCGCCGGCTCCATTAGGCACTTGAAATGGTATGCAGGGGTGGTCGAGTGGTTAATGGCACCGGGCTGTAAACCCGGCGGGCTAACGCCCTACGCAGGTTCGAATCCTGCCCCCTGCACCAAGAGAATTTCGAATTTCGGATTGCGAAATTGGGA
>JACCUI010000070.1 GCA_013811945.1 Pyrinomonadaceae bacterium | reverse complement strand
GCGCGACCTTCTTTGTGATACTGCTTGATCTTTGAATGCTTGTAATCAACATGCAGCGAGGGCGTCACGCCTTCCGTGATCACCCGCGTGCGAAAGCGGCCGGGAGTTCTCTTGGTTACGCGGCGGTTGAAGATCAATTGCACTTGTCCCGGATTGCCGAGGTCGAGATTCTCGTGGATTACTTCCTCGAAGAAGGCCCGGCCAGTCAGCGGCCGGTCCAACACCTGGGTCAAAGAGAACTCCGCTTGCAGGATCGAGATATCGTAAAGCCAACCGGCCTGACGATCTGTTTTAGTGAAAGGATGCGGCAGCAAGCGCAACCATTTACGCAGCATGATCAATCTTCGCCGCTGATAGTCCGTCGCAGGTACGTTGCAAGTGGCGCACGTCAGCGCAGCTGAGAAAGCCATTGTCGAGTGGGGAAAACTCGATGCCTTTTTGCTTTAACTGCTGCTTGGCATACTCGTGGCCGTTGAGGCAGAGCTTGGCGTTGTAAGGAAAGTAAGAACAGAACTTGAGGAAGAAGGGGCCGAAGTCTCGATCCAGCGCATAGATGTATAGTGATTTACCATGGCTGTCGAGCGCACGATCCAGGGATAAGTCTTGCCGCTCTGTTGCTGGTAACGCTTTTCAGTGCGAAAAACCGACGCCTTCTCCTGGGCTTTGCCAATGAAGACCACGCCTTCAGCTTTGCTGAACTTGGCCCGGTAGCTCGCGGCAATATCATCCTTGCGCTGCCCTTTCTGAAAGGTGATCAGGGGGATCTTCTGTGCCTTGGCAAAAGACTCGATACTGGTCACAAACGTCCTGGTCATTGTGGCCATCAAGCTCGAGGAAGCGAAAGCTTGGCCGCGATGATGGCGAAAGAATCCAACCACCCCAAGGTCCCGCTGCAATTGCGGTTGATAAATATTCAAGTACATGCGGTCGATGCTCTCAACTTCGAGGGTCACATGTTCGCGGATCATCTCGGAAACGTTTCGTGATAAGTTCATTGTTGGCTCCGGCTGACTAGGTCTGAACAAGACCACCTGACCGCTTAGCGGTCCATAAAAGAGCGCGATTCTATCGCACTCAGATCAGCCGGAGCTATTGACTTTCTAATTCACGGATACAACTCGTCGGTCTGAGGCTTCAGCCTCGCTAGATATTCGATGGCGACAGCTAGAGAGGCGTAGGTCGCGATTGTTGTTTCATCGCGAGGGTGAGTGCATGGGCGATGATCTGTGGCCCAGGTCGGCGTCTTATTAAGGCGGTTGTCTTTGAAAACTCATGGCTTGAACCCCACTCGCCGCAGCAAGTCTTGGAAGTGCGGGTCTGCGCGCAAGTTATTCCATTTCGGTTCGACTTTCAGAAAAAGCATTTTCGGATCTCGCTCTTCGTAACCTCGTTCCAGCCACGCAAGTGTTTTTTCGCGCTCATTCAAGCCGTTATAGAGAAAGGCTATGTGGTAGGGCGCAACATAGTGCACCGTTGACAATTTCAATAATTCTTCAAGTGCGGCTTCCGCTTCTGCTCGTTTGCCCGACTTCGCCAAAGCGTAGCCGTGGTATGCAATGGGTACAGAACTAACGGGATTAAGTTCTCTCGCCTTAGTTGCTTCGGCAACGGCTTCCACGTACATCCCTTTCTCGATATAGGCACCCGAAGCAAACAAATGAGCGGGAAAATAACTCGGCTCTAGTTCTAGAGTCTTCCGCAATGCGTCCAAGCCCGCTTCAGGTTGTCCAGCATTAATCAGAATTACTCCCTCAGTCGTATTAATTGCCAAATTAAGCGGGTCGAGTTCTCGGGCGCGCTTTATTTCGGTGAGGGCTTCAGCGTGTCTACCCAGGTTTGATAACCAAGCAGCGTAAACCCAATGAGCAGTGGCGCTGTTCGGATCGAGCTCTAACGCGCGTTTGATTTGAGTTTCAGCGGAGATCCAATCCCAGTCGTACCAGTATATTGTGAATCCCAGGATCGCATGAGCCTCGGCGAGATTATCGTCAAGTTCGACCGCCTTTTGCGCTGCCGCTTTCGATCTGGGAAAAACCTCGCTAGTGTAGTGCGTCAAACAGATCATAACTTATTACTGGAGGCGCGAGCGCGTTTGACCTTCTCCAAGATGTCGGAGGCTTTGGCCGTCCAAACGAATGGCTTGGGGTTGGTGTTGTGTAGTGCG
>JACCUI010000067.1 GCA_013811945.1 Pyrinomonadaceae bacterium | reverse complement strand
CGAGGAGATTTCTGAAACTGTAAAAACGATCCGGCAAACAGGCTGAGCAAACTCGATGTTTTGCTGTTTCACATGCATAGCGCACTGCCGGCCTCGCCAACGCCGAGTTTTGCAAGAGGCTCTCTAGAGTGGCGGTAGGAAGCGTTGAGTATGATTCGTGCTGATCACAAAGGTCTGATTGAAACGGTTGAGCCGGTGGAAATTTCAGTCGCTTACAATGTTGAGGCTTGTATCGAGATGTCTCGCAGTCCCAGTTTAATCGAGGCGAGGGCGGAAAGGCTGGGCGAGGCTGGAATAACGTGAATGTCCGAGTAGCGTCGATATTGATGGGCGCTGACGCCGCGAGTCTAAGCGCCGAGTTGTTTGACAAAGAAATCACAAACTTTTCTATCGATTCGCGGTCGGTTGACGCGGGCGAACTCTTCTTTGCGTTATCGCAGGAAGATTACGCCCGCGCCGGCTTCAATGGGACGTTTGCTGATGCACATGCATTCATTGCAGATGCTCTGGGCCGCGGCGCCATCGCTGCCGTTGCCCGTGTAGACCGGGTTCGTGACGATGAGCGACTCCAGGCACTGGCAGATCGGCTGATATTAGTTGACGATGCAATTGCGGCGTTGCAGACGCTGGCTCGCGGGGTCTATGAAGCCTGGGGCAAGACCGTCGTGGGGATCACCGGCAGTGCAGGGAAAACAACGGCGAAAGAAATGACAGCGCATGTTCTCGGCGCCACAGGACGGCGCATTCTGAAGAGCGAGCGAAATTATAACAACGGCCTGGGCCTTCCGCTCTCGGTGTTACAAATGGTGCGTCAAGGCAGGTCGCCGGAGCAATTCGATGTAGCAGTGCTGGAAATGGGGATGTCTTCACCGACGCACGAAATTCGACGCCTGTGTGACATTACGCCACCCGACATCGGGGTAGAGTTGATGGTAGCTCCGGTTCACCTTGAATACCTGGGAAGCATCGAGAACATCGCTGCCGCCAAGGCCGAGCTGATTGAGGGTCTCAAGCCAGGTGGAACCGCTGTTTTAAATGCTGACGATGAGTGGGTGATCAAAATGCGCGACAAGCACCGCGGCCCCATCATTACCTTTGGCATCGATCGCGAGTCAGATGTCACCGCCACGGAGATTGAGACCGCGCATCTGGGTCAGGTAAAGTTTCGGTTGAAGACACCTCTGGGTGAGTCGCCCGCCGCTTTGTCAATGAGCGGCCGTCACAACTTGATGAACGCTCTGGCTGCCGCTGCGGTAGCGACCTGCCTGCAGATTCCGCCCCAACCGATCGCGGGCGCTTTGCGACAGGTGAAGCCGCCTGGCATGCGCGGGGAAACGCTCGACTTCGCCGCCGGATTTTCCGTTGTGGATGATTCCTACAACTCGAATCCACGCTCATTGATTAGTATGGTTCGGACTATCACCGAAGCGGGGGGGGCCAGGAAGCGACGGATTGTGATAGCCGGTGAGATGTTGGAGCTGGGATCTGACGAGGCACGGCTGCATCGGCAAGCCGGAGATGAGATTGCCCGCACCGGCGTAGATGTCCTCTGGGGGATTCGCGGTCTTGCCGCAGAAATAATCGCCGGGGCGAGAGCCGCGGGCTTAACGACAACCCGGTTTTTCGATAGCTCGCTTGAGGCCGCAGCCGCTATTTTGGACGAAGTGAAGGAAGGGGATCTGATCTTAGTCAAAGGTTCACGAGGAGTGGCAACTGACAAAATAGTAACTGCACTTCGCGGCCGGTTTGACTTGGCGGGCGCCGGTGAAAGCGTCTGAAGGACTGAGCAGGCGGCTGGTTTATGCCCTTAAGGAAATCGCTCCCGATCCCCGGATAGAACGCCGAAGATGATCTACTACTTTCTATACGAACTGCTCTACAACCATTTCAAGGAGAAGGATTGGTTTCTGATCAAGGCGCTTAACGTATTTCAGTATGTCACTTTCCGCACTGCCTACGCCACGATCACAGCCCTGCTGCTTTCCCTCTTGTTTGGCGGTAGGTTTATTCAGGCGCTACGGAAATGGAACATTGGACAACAGATTCGCGAGGAAGGCCCGCAAGGGCACAAGGCGAAGCGAGGCACGCCCACGATGGGCGGCGTGCTGATCGTTGGCTCTGTGCTTCTCTCAACTCTGCTCTGGGCCCGTCTAACAAACATTTACATCTGGACCATCATAATCGCGACTCTGTTGTTTGCCACGATCGGCTTTCTTGATGACTACGCGAAGATGGCCAAACAGCGAAGCTTAGGCCTTACCGGCAGACAGAAGTTGCTGGCCCAACTCCTGATTGCCATCGGTGTCTGGATTGTTCTTTTCGTTTCCGCCAAGTACTTAGCCAGCGACTATTCGTGGAATGTCAGCATCCCCTTCCTGAAAACTACATCGGAGCCCTTCGGGATCAGTTTCATTGGCCCTTATCTTTACTTGATATTGATAGTGATCGTGTTGCTGGGCTGGTCAAACGCAGTGAACTTGACCGATGGTCTGGACGGGCTCGCAATTAGCGTGACCTTCATTGCTATGGCCGCCATGACTGGCTTCACTTACTTAAGCAGCGATGCGCGCTGGGCAAGATACCTGGAACTAACACACCGGCCTGAGGCGGCTGAGTTGACTGTCTTTTGCGGCGCGATGGCCGGTGCCAGCCTTGGTTTCCTTTG
>JACCUI010000060.1 GCA_013811945.1 Pyrinomonadaceae bacterium | reverse complement strand
CGGACATCAAAGCTTCGCTGCGAAATCCTGACCGCCTTGGTTACTACCAGATCACTCCCGCCCGCCGGCCTACGTTGAACCGGAAGATTCAGCAACTTTCTGAGTCTGGCGTCGTGCTTTTGATTGGAACCGACAGCGGTATCCCAATGAACTTTCACAGTCAGACCACCTGGCGGGAGCTTGATGCCTGGGTAAATGAATTCAAGATTGACCCTATGGTCGCGATTCGTGCGGCGACCTACTGGCCATCAGTGATGATGAGAGTCTCGGATCAGGTTGGAACGGTCAGTGAGGGGAAATATGCTGACATCATCGCGGTGCGCGGCGATGTGCTGCGTAATATCAATCTACTGCAGGACGTTGATATCGTGATCAAGCATGGCCGCCGGTATAAGTAACCAAACTGTTTCGCCACGGGCCTAAGCTTGCTATTGTCACCGCGGCTTGTGCGAGTTGGGAGTGCAAAGGAGAGAGATCCATGAGCGCGACTACCCCGGAAATGAATGAACTCAAGGTCCGTCTAAAGGCGACATGGATGGCCGGCGACTACGGGCATTTCGCCAAGTATCTAGAGCCCAGCGCACTAGAGTTCCTTTCCGGCCTTAAGGTAGCATCTGGCACCCGGATTCTGGATGTAGCCTGCGGTGCGGGTCAGCTCGCTATTCCGGCAGCACGCGCCGGAGCGAAAGTAACTGGGATCGACATAGCCGCAAATCTGATCGATCAGGCGCGCGCACGCGCTCGGACGGAAAATGTACAGGTTCAGTTCGACGAAGGCGACGCAGAAGCACTTCCTTATGAGGATGGAGCGTTTGATTTGGTAGTCAGTTTGATCGGGGCCATTTTTGCTCCGCGCCCCGAACGAGTCGCTGCGGAGTTGTTGCGCGTGTGCCGCTCCGGAGGGCGAATCGTGATGGCGAATTGGACGCCCGAGGGCCACGTTGGTCAGATGTTCAAGATTATCGGCAAGTACGCTCCGCCGCCGGCGCTGATGGGTCCGCCGATGAAATGGGGTGAAGAGGCCACAGTGCACGAGCGGCTAAACCATGGTCTATCTAGATTGAAGACCACCAGGCGAATGTTTTCGCTGAACTATCCGTTCTCTCCGGCGGAAGTGGTTGAGTTTTTTCGAGTCTACTACGGTCCGACGAATCGAGCCTTTGCCGCACTCGATGAGGAAGCGCAGAGCAGGTTGCGGTTAGACTTGGTACGACTTTGGACCGAGAACAATCGTGCAGCCGACGGTTCGACTCAGATCGAGGCTGAATATCTTGAAGTAGACGGGATTCGTAGTTGAAAAAAGCTGAGGGAAACGCGACTACCGGGAACGACGGTTTTCCAAGGCGGGAAATGGGTTAACTTCTTCGGAAACTGCCGTTGAAAAGAGCTCCTTCTTCGACAACAAGAGCTGGCGCTGTTACAGTCCCGGTTACGCTTGCGGTGCGGCCCAGCACGAGTTCTTTGCTGGCCTTGATATCGCCTTCAACAGTCCCATTTATCTTCGCAACGGCAACATCTATTACTGCCTCGGTAACTTGAGCGCCGTTACTAACGATTAGGGTGCCGTCCGCAGAACTCACGCTCCCTGAGAAGTTCCCATCAATGCGCAGCATCGATTTAAAACGCACTTCGCCGGTAAACTTCAAGACATCGCCGACGAAGCCGAGCCAATTGTCTTTCGGACCCGTCCGCTGGGGAGGTTCCTCGCTGGGGGATACTGCCTGACTACTCATCGCTTCGTCCTTCTTTCAATTCTGTCTTGAATAAATTGAGCTGCCGCTTGGGAGTGTCGTTGTCGTCTCTGGCCCCTCGGAATCAGGGAGAAATGAAGATTTCTTAAGTGCTTGGCACTATACCACCCGGGACGTTGTTTAGATAGTGCGATTAGATTGCCGTTCGAAGGCAGCCGCGGCGGTGATAGAATGCGCGGCCGTAGTCACATCACATCTGAACGAGGTCAAGTCATCATGCCGGTCACCTTAACAACGGGGTCCATCAGCGGCAATGGGTTGGCCTGCTATATTGAAAGTAATGGCTCTGATTACAAAAGAAGGTGCGCTCGAATCATTGATAAAAAAGATAGAAGTTAACAGGTGAGACTATCTCAAAGAAATCGTTGAAGATTTTGTTGAACATCTGGATGAGTCTGGCTACGCCTGAGAAGTAACTCAAGCCTTCAAAGAAGCTTCAAAGTAAGCGAGGGGTCCCCCGGGCGGACAGCTAACAGGTTGCGCAACCGAACCCGCAAATAGAAGTCTCTTCTCAGTAGCGTGGGTGGGGACGCTGGAGTTTGAATTTATGGAGAATCCAGGAAACCGGTCGGCGGATTTCGCTGCTGTTCCGTCACTCGTACGCTCATTGCTGACGGGTAGTCTTGGATTTGGTTCCGTGAGTTTGTGCGTGTTCAGCACAGTCGCCTTCGCCGAAGGGTGGATGTACAAACATCTCGGGT
>JACCUI010000032.1 GCA_013811945.1 Pyrinomonadaceae bacterium | reverse complement strand
TTATCGCCGCGGCGTCGCCGCCCGCTTCCGTCGCGGAGCGTTCGATCTCGGCGTCGACGTCTAGTCGCCGTCGAAGCCGGCGCAGATCAATACCCATGTCCTTGACGGTCTGATAGCGCTCGTCCTTGTCCTTGGTCAGCGCCTTCATCACGATCCGTTCAAGCTCCGCCGGGGAATCAGCAGCGTGCGGCGCCAGGGGCGCGGGCTCACGCTCTAAGATTGAAACAATTGTGTCGCTGTGTGTTTCACCCTTAAACGGCGGCCGACCCGCAACCATCTCATACAGCACGACCCCAAGGCTCCACACATCAGTGCGCTCATCCACCGTGAGTCCGCGCGCCTGCTCCGGCGACATGTACTGGACAGTGCCCATCACCACGCCGGGGTTGGTCTCGACCCTGGCGACGGTCGAGGCCTCACTCTCCCCGGCCCTCCCCTGTGGCGCGAGTTTCGCCAGCCCGAAGTCGAGCACCTTAACGTAACCGTCGGGTCGGAGCATGATGTTCTCAGGCTTGATATCGCGATGGACGACGCCGGCGGCGTGCGCCGCCGCTAGCGCGCCGGCCACCTGGGCAGCCACGTCGAGTGCCTGCGCGAACCTCACCCGGCCCTTCGCGAGCGAGGCGCGCAGCGTCTCACCCTCAATAAACTCGGTGGTGATGAAATCCACACCGTCTGCCCGCCCAATCTCGTGGACGGTGAGGATGTTCGGGTGGTTCAGGGCCGAGGCGGCGCGAGCCTCCTGTTTGAAGCGGCGCATCCGGTCATCGTTGTTAGTGAAGGCGGCGCGCAGCAGTTTTAGGGCGACGCGGCGGCCGAGCTGCGTGTCCTCGGCCAGATAGACCTGCCCCATCCCGCCCGCGCCAATCAGCGAAAGGATTTTGTAGTGAGAGACCGCCCGCCCTGTCAGTGCGCCGCCCTCGCCCTCGGCCAATAACTCGGCGGCGACCGCCAGCGCCGGCTCCGCGATGAAGTCCGCAGCCTCCTCGTGTGAAGCGACCAGCGACTCCACCTCACGGCGCATCTCCTCGTCGCCCGCGCAGGCGCGCGCGAGGAAAGCGGCGCGCTCCTGCGCGTCAAGCTCAATGGCGGCGTGATACAACTCGCCGATTTGCCGGTAGCGTTCGGGCGTCATAATCGTAAACCGTCAATCGTGAATCGTGAATCGTGAATCGTCAATCGTGATTGGAAGCGCACGCGAACTGATCGCGCGCAGTCCAAGTCGGGGGAGAGAATCCTAACGATCTAACCACTTACCATTTACGATTCACGATTGACACCCAGTTCACGGTGGAGCCAGGCGCGGGCGAGACTCCAGTCGCGCCTTACCGTGCCGGGCGATACCTTCAGCACCTCGGCCGTCTCCTCGACACTCAAGCCCCCGAAGAATCGCAGCTCCACCAATTTACTCTGCCGCGCGTCGAGTTCGGCAAGCGACACAAGCGCTTCGTCGAGCGCGACGATCTCGGCGCCTTTGTCGCCTGACACGAGTGCTGCTTCGTCGAGGGTGACGGCCAGCGCGCCCCCCCGCGCTTCGCGTACCCACGCGTGCGGGCGAAGTCCACAAGAATCCTGCGCATAAGTTGCGCCGAGACGGCCAAGAAGTGCGCCCGGCTCTGCCAGTGAACGTTCTTCCCGTCGATCAGTCGGACGTAAGCCTCGTTGACGAGGGCGCTGGTTTGGAGTGTGTGGCCGGGGCGCTCGCGGCCCATGTAGTGGTGCGCGAGGCGGTGCAGCTCCTCGTACACCAGAGGGGTCAACCCTTCGAGAGCCGACTCGTCGCCATCGCTCCAAGCGACGAGCCGCGTGATCTCCTTCGGTGAGGGCGTCTGCATAGGATCCCTTCCACCATCCCAAGCTGGCTGCCCGCTTGGGGACCCCAGTTCGGTCGGTTGCGGCGCAGAAACTATCACAACTGTCCCGCGCCCTCTAATCATTTTTCCGCAGGGGACCCCGAAAAAAATCCCGCCGACATTAGATCATTTACCCACCGTTCCCGCTTTAACGAGTAGAAGCGGCAAGGTAAGCCGCAAAAGGAGAAAAAACAATGAACGCAGGAATGACAATCGCAACGATATTTTCGCTACTGCTGGCGCTGGCCACTGCCGGGGACGCGGCCAGATATCAAGCGGGTGTGAATGATAGCCCCGCGGTGCGCGGCAGCAACCTGAACCACAACGAGACGCTGGTGCGCGACACGACCGGCAGCATCAAACTCAAAGCCACCAAAATCGGCGCCGGCGTCTGTCCGAAGTGGGTATGCGGCGCCAACCCCAACGAGACGCTGGTGCGCGACACGGCGCCGATGAAGTGACAGGCGTGGGCGAAAGGACACAGACATGAACGCGCACATGACATCGCCAAAGTTTCTCGTACCCGCCGCGCTCGCGTTCGCCGCCTATGTTCTCCTCGCGGCGGCGGGTGTCCGCGCGGTGCGTGATCGTGCGCCACCCCGCGCCGGCACTACCGCTCAGGCCCATCAGGCGCCAGCCACAGGCGGCGGCGAATCAGCCGAACTCTGCCTGCAATCGTTAGTCATGCGCGGCGGCCAACTCCGCGACGGGGGGAGTGACCGAGAGGCCGAGCCATTCCTCGACGAAGCCCTGACGCTGGCGGAAAAGGCCTTCGGCCCCGACTCGATTGAGGCGGCCGTCGTCCTTAACCAAATCGGAATGCTCGGCAAGTATGACGGCCATTTCGACCAATCGGAAGTCGCGTACCGCCGCGCGCTCCACCTCATGGAACAGACCACCGACCTCGAACACCCGCTGGCCGCCACCCTCTTCCACAACCAAGCACGGCCCTGGCACACCTTACCTCTTCGTCTCGCGCAGCGGCAATGCCGGCGATGCGTGTCTCTCCGATTGCGCGCCTGAACCGGGGAATCTCGTGATCGTTAGGATGGGCTCCAGAGATACGAACGGCGAGCGACTTCGTTCAAATCGCCTCATTCGTGATTGGGCTATTGTTTCGTTTCTTCCGACCGGAAACCCCAACCTCTGGCCCACCCCGCCCGACCCGCGCGATACCGCTATCGCTGTCATCTATTTCATCGGTCAGAATAACTGGCCGAGCTATGGTCACCCCGCGGGTTGCAACTGGTGGGTGACGTACTAGTCGTGCCGCTCACCGTGCCATATCCGGATATACCTTTTCCTTTCCCTTCTCCCGCGCCCACTCCAAATCCGGACAAGCCGCAGGACCTCATTTTTTTCTGGACGTTTCCAATCCCGAAACGCCAGCGCTCAAGAGCCAGTTCGTTCCGGCGCCGGGTGACGAATTTCAAGCGGGACAGGTGGCATTAACCCCCGTTATTAACCTCTACGGTCCGGGATTGCGCTATCTCATGCTCGTCGCGGGCAAAGACAACAAAGACGTGAGGCTCTACCGGTCGCTCTCCACGACTCAAAAGGAGGAAAACGGCGAGATGGTGCTGGATGTAAATGGCCGGACGGACCTCAAAGCGTCGAACTTGAATTGGGAGTTGATCCGAAGTTGGAGCGGCGATGAACTAGATGATCCGGGCATGGACACTTGGCCGTGCTGCGGCTCACAGGCTCATCAAATGTTCAGCTTCGTCCGGCAGGAAAGTCTGGATGGACCACTCTTCCTGATCGGTGCGCGCAACACGGAGCCGGGAAGTTTCCTGGCGGCGGCACGGACCTCCTCGATCTATATCAAGTCCATGTTGACAGGTATGGAAATCCTGCTGATCGCCTTCTGACGCGCATCGAGCGCAAGCACGTGGCGACTGACTCGATTGGAGGCGGAGGCGACGCGTCGCACTTCTCAGGTTCTACCGGCGTGTACGTCAGCCCTTCAGGGGAACTGATCGTGTACGCATCCCAGCACAATAATGAGGGGCCTCACCAACTGCTCCCGGGGGGCGAGCGTGGCCGTCAAACTGTGAGGTTCGGGGAATGGAGACACCGAGAGATGGTGCGTCCCGGAAGTCCGACGCTCAAGCCAACAATCGAGGCGCTCGGGCCTTTCGAGGTTGATGAAGGGGCTGCCGTGACCCTTTCGGCACAAGGGAGAGGCCCGCTCACGAAGGCGTGGCTGCAACTCTTCGAGGAAGAGGGTGCAGGAGTGGATTCCTTCGATGGCAACTGGCTGGCAGTTGACTACGAAGATCGGGACAAGGACGACTTCGACGACTTCACCAAGCTCCTCTGGTCCTTCAACGACAAGGCCAGTTCGTGGCGCTGGTTTGCGCCGCGCGGCTGCACGTTGCAGGTCAACCAACACACTTCCGACGATTCGAACTTTCCCGGCCGGCACAAAACGCTTCCCGGAAACGGAATAGTCGAAGCAGAGCCTGATCTGGGCGCCGTGGTGGATGACGCCGGCAATCCCTCGATGGACGGCATGATTTCATCAATGCAGTTCGGTATTCAGACTCCGCCAGATTGCGAGGCCTCTTGCAACGCGCCAATCGGAGTCGCCGGTAGTGATGCAGTTTGAAAGCTACACTGTTGAACGGGAGGCGCTCTTAGGTCGGTCTCAGGTGTGCTTCAAATGTGAAGGGCAAACTAAATGATGAGGGTCCCACCAAAGCAAGCTTAGAGCAATGTCACGGCGGATTCCAAACATCCTTTCCGTGGCGCTTAGTTTCAGAGATATAAGCGAATCGATGTCATCTATCCCAAGCTCACGCAAGCGACGCTGCGCGGCGGCGTCTAGGTCTTCCACAGCAATGGGGTGATGATTCTTTTTGGCTATTAGTAATATGTCCTTCCAAGTAGAGTTCTCAAACACAGCTAACTTGTTTCGTATTTCCTCTAGTTTTTCTTTCCCTATCTCGTGCCATCCAAAAGGATCACACATCTCTAGCCTACCAATACGCCAAGCCGGATTCAGCTTAAAAAAGGTTGTATCAGGCTCGCTTAGCTTTGGCTGTTTTACCAAAGAAGCGAGCAGGCCAGGTCTTGTCTTAGGTCGCTTTTTGTTAGACAAGGCTAGAGTAATACTCCGCCATTTCGGCGTGTGAAATCACCCTGCTCCCTCGGTCGCCCACCGCAAGACCAGCTCGGGCTTTGAGCCACGGTGTCTCATTGTGTGTTAGGTCACTAAGAACTTGAGCTGGCATCGGGCCATAAAACTCCAACACCTTGAGGATTGTTTCACGTTGAGTCTCGCTTAACTTAGCCGGGTCACCGTCCCAGTTATTAACCTTGAAAGTTCCTTGATGCCGCACATACAAAGATCGCACTACTGGGCCGTTTGCCCAAGCTTCTATTGGTTCGGGAAAAAGCGGAGCTTCATCCCATACTAATGACCACGCTTGACTGTAGTAGACAAGCTTTTGGAGTTTCATCGCGGTCATTTCACCTTGTTGCTGAAGAATGAACGCAGCGACATCATGCACGGTTAAATTACTTTGCTGAGCCTGAGACTTTCCTGAGATAATGCTGAGGTTGTCGGGTCGTACTACTACTTGTTCGCTCTGTGTGGAATCCGCTGAAACGGTCTTTGTACCAAAAGGCAGACTCTCCAACGCCGACATAGCAAGCCGATCCTCTTTTGTTTCTAGCACCGATAACTTAATTTCATCGTCTGCCATAATTTTAACCCTCGGGTTTCTTAAAAGCCTCTAAATACTTTTGCAAGTTCTCCTGAAATACCTTAGCAATCGCCACAAACTGTGCCGGACTAACAATAACCCGCGAAATACATTTCCTCTTCATGGATTTTACCTTTTCCAGCTCTTCTTTTGAACCCGCGAGGGGATATTCCGTTTGCAGGAATGAAATGATGAATTCGTTAGCCGTATGTAAGACCGTCAGACCATCGGAATAATACGTCGGGACATTCTCAGGTAAATAGCTTTCTATTGAGATCGTTACCTCGTCTCCAGTCTCATTGGCGGGGGTAGTATCTGGTTGTACGGTTGCTGCTTCTGCTGGTACTCGTTCCATTAAACTCCTCCTGTAGAATGAGGCTTATACCACTAATCTAGAAGGGCAACAATATCCTCGATAGACCAAAGGGCATTGCTAACACCAGCGGCCATTGCCGGGGAGCAACGCAGGCTCTTATGAATACGAACGAAGTTATAGTGCATGTAGTGAATTGCGATTGCGTGCATATGGTTTTCAACCTTCTTTGAAAAGCCGTTGGTTAGGCGAGTGAACCGACGCATGTTCATTCTCATGGTGAGATTCTGACGTTCAATGTACGACGTGGAAACGAGGTTCATGTCTGGCTTGCCGCTGATGACTTCTGTTTCGCATCCGATGCACTCAGCCGGGGAGTAACGCTTGCTCGCGTCATCTTCTGTATGACCGTAAATTTTTACGATCATCGCATATTCGATTTCCGATCCGAATGTTTCCTCAACGGCGGTCAGGTAAGCTTTGAATCCATCGGTGCTTAATTGGAAACGATTAGTGACGCGCTCTGACAAGTCCTTGATAAACGCCATTGCTGATTCAGCGTCGCGGCGTCCAACGTTCCAGCAAGGAACAAGCTTTGTGTCTGCGTCAATCGCAACCCAGGTGTAAACGTCGCCATAGCCGAACACGCCTTGCAGTTCGGGTGACAGGTGACGTTCCTTAGCGTGAACGAACGACCAGATTTCGTCGCACTCGATCCGCTTGCAAGTGAGATTACGAAATACCTTGTCTTGATAAATCGCGCAGGCATTACCGAGATCGCCCAAAAGCTTTAGGACGGTGTTATTACTCACGCCAACGATCCGCGCCGTAGCGTTCACCGAATTACCCTCTACCAAAGCCGAGACAATCTGTACGCGTTTTTGGGTTGAAAGCTTGTTCATGATGAAACTGATTATATGCGTGAGCGGTCACGGAGTCAATAGCTAACTGGCGGGGAGGTGGACATTGGGCGTACAATAAGTGGTGATCAACATGTTATACTCCACTTAGCTTCGGAGTAAGTGGCGTGGAGGGCTGTTAGTGAAAGAGGCGGATTTTACAGCGGATAGAACGGGCCGTTTGGTTGAGATTCCGGAAGGTCCGAAGGGTGTAAAGGCATTTATACCCCATCCCCTACCGCCAAAGGGACTGCTGCCGACCTGGGAATTGTCTCGCCTCAATTCCGAGGCTGATCGGGCGCTCAGCGAATTATCAGGACTCGCTCGAATTTTACCAAATGCTCATTTGCTGTCCGGCTCTTTTAGTCGGAGAGAAGCGGTACTCTCAAGTAAGATCGAGGGAACGGTTACTACAATGAACGAGTTGTTTCTTTTCGAGGCTGGGGGAGCCACCGACGGCACTGACACCGACGTTCGAGAAGTGCAGAACTACGTTTATGCCCTAAACCACGGCTTAGATCGACTGGAAAAGCTTCCAGTCTGTAATCGATTGATAAAGGACATCCATCGTATTTTGATGAGCGGAGTGCGCGGCGGGGACAAGACGCCCGGTGAGTTTCGCAAGGTTCAAAATCATATTGGGCCAAGAAAAACTACTCCGATTCAGGACGCTACTTACGTCCCGCCTCCGGCCACTGAAATGCTCTTGTGCATGAACCAGCTCGAAGAATTTATCAATGGACGGGTGGAAGTGCCTCCGTTAATTAGAGAGGCGTTAATCCATTATCAGTTTGAGGCAATCCACCCGTTCGTTGACGGAAACGGTAGAGTCGGGCGTCTACTGTTAACGCTCGACCTTTGCTCGCAGAAGATAATTGATCACCCATTGCTATATCTCAGCGAGTATATCGAAAAGAGGAAAGATGAGTATTACTCACTCATGTTTGATGTCAGCGCAAGTGGAGCGTGGCAGCCTTGGATTGAGTTTTTCCTTGGGGCGGTAACAGAACAAGCGCGGGATGCTCAGGAGCGTGCTAAGGCCTTGCACGACCTCATGCAGCGATTGAAGGATCGGCTGCATGGGATTAACGCTCCCTCGTACACATTACGTGTGGTCGAAGAATTGTTTTTTATTCCCGTGATTAATTCTAAGCGCGTTACTCAACTGGTTGGGGGGCAGGTAAAAACAGGACAACGTGCGCTGGAGAAGCTTCAAAGTGTGGGCATTCTCAGGGAGTTGGATACCGGCAGACAGCGAAACAAGCTTTATGCATCAGATGAGATTCACAAGCTCGTGACGAGTTAGGACTTATCTTTCCAGCGAGCTTGTGCCGCTTTCTTTGCGGACTGCTTCCGTTGGCGGGTTGTGAGTGTTTCTGCTCTGGCCTTGCCTCCCTTGAGACCTCCTAATCGACCTAAGGCCTGTGCGTGAGGGTTTCTCCTTGGTGGTACGATCTTTTTGGTCTTGCCCGTTGTTACGTCCAAAATATACTTCGCCAATTCGTTAGTATCTTTGGGCGGTCGTTTGACTGGCATGACCGGATCATACTACAGCCAGATCGGCGCGGAAAACTTTCTCAGAGGTTTAACGTTGTAAATGCATCACTACCGGAGTCGCCTGGGATCTTGACCTGAACGGCGTGTTTGAGACCTCTAGCGGGAACCCGACCTTCTCCGCCGGAGGGCTGGACGGCCCGAGTTTGAGTCCGGTGCCTGTCCGCGCGCAACATCCGACTGATCCGACCTGCTCGGGTCGAGCGCGCCGTCGACTGTTGATATCCAAATCCGAAACGTCGCTCCAAACATCGCAACTTTCAGTCTCGGGGATTCTCTCGGTCTCAAGGTCGGCGTCGATGTCCCTTTCGCGTTCGTCAATCTCGAATACGCTGCCGCCGGCTCTTTCACCGATCCAGGGAAACCTGATCATCAGACAGCCGAATTGAACTTGGGTGACGGTTCAATCGTCTCGAGCAACGGGTTCGACGCTTCAGCGACGCTTTTGGCGGGGCTTCAGGTCAACTCCGGCAAAGTAACGCTTACCACACCCCTGGCAGTTAGACGCTCCGGCTCGAACTCAGAGACGACGACGGCGGACTGACTGCCACGACCGTGTCGATCACCGTTCTCGCCAATTGGCGCAGTTGAATCAATCGTCGATGAAATTGATCTGCTACTGGCCGGAGCCACGAATGACCAAGTCATTTCCGCGCTGCGTAACGCCCGCGACAATCTTGCGGGAAATAACAATGGCTTAGATAGCAACGGCGCGCTTCACAAGTTGGCAAGTGGCGAACTCGTGGCCGCGCTCGTGAAGATCAAAGCGGCGATTAACGCCCTCGAACAAGCGGAAGCCGCCGGCGGCGGTGACTTGAGCCAATTAAAATATCTGCTCGGACTGACGGGAGAGGCGGTCGCGCAAGGAGCATATCTGGACGCCGTCGCGGCGTTCGGTTCGCCGAGTCCGGGCCAAGCCGTGCAACTCCAACGAATTCGGCAGTCGATAGCGGATGGCCACGCCCGGCTTGTCAGCGGCGAATACCAAGCCGCGCTTGACCTGTTCAAAAATGCCGTCGGCCGAGCCTTGTCGCTCACATAGCTGCTGACAAAACGCGTTTCATTCCGAAATGACGAAAGCTACTCTTGATAAGGAGAACACCGATGTACAAGTTCAAAAATTCACTCATCGCCTTTAGCAGTATCTCGTTGCTCATGGGCGCGATTGCGCTCGTTACGCCCCGCCCGACATCGGGCAGGGCGGTGATTCGGTCGGGCAGCCGAAACCGGTCAATGTCGTCAATACGCCGACAGTTCAAGTCAGTCACCCGGTTGGTGCGCCCGTGCCGGTGCGCGACGTCGATAATCCTGCAAGACAACCAGTTCATACCAACTTATTTTGCCTAGCCAACAGTATGCTTGGTTGTGACGAAACGATTTACACCGTCCCTGCGGGTAAGCGCCTCGTCATCGAATATGCCTCGATGGCGGCAGAAATACCCGTGGGTCAAGTGGCATCGTGGAACATCAGCACCTTCGTAGGAGGCCGGCTTGAAAGAAATCGGTTTCCCCAGACCTCGCCCGCTGTAGCCTTTAACAACGTAAGCGCAACTGAAGCGGGTCAGCAGGTTCGGATCTATGCGGATCCGGGGACAAATGTAGAAGCGGGTGGGATACCTAATTCTGGTTCGGGCTCCTTTTATTTCACCATCTCCGGCCACCTCGTGGACGTGCCCTAGCGCCCGACGAGGGCGGGAGGCGATGCTTCCGCCGCCCGACAGGCGGCCCGCCCCTGGCAACCGCCGCCAACGGCTCGCCAGGCCGCAGCCGACATCGCGTATCGACGCGCAATTTGAAGTCAAACGCAATCGGACGATCACAACACTGCGAAGACGGGCGCTTTAAATGGCGACCTGTGGAGGAAAGATCATGAATCCCCAAGAGACATACCAACGTCAATCGCTCTTCATCTGCGACGAACAATTCGAGTGTGCGCGGCTGCGGCGCCGAGCGGGAGCGCGTGGGACGAGAGTTCCATCACCGCAAACAACCTACCGGCTTTAGGCAGCCTTGCAACGACTACCGCGCAGATCGGGGAGGACAGGAAGGGCAAGTTTCTGGTCATTGACGTGACCGCGCTCGTCCAGCAGTGGCTCGGCGACGACGGACAGGGGACCAATGGCCTGCCGAACAACGGCCTTGCGCTGGTCGCGCACCCGGCGGACGCGACGACGCCCGCCGTGGCGAACATTACCTTCGACAGCAAAGAGAACTCGCAGACGAGCCACGAACCGCAGTTGAATGTTCAGTTTAAGCGGGCGGCGGACGGGCTACAGCGAGTCGAGCATGACACGAGCTTGATGGGCGACGGCACGAGCGCATCGCCGCTGGGAGTGGCCGCCGGCGGCATCAGCAGCGTGCATCTGGCAAATGACTCGGTGACGGGCGAGAAGATCGCCGACGGCGCAGTGACATCAACCGAGTTGGCGGACGGTTCAGTGACCTCGCCCAAAATCAATGCTCCGCTATAGCTGACGAGCGCCGACGCCGGCTCCACGCTATCAGTGGCGAACACAGGGGCGGGCGTGGCGATCACGGCCACCGGCGCGATCAATACTACGACGCAGTACAACATCGGCGGCAGTCGGGTGTTGAGCAACGCGGGAACGAGCAATTTGTTTGCGGGAGCGGGCGCGGGTGCGAGCACTACCGGCGGCAACAATCCTTTCTTCGGCCATGCCGCAGGCTTTTTCAACACCACGGGCAACTCCAACTCCTTCTTCGGCGTAAGCGCAGGCTACGAGAACACGACGGGCAACTCTAACTCTTTCTTCGGGTCGGGCGCCGGCAACCATAACACAACGGGCGGAAACAATTCCTTCTTCGGGGCCGTCGCCGGCTTAAACAACACGACGGGCACCTCTAACTCTTTCTTCGGATATCAAGCCGGCGCAAGCAACACGACGGGCGGTTACAACATTTTCGCCGGTACTATTGACGATCATTATATGCGTCGATCTGGAGCGCCGCCGGTGCGACTTGACTTAGGTAAGACGCGTCAAGCACGAAATGACACTAACAGCCTTTGGTGTTGGTTTGTGTGGTTTGGTGAATCGTTATAGTCCGTTAGGCCGTTACTCAATTTGGGGCCGCCCGTGCGCCCATCTGAGAGTGCAGGCTGTGTCAAAACTTTGGATGAGGATGCTTTATGAACGTGATGTCAGCGGGACGGTCCAATACAGAAGCGGTAGCGACCGGATCCAAGCATTCAACCCCCAAGACCCGCAATCGCGTCGAGTTGAGTCTGGGATCCGGTCGCTACCGCTCTCGGTTCCGTACTGAATGCGCTTTAAGTTGTCTGTCCTTTCAAACCGAATTGAGTCTTGACACAGTCTCATTCCCTTTCCGGCGCAAACTAGTCTCTACGTTTTGCGTGGGGCTGAGCCTTGCCAGTGCCGCCGAGACGCAAGCAATCCCAGCGAAAACGTTGACTCGCCTGGCAATCAGGTTAACAATTCGACGCACCGAAACCTTCAGACTTGAAAGGCTAAGCTGCCATGCGTCGATCTCTCGTTATCCTAGCCGTACTAGCTTTACTGCTCGTTTCTTATCCTTTCCCACCTTCTGACGCTCAAACTTTTCGACCTGTAGTTCGCGGCAGGCGCGGAGTGGTGGCCGGTGGTCACCCACTCTCGGTTGAAGCGGGTATGCGCATTCTGCAACAGGGCGGAAATGCTACCGATGCCGGCGTGGCCACAATCCTAGCTGCTTCGGTGATCGAGTTTTCACATTTTTCGTTTGGCGGAGAGGTGCCAATTATCATCAAGATGAAGGGTAAGGAGGTCAGCGTCGTCGAGGGCATGGGCCCCGCTCCGATGAAGGCCACACGTGAGTTTTTCGTCAACCGCGAAAAGAATGCGGCTTCGGGCATGGCCACCATGGCGGGAGCCAAAACCGGAACGATTCCTTCTACTGGCCCGCTACCAGCTACGGTTCCGGCGGTGCTTGACGCTTGTGTCGTGGCGCTCGATCAATTTGGTACGAAGTCTCTGGCCGAAGTCATCCAACCAGCAATCGAACTCGCCGACGGCTTTCCTATCGACGAGCTGCGTGTGCAGTACATCAAGACGCGCGGCACTGTCTTCTCACAATGGCCTGATGCCAGGCGCATCTTCATGCCGAACGGCGAGGTGCCGAAGGTTGGAGACATCTTCGTACAAACCGACCTTGCCCGGACGCTGCGTGAGATCGTGAACGCCGAAAAGCAAGCGTCCCGGCGCAACAGGAACGCCCGAGAGAAGCGTCACCTCGGCCTCACCGCCGCGCGCGACTATTTTTATCGGGGACCAGTGGGACAGCGCATCGGCGACTACATGCAAAGGAATGGCGGCTTAATAGCCTCCGGGGATCTTGCCCGCTTTCATGCCAGGGTGGGCACGCCCGTCAAAGCAGAATATCGCGGTTACGAAGTTTACAAAGCAGGTTTTTGGACCGCAGGCCCAGCCCTGGTGGAAACACTCAACCTACTCGAAGGCTACGATCTCAAGAAGCTCGGCCACAATTCGCCGGACTACATTCACACCCTGGCTGAAGCGCTTAAGCTTGCGTTGGCGGACCGTGATCGTTACTACGGCGATCCGGACTTTGTGAAGATTCCTACGACCCAGCTGTTATCTAAGGGCTATGCCGCTTTGCGTCGCTCGCTGATCGACCAGCAGCAAGCTTCCCTGGCGCAGCAACCCGGCGATCCGCTCAATATGAAAGCTGTATTGGCAGGGGCTACCCAGCGTGTCAGCCGTGCGTCGGCGGTTCGGGAGGTTGAACGGGCTAACGATACCACCTGCGTAAACGTAATCGACAAGGATGGGAATCTGTTCAGTGCTACGCCCAGTGGGGCCTGGCTGCCCGCCGTGGTCGCGGGCGATACCGGGGTATTGATGGGCCAACGTCTGCAGTCAGCTTTGATGGATCCCAACAGTCCAAATGTCGTCGCGCCCGGGAAACGCCCGCGCATTACTCTCACGCCGACGGTGGTTCTGAGGAATGGCGCTCCTTTCATGGTTTTGAGCACGCCCGGAGGTGACAATCAGGATCAGGCGCTGCTGCAAGTCCTGCTCAACATCGTCGAGTTTGGCATGAACCCGCAGGAAGCAGTCGAAGGGGCTCGCTTTGATACACAGCACTATGTCAGCTCATTCGACGATCACGAGTTTTTACCCGCGTCACTGAATGTTGAATCGCGAATCGATGAAAAGACAATCGCCGAACTCAAGTCGCGCGGCCACAAGGTAAAGGTTCAATCCGACTGGGGCACGCTTTCGGCGCCCACAGTAATCGTCTACAACCCACAAACCAAGGTATCCTCTGCCGGTGCCGATCCGCGGCGGGGAAGATACGCAGTCGCCTGGTAGAAAAGAAGGGGAGCAACAGTCTATGGCGAAAGATAAAGAAACCAGCAGAGGCGGGCCAACCAGAAGAGGACGGGGTCGGAATGAGTGAGGACGAGATAGACCGGAACTTAATCGATACATCCCAGCGAGCGATTCACCGTCGTGGACGCTTGGCACTGATCACCGCGATGAATCTCAGAACAAAGAAAGTCGTGGTGAAAGCGAAGCAGAGAATTCGTCCGCCACTACCTCGGAACCATTACACACAAATGATAAGGAAATCAGCCAAAGATGAACACGGATGCGCACGGGTGCAACTGAAATAAAGAAGATTGCTACCTCCGGTAGATCTGCCTTGTTCTTCTGCCACTTTCTTTTCTGATCCGTCGCAATCCGTTTTCATTTGGGGCCCCATTCCGCTCCCCATCCGACCGGCAAGAGGTCCGGAGGAGATGAGTATGACTAATGCGCCAGCTTTATTCCGATTGATCCTGCAAGTGCCGGATTTGGATCAAGCTGCGGAGTTTTATGCGAAGTTGCTTGCAGATGAGGGAGGAAGGATTCCGCGGGCCTTACGTCACTATTTCGACTGCGGAGCTGTAATTCTGGCACTTGTAGATCCTACACCCGGAGGCTCCTGTGCGAAACCGATTCCTGACTACATCTATTTTTCAGTAAACGATCTCGAGGCGGTGTACCTGCGCGCAAGTGAACTGGGATGCCTTTCCACAGAGGACGTTCATGGGTACAGCGCCGGCCAGATCGCGGTCCGACCGTGGGGCGAGCGCTCGTTTTATGTTAAGGACCCCTGGGGCAATGGTCTTTGCTTCGTGGACGAGCACACGCTCTTCACCGGTCGCTAATCATATTAATCAGAGGGGACTCAATATGAATCCTGTTGTTGGCGCAACCGGTTTGTTGGGAAGTGAGATCTGTCGCTTGCTTGCTGCGGAGGAAAAGCCAATCAGGGCTCTGGTGAGTCCATATCCGATCCCGTGAAAGTGGTCCAGCTTGAGAGTCGCCAGCTGGAGATTGCCCGCGGTGATTTGAAAGACGGTACCTCCTTGAAAGCGGCGAGTCGGGGCGTGACGGCAGTTATTTCAACCGCTTCTGCTACACCTCACGGACTGAGGGTGACTCCATCCAGACCGTTGATCTAGAGAAACAGTTGAATCTCTTCGATGCAGCCAAAGCCGCAGGTGTCAGTCTCTCCGTGCTGATCTCGCTCCTGGGGGCTGGTAAGAGTTTCCACTGCAAACTGCCAAGCGAGCCGTCGAACAACACTTAAAGAATAGTGGCTTAAGTTATAGCGTCTTGCAGGCGACCTGTTTCATGGAAGTATGGCTCGGTCCAGCTCTGGGATTCGATGCTGCTAACGCCAGAGCGCGGATTTATCGGCTCAGGAAAAAACAAAGTCAGCTGGATCTCGTTCAAAGATGTGGCGAAGTTTGCTCTCGCTACTTTGGACCATCCTGATGCTCGCAACGAGGTGATTGCGTGGGGTGGCCCAGAGGCCTTGAGTCCTTTAGAGGTAGTGCTACCTTTTCAAGAGACGCAGGGACGCCCCTTCGAAGTTAAGCACGTGCCAGAGGAAGAACTCAGGCAGCGGAAGGAAACTGCCTCCCTTTACAGCAGTCTTTGCCGGGCTGATGCTTTCCTACTCTGAAGGGAACGTTATTGATATGCGGGAAACACCGCCGCTTTTCATAAGTCCTCCCACACTCTGCGCTCAAAGCGGCAGTAGAAGTCACTTTAGACCTAACTTTGATTCAAGCACGGGAAAAGTCAAAAATCCTTTACTTTTCACACGAGCCTATGTCTTATAGAATTTTTTCCATTCTCATGAGGAACCATCCGATGATTATGAAAAGTGTCCGCAAGTTGTCTCTTATCTCCCAGGTGCTCGTTGTGCTCGGGGCCCTGTTCGTAAAACCGACGGCAGCCCAAACGCCACGGCAGACTCCTACAACTTTAACGAGCGAAACCCCTGCCAGGATAGAGCCCACTAACGACGGCTTCGACTACATCAGACGCCGCGCGATGATACACGTGATGAATCGTCCGTTGCGCGGGCCGCAAAATCCGACGTCGGTAGATCACGCCACTGACACCCTATGACACGATCGATTGGCTCGTAAAGAACGTCCCCGAAAGCAATGGCAAGGTTGGTATTCTCGGAATTTCCAACGACGGGTTGCCCTTGATGGCGCTTGTTAATCCCCACCCGGCTCTCAATGTGTCGGTGCCGATGAACCCGATGGTTGACGGGTGGATTGGCGATGACTGGTTCCACAACGGCGCGTTTCGTCAACAGGGAATGAGTTATATCTACGACCAGGAGGCGACCCGCACGAATGAGGTCAAGTGGTGGACGAGCCATTTCGACGATTACGACATGTTCCTGCAGGGAGGATCGGCCGGCGAGCTTGGCCGTCGCCGCGGACTCGAACAGGTGGGCTTCTGGCGGAAACTCCTTGAGCATCCGAGCTACGACGCATTCTGGCGTGATCGGGCGGTGGACAAGATCCTGGCGGCCCAACCGTTGAAGGTGCCTGTTATGTTGGTGCACAGCCTTTGGGATCAAGAGGACATCTACGGCGACATCGCCGTCTACAAAGCGATTGAGCCCAACGACACAAACAACGACAAAGTGTTCCTGGTAATGGGCCCTTGGTATCACGGGCAGATGATCAAGGACGGGAGCACGCTCGGGGCATTGAAATTCAATAGTGACACGGCGCTGACCTTTCGGCGCGAGATCCTGCGCCCTTTCCTCGATCAGTTCCTGAAAGATGACGCGCCGAAAGCAGACATCCCGCCGGTAGCATTTGAAACGGGAACAAACGTGTGGCGTCGTCTGCCTGCGTGGCCCGCCGGGTGCGCGAGCGGCTGCACAGTGAGACCGACGCCGCTGTATCTCGCGGCCGGTCTGAAACTGAGCTTCACGGCAGCGAAATCTGTAGCACGCGGTTTCGAGGAATACGCCTCCGACCCTGCCAAGCCGGTGCCTTACCGCTCCCGCCCGATCGACGGCGGAAGCTGGTCCCGGTGGCTGGTTGATGATCAGCGCGAGGCGTCAGGTCGCCCGGATGTTGTGGCCTTCGTCTCCAAGTCCTGACCGCTCCGGTAAAGATCAGCGGCGAGCCGATTGCCAACCTCATCGCCTCCACAAGCGGGACTGATTCTGATTGGGTGGTCAAGCTGATCGACGTTTTTCCCGATCAGGTCGCAGGGCAACCCGCCATGGGTGGTTACCAACTGATGGTTTCAGCTGACATATTCCGTGGCCGCTATCGCGAAAGCTTGGAAACGCCCAAACCCCTCATCGCCGGCGAGCCGCTCCTCTATCGCTACGCTCTTCCGACGGCGAACCACGTCTTCGCTCCGGGCCACCGGCTCATGGTACAGATCCAGTCGAGCTGGTTTCCGCTCTACGACCGTAATCCGCAGACGTTCGTCCCCAACATCTTCTGGGCCAAGCCAGGGGATTATCGCAAGGCCACACAGCGGATCTATCACGCGTCGGGCGATCTCAAACGCGCGAGCTACATTGAACTGCCACTAGTCACGACTCCTTAAGAGCCGCGGCACGAAAGCGTCAAGGTCCATGATGATGCAACTGCTATTTCTACTCTAGTTGCTTGTGGTCCCCGTCCTGGTGCTCACTTTGGTGAATCGGTCTCATCGTTTCCGAATTTCTTCGAGCACCCCAGCAAGAGTGGGCCTCTCACTTTTCTTATCATCGGCGGGGCATTTCATTAGAACCGAAGAGTAGCTTATTTGGATGCAGGTTGGCGCTGCTACCAGAGCGCTTCGTGGCGCTCGCGGACGCCGTAGGCTTCACGCAATTCGATACCCCCGGGCAGGGTTCCCGTGTAAGTGCCGAACCAGTGCAAGTAGTCTGAGCGAATGACGAGAAGGTTTTCGTGAGTCTCAATGAGCGCTTCGGGTTGGAAACTCAAGGTGCCGCCTTCGGCGAAGGAGACAGTCGACAAGTCCTCTGCAAAACTGTTCGGTCCTACTTCTTGCGCATCGCCGTCGATCCACATGGTGCGTTCACTCTCTAATGGCGTGTCGAAAAGGCCGGTAATGGCGTTGAAGGCGACGATCCGGCCCTGCTGGTCCAACCCTGCGCCAGCCGCCCACCGCCACTGCGTAGGTCGCTCGTGGTAGCCGGCGTTGATGTCGACGAAGATGACCCCAACAACTTCCCGCGATTTCCCGCTGTAGCGCACGATGCCGCGCGCCTGTCGACAATAGTCTTTGTGCGACCAGATATAGGCCCTGCCGGCAGGCCGGTAGACCTCGAAGCTGCTGCACGACTCGAATGTAACATCGATTTCTGCATCGCCGTCCCGCACTTGCGCGCGATTCGGTCCAATTTGCACACGGCGCGTAAAGCGATGCGACCCCTCCCGGAACTGCTTAGCCTGGCGATCCCAAATTCCCCAGTATTCCTGCTGTAACGGCCCGACACTGGCTCGCGCCGCACAGAAAGATAACTCCCGACTCCAGAAGGAGACGTAATGCCAGCTTTTGCGTAACTGGCCGGCGCGGAAAAGCGGCATGCGTTGAGGTGGTAGTGGGACTCCTAGAGGACGGTCTAAACCAG
This sequence comes from Pyrinomonadaceae bacterium, assembly GCA_013811945.1. Lineage (GTDB taxonomy): Bacteria > Acidobacteriota > Blastocatellia > Pyrinomonadales > Pyrinomonadaceae > PSRF01. The sequence goes on along the minus strand of JACCUI010000032.1, from coordinate 8,262 downwards.
AACCGCGATAGGGCTTTTCGATCGATGAACTCATCAGACGCGATCATACAGGATTTCGCTACAACCCTGTGCGTACTAAGAAGCGAAAAGTTGCGTGTCAACTCAATCCGTCGTCCCCATCCGTACGGGTCAGTTTGAACAGATCTCTACTTCATCCTGAATCAGCGAATCGTCCGCTCTCTCGTGGGGATTAGCTTGCGTACTCTCATTCATACCGCGACTTTGGCTCGGTGATAGGCGCTTACCTCCTGATTTCTATAACCGTTTTAATCGGTTTGGAACGTGCCAAGTGGATGACGCTTTAGGGAAAACCGTTAAGCGGTTCCGTTGTCGGGCTCGCTTTGACACCGGGCTAAACCCGCGGTGTGAGTAAGATAGTCACGAAAAACAAACTGCCTCCACTACCTTCTCATCTCGCTTATATAAAGTTCGCATCGTATGCTGTCGCGATAGTTCGTGCGTGGGGTGGGTATGGTGAAAGAATCGATTGAAGTAATTATCAACGTTGGGTCGGGCGCGGATGACAAAAAAGAGCTGCGCCTTCGGCTCGCTGAGATTCTGGCGGCTAGCAATCGCACGGCAAACATCTCGCTGGCCAGGAGCGGTGAAGAAGTCGTAGAGCTTGCGCGCCGGGCGGCGCGTAGCGACAGCCGAATAGTTGTAGCCGGAGGTGGCGATGGTACCATTAGCGCCGTAGCTTCCGCCGTAATCGAAACCGATAAGACGCTCGGCGTATTGCCACTAGGAACTCTGAACCACTTTGCCAAGGACCTCCACATCCCGCTCGATCTGGAAGCCGCCGCGCACACCATCATTGCGGGCCATACCACCCAGGTTGACGTGGGGGAAGTAAACCGCCACATCTTTCTCAATAATTCGAGTCTCGGGCTTTATCCGCGCCTGGTCCATGAACGCGAAAAGCAGCAGCGCCTCGGCTCCCGGAAATGGACCGCTTTTTTTTGGGCCGTCATCGCGGTGTTGCGTCGCTATCCTTTCCTGGAGGTTAAATTGAGCGTCGAAGGTAAAGACTTGTCCACCCGCAGTTCGTTAGTCTTTATTGGTAACAATGAATATGAGATGGAAAGTCTTAACACTGGTGCTCGATCCTGCCTCCATGCGGGCCGCCTGAGCCTCTATATGACTCGTGACACTGGCCGGTTGGGACTTGTCCGGCTAGCGTGGCGCGCGCTTTTTGGCAGCTTGCGTGATGACAAAGACTTTTTCGCTTTGTGTTCGAAAGAGATATGGATAGAGACGAAGCATCGCCGTCTGCGTGTGGCAATGGATGGGGAAGTGACGATGATGCAGCCACCTCTTTACTATTGTATTCGTCCGTTGTCGCTACGAGTGCTTGTACCGGTAGAGAATGAAACGAAGTAGAAACTAAACCTGATGCGGACGATCGTTCACATGTCGGATATTCATTTTGGCCGCACTGACCCGAGTGTGGTCAAGCCGTTGATTGCGTTCGTTAATGAAATCAGACCTGATTTGGTAGCTGTTTCGGGCGATCTGACTCAGAGGGCACGCTCCTGGCAATTTCAGGAAGCGCGCGCTTTCCTCGATGCTTTACCCAAGCCTCAGATCGTCGTACCCGGCAATCACGATATCCCCTTGCACAACGTGTTTTCCCGTTTCCTGAGTCCACTAGATAAGTACCGACGCTACATAACAGGCGATATGCAGCCCTTTTACGCCGACGAAGAGATGGCGGTAGCAGGTGTGAACACTGCCCGGTCCCTAACAATCAAGGCCGGGCGCATCAATGAAGTTCAGGTTGCCTGGTTGCGTGAGAAGATCTGTGAACTCAGCGATGAAATCGTGAAGGTGGTCGTTTCTCATCATCCGTTTGATCTGCCCGAGGGTGGTCACGAAAGCGAGCTGGTTGGCCGTGCACGCATGGCGATGGAAACGCTGGCTAGTTGCGGAGCAGATCTTTTTCTCGCCGGTCACCTACACATTAGCCACACTGGGCACACCGCAAAGCGATATAAAATCAAGGGCCACTCAGCCCTTGTCGTACAAGCCGGAACTGCCACGTCGACTCGCAGCCGGGGCGAAGCCAATTCTTTCAACCTGATTCGTTTGCAGCATCCTGAGATCACGGTCGAGCGCATAATGTGGAAGCCGGAGGCAGCGGTTTTTGCCTTAGCTTCAAGCGAGCAGTTCCGGCACACTTCCGACGGGTGGGTTCGCGCTTAATCGTAACACCTCACACAAGTCGCAACGGCTCCTCGTTTTGTCGCAACTGCTTTCCTCAAGGCGCGGTTGTCGCGGCATGGTTATTGTGGACTGCATTTTACAATTGGAGCGCTCCTGCTTATCGGTGCCACCTGGTGTTCGGTCAACGTTGAGGAAGTGGTGACCGGTGAGCCGCTGAGCCTCTGGGACGTGCGATTCAGCGCCTGGCTTCGCTCATCTCTAGCAGGCCTTGATCAGGGCCAATGCTGGTCATCACTCACCTTCATTCGATGGCGGCGGTTAGCGGGCTACCGATTACGTTTGCACGAGATGGCTGCGCAATGACCAGATCCAGAAACTTTTTCCGATATTTTTCCTCGGGCATCAGACAGACTTCGTACTTTCCGAAGACGCGATACCGATTGCGCGCGACCAGGTTGTAAAGAGGATCGCGTAACCTCTTCGGCAACACTCCCGCCACTCGGAAGAAACTCCACACCCCTCCAATCCGGCCGAGGACGTGCAGAATGGCGTCGGACCTCGCCAGCAAACGTTGCCTTGGCTGCCCATAGTCAGCAAAAACGTAAACCGTATCAAGGTCGACTGCGTTGATATTATATTGTTTCAGCAGAGAGGCGGCGAACTCACTTTGGAGAGACGCGAACTGAAAGCGATCGCTCGGATCACGCTTGAGTATGAACTCATTGAGACCATTGCACAGGCCGCAAACGCCATCGTAGAGAACAAGTGTTTTGGAACCAGTATCAGGCACAGAATCTCAGGTCGCGAAAGGTAAATGAACCGGCTGCAGGTAAACCCTTGCTTACCTGGGCATCGGTAATCTAAGCGTACGAACTGGATCCACTGGAAGTGGGTCGCAGCGAAGAGCCGGCTCTAATACTCCTTCTGAAAGAATGCGTACCTGAGCAAGGGCCACCAGGAGCACCTTCATTGTCAATTCCCAAAAACCCGCCAGCTTGTAATGAGTGCCTGCCAACAAATCCGGTTCCGCCAGTGATTGCAACTTTCATGTTTGTGCCTTCCTTCGGGCCTTCGCCGCTGAATAAGTTGCGTCGGGCAAACGGCGCATTAAAAAATCTCCTGTCACTCCAGCGATTTGTTCAAGGTCCAGTTCGGTAGAGGATGCAATTGCCCTCTCGTCGCTCTGAAATGAGGTCGGCCCCTTTAAGGAATGGAGAGATGACGCGAGATCAAAGGCCCGGAAATCGGAAAGCAAGCGCTAATCTCTCCGGCCGACAGCTCGCCACGCTTAAAGTTCCTGCGGGATCCGGCGACGCGTAGGAGCGGCCAGGGCCTTTAAAGACTCGGGATGCCGGTTTCATACGTTGGCAGTAAAGCTATGATGCTAAATAGAGTCAAGTAGTACGGCACAAAAGTCCCGGGAAACAAGGATCAGAGGAGAGGTGTTGAATGAAGTTGTTCAGGTTCCAGCGCAAGGGACCGGTGGTCCGGCTTTAGGACCTAAGGTTCTACCAGGCGCTTCTTGATATTGCGCTGCCACGACTCGTAGTTTCTGACGCGCCGCTTGGCTTGCTTGTGGGTGAGGTTCATTTCCTTCGCCACATAGCTGATTCGTTCCGAGCGATCGTTTTTCTTGTCCCGCGGATCCCCGGGCGCTTTCAAATAAAGCTTATAAGCGAACGTCCACTCCTGTTTGACCTCGTCGGTCGCCTGTGTTCCACGCAGTTCCGGCATCTTTACCTCTTAAGGATTATTTGAAGAATGAAGTCGCGGCGGCTTCGTATCGCTGAGTTATTACTCGGCAACCCTCGGGACGGCGTCATCGAGCGATACATACTAACATACGGTCAAAAAGTCGCTGCAGTCAAAAATCCCGTCTTTGGATCTGCGTTCGGGACCCTGACTACCACCTTGCGAGTGGGTTATGATGCCCGCCATGAAAAACAAACAAATTATATTGGCCAGCCGGCCCTCTGGTATGCCTGCGATGGACAATTTCGCAACTGTTGACGCGGAAGTGCCGCAGCCGAAAGATGGAGAGGTCCTGGTTCGCACTCGCTACCTGTCCGTCGACCCATACATGCGCGGTCGCATGAACGACGGCAAGTCGTACGTCGCGCCGTTTGCTGTGAACGAAGTTATAAATGGCGGTGTGGTTGGCGAGGTAATCGAATCGCGGTCCGCTGATTTTAAGCCCGGCGACATCGTCACCGGCCAACTCGGCTGGCAGCTCTATTCTGTAGCTCGAGCGAAAGAGCTAAGAAAGGTTGATCCGAACCTTGCGCCGGTAACAACCGCCCTGGGAGTTTTAGGTATGCCGGGCTTGACTGCCTACTTTGGACTGGTGGACATAGGTAAACCTCGAGAAGGAGAGACCGTCGTCGTCTCCGGCGCGGCGGGCGCGGTGGGTATGACTGTATGCCAGATCGCCAAGATCAAAGGATGTCGAGTGATTGGTATTGCAGGCAGTGATGAGAAGAACGAGTACTTGGAGCATGAGCTGTGGGTCGACCGCACGATCAACTACAAGACGGCCGTTGACATGAAACAGGCCCTGAAGGATGCGTGCCCCAACGGCGTAGACATCTATTTCGACAATGTCGGCGGAGCGGTCTCAGATGCCGTGTTGCCGTTTATTAACCAGAATGCGCGGGTAGTCATTTGCGGACAAATCTCACTCTACAACCTCGACCGACCTGATGTGGGGCCACGGCCTCAACCATATCTCCTAGTCAAGAGTGCCCTGATGCAGGGATTCATTATCACGGACTACGCTTCCCGCTTCGCCGAGGGCGTGAAACAGTTGGGGCAGTGGGTGCATGAAGGGAAGATGAAGTACGCCGAAAACATTGTCGATGGGTTTGAGAATACTCCGAATGCCTTTCTGGGTTTATTTAGTGGCGAGAACCTGGGTAAACAACTGGTAAGAGTGGAGAACTGATCCGCAGATCAAGGTACCGATGTGTCCTTCTTAACTGCAGGTCGCTATTTGAAGAAGGTAACAGTGCAACGGCTGGCTGGAATAGCCTTGCTGTTGATGATCGGGACCGTACCGGCAATGTCCACGTCCGAGCGCTGGTCAACTAAACTCGACGGGCGTGTTCTCTTTTACCAAGCCACTGAATTGGGATTAGTCGTGACGGGAACTGAAAAATCGCTCTATGCCATCGATGGCGAATCGGGCGACATCCTGTGGCGTCGGAAAAATGCGCGATTGGACGAAACCGATGTGGCAGCAGTGCCGGGCACAGACATCCTTTTGCTCAGCATTGAAGATGGTAACAAAACGCGGCTGGAGGCGGCGGACCTGGTCACCGGCGAGACACTTTGGCGGAGCGACAGAGTGCGCGGTTCGGTAATGCAGATGGCGCTGGATCAAAACCACAACCTGCTCGCTGTAATCTTCGTGCGCGACGCACGCGGCAAGGCCGGCGACGCGTTGAAGCGCAAGCTCGTCATCAATCTTTTCGATCTTGGCGCCGGCCGTGAGCTTTGGAAGCGCGAACTCGAGAGCGAAATTGAGATGATGCCAACGGTCTGGAGTGATAGCGATGACGTGCCTTTCACACTCGACAATTATCGGCCGCCGGTTTTTCTGGATGGCCGACTCTATCTGTTTTACGAAGGCCTCACATCGCTTGACGCGGAGACAGGAAAAGATCGCAAGCGGGAAAAGTTTCGCATCAACGAAGAAGGACTGGCTCTGACGGAGGCGGATCCGGTTGCCGATGAGCGCGCCATCTTCCTTTCGGGGCGTGGCCGTGTGAGGTCCATTTCGCGCCGAACAGGTGAAGAGATTTGGGAATCGAAAGATCTGGGGTTGACTCCCGAGATGATCCTCACGCGCCAGGTTCTTTACGTGCGAACAGGCGGACAGTTTACCCGGCTTCGGGATGGGGAAACGGTTGAACGCGGCCCTTATGGTGTCAGTGCAATAGACGTCGATACCGGTAAGGTTCTTTGGCGCCTCAAAGGAGCCGACAAAGGCATCACCAACATCACGCTTCCGGATGCTGCGACGATTCTGGTTGCTGATCGCGATGACTTGATCGTGATTGATGCCTCGACCGGAAAGCGTCGCTCTCACGCTTCTCACAAAGTGGAGAAGGCTGCATTCCTCCTGCTCAATGAGCGCGGGGAAGCCGTGGTCGGGGGGCGAAATGAGATTGCGGCTTTCGATTTTGCGGCGGGGCGAAATGTCTGGCGTTCACGTCACAACCCACCGGGCCGCGGCCTGCTGCGGACTGTGGGCGCGGTCGTCGCGCGTGCTGCTTCACTCTACTTCCGCTACGGCGCAACAGGAACGACCGCTTTTCGTGGCGTTCGATTGCTAAACACCATTTCGTCACTTCGCTGGTCTGGTCTGGCAGCGCACGTCACACTTCCCAGTTTAACCAGCGTGGCTTCAAACTACTCTCGTGAGTATGTGGCCGAGCGATTCTCTTCGTTTGGTATGCTTTCGCGCGCACGCGACGTCCCCAACATCCGCCCACCACGGCCGCCACGGCCGTCTATTGATGTCGAAGAGCGTCTTTTCGACCGCCTCGATGCAGCACACCAGCTTGAACGACTCTCGCGCTTTCTCTGGCGCCGGCGAAGGCTAGCCACGCTGCGAGGCGACTGGATGTACTTTTACACACAGCTGCCGAACGGCAGCGGTCTGCTGGGCATTAACGTCAATACGGGCGTGGCCGAGCGTGCCGTTCGTCTCGCCGACCTTGACGAGCGGTTTATTGGTGACGAAGCTGCCAACTTACTCTATACAGCCAGGAACAATCGATTGTTTGCCTACGCTCTGAATGAGCGCGAATAAATTTGGAGGGCGGTGACAAGGCCGCAGTCATGGGGTTGAGACTCAGAATCGGTGCGACGGTCGGCCGATATGGATATGGGGTCCGGTAGCGGTCCCTGGGATTGCCGCGCGGAATGCGAGGAAGGAAATTCCATTAGAGCGCAGGTAGTTCATTAAGAGCTGACCTTCAGGCCCGTCTGGATGAACAGATACGTCCATCGCGTTGCGATGATCCAGACGCCACAGATCGTGGATGGCTCCCTGACCAAATACGCCAACCGGCAGTTGCTTCTTGAACGAATCGAGGAAGAAGCGTTGCACTTTCCACGCATCTGACAACGCCCATGTGCCGGCACCACTGTAACGGATATACGACGTAGTTCGAAGCAGACTTCCTTTTCGCAACAGGGTTTTCGCCATCTGCGCCTCGGCCTGGGCCTCGACGAGGGTATCGGCAATCTGGGCGTCGGCATTGGCCATCTGCCGTTGGCCTTCGTTTATTTTGTCCTTTGCGTTAGCGATTGCAGTTTCATTGTCGGCGAGTTGATTTTTTGAGATAAGCCCTTCGGCGTAAAGTTTTTGAGATTGAGCTAGCTTCTCCTCGGCCCTGTTTAAGTTACGCTCATAGATAGCCAACAGCTTTGCCAGGCTTGTTTTGTATTCTCTGGTGGCCTTAATGAATTCCTCTTGGAGGTGTGACAGCTCATTAGCCGGCCTGGTTTCTTTGAGTTTCTTGGTCTGGGCCTCAGCGTTGACCACAATTGAGAGCGCCACGCCAACGAACAGCGCGAGTCCATAAGACCGCACCCGGTTTATTACTGCTAAAATCATCGATTTCTTCCTAAAGGTGCTACGTAGGATGTTTGGCAAAAGTTTGGTTCAGGTCGTCACCCCTTCAGTTTTACTACGAAATCCTGGACCTCGCTCCCCGGTATCGGCGTCTCACCTTGCTTGTTGCCCCTTAATAGTGCATAGTGACGCACGGTTAATCCTTCTCTCGCGCATCGACGGTGATGCGCCCCGCGCGTAAAGTCTATTGGCGCTGGCGTTTTGGATGGTTCGAGAGCAGGCTGATTTCAACTTCAGAAGCCGCTCCTAGAGCATCCGAAAACCGGTCCCTTCGCTCCTACCGTTCGACCGAAGCCAATCCGATTCGCAGCTTCTCTTCATTCCCCCCTGAGGGAAAGGTACATCTACATGACAATGAAACTTTACGTAGGAAATCTCGCGTTCTCGACCTCCAGCCAGGATTTGCAGGAACTCTTTGCAACTGCCGGCACGGTCGAATCAGCGAGCGTCGTGGAAGA
>JACCUI010000030.1 GCA_013811945.1 Pyrinomonadaceae bacterium | reverse complement strand
TTACCGACGGAAAACCGACTGCTTGTTTTCTCGAAGGAAGCCCTGCGTTGGCCAGACCTTCGCTTCGTTCTACGAAGACGACGGCAATTCCGTCTTCACCAGGGCGCCGGCTGTACAAGAACTCCATGGGAGGCGATCCTTTTGTAATGGACCAGACGTTCAAGGAAGTCCAGGCCTGCCGCAAAGCTAGTATAATGATCAATACTTTCATGCTGGCAAGCGATTATTATCTCGTTGAGTTTGTGAAACAGATGACGGCAATGACTAATGGTAAGGCCTACTTCGCTAACCCAGGCAACCTGACACAATTTGTGTTGATGGATTTTCTTCGGCGACGAACCAGCCGGGTTCGCTAATTGCCAATTAGGGTTTAATCAATGCAGATGGAACGAGGAGAATGAGTGGCACAATTTACCATCGCACATAGCTCGAAGGGTTCGAAGAAGGTTGTGCGCGGAATCGAGATAGCATATGAGGATGTGGGCTCTGGCCCTTCTGTGGTGTTGCTTCATGGGTATCCTTTCAATCGCTCGATATGGCGCGAGCAGGTAGAAGAGGTTCGGAAAAATCACCGAGTGATTGTTCCTGACTTGCGCGGGCACGGCGAGAGTGCAGTAACTCCCGGACCAGCGACGATGGAAAGCATGGCCCTTGATGTCGCATCACTGCTTGAAACCCTGAACATCTCTCGCGCCACCATCGGGGGACTCTCAATGGGTGGCTATGTCGCCCTGGCTTTTTATCGTCTGTTTCCGTTGCGAGTTCGTTCACTCCTGCTCGCTAACACGCGCTCCCAGGCTGACACCGAAGAGGGGCAGCAGAATCGCGAGCAGCAGGCAGAAAGGGCCCTGCGCGAAGGGATGGAGGGAATTGCAGACGCACTCTTGCCGAAGCTGCTCGCCCCTGAGACGCTGGCCGATCGGCACGATATTGTCCGGCGCGTACGCGAGATGATGGTGGGGACGGAACCCGAAGGCGCTGCATCAGCGCTCCGGGGTATGGCTGTGCGCAAGGATCAGACGTCCTTTCTGTCACGCATTATTGCCCCCACATTGATTCTGGTCGGCAGCAATGACGTGTTAACGCCGGCGGCAGATTCGGAACTCATGCACCGAGAGATCGGTGGCTCGCGGCTACAGATTTTGGAAGGCGCTGGCCATGTTTCCAACCTTGAACGATCCGAAGAATTCAATCGCGCGCTGGTAAAGTTCCTGAACGACGTGGAGGTTTGAGTTCAACCGCCCCGAAGCGCGGGCTCACGGCCTTTACATCGCAAGTACCAAATGTCTGGACCTCGCAGTTTCACCATTGAAGAGCGCGTGCGCTGGGGAGACGTCGACGCTGCACGCATCATCTTTTATGGCGCTTACATTCGTTTTTTTGAGATCGCCGAGACGGAACTCTTCCGCGCCGTGGGACTTCCGTACAGTGTAATCTTCGATGAAATAGACCTCTGGCTGCCGCGCGTTCACCTCGAGTGTGATTTTCATAGTGTGGCGCAGTTGGATGACTTGCTCGAGGTTTCAGTATACGTGAGCCGGATCGGCAATAAGTCAATGCAGCTAAATTTTGAGGTGCGCCGCAAAGGCGAAGAGGAGTTGGTTGCCACTGCCCATTTCGTCATGGCCGCAGTGCGAAAGGACACGTTTGAAAGCGTTCCGGTCCCCGACCTGTTGCGCCAGCGACTTAGCCCGTACCTGAAACTCGTTGAGATATAGGGACAGGTCTTCTTTGTCCGAACCGTGCGGAGCACCTCCCGCAGCAACCACCCTAGGCATGTGGCCGCCGCAGCGATCGACAGGACGCGCAAAAAACGTGACCGACTTAAGCGAATCAACTGCACCACGAAATCCCCTGCAACTCTTCCAAAGCTGGTTTGTCGAGGCCCGGCAGCACCCGGAGATCTTGCTGCCGGAAGCGATGACTTTGGCGACGGCCGACCACGACCGTCGGCCGTCGGCGCGCATGGTGCTGTTGAAGAGCTACGATGAGCAAGGATTTGTTTTCTACACCAACTACAACAGCAGAAAGGCGCGCGAGCTTGAGGCAAATCCCTATGCCGCACTGGTCATTTACTGGGCGCAGCTCGATTGCCAGGTACGAGTTGAAGGCACGGTGGCTCGAGTCTCAAATCAAGAGTCAGACGTTTACTTCCAAACTCGCCCGCGTGAAAGCCAGATCGGCGCCCTCGCGTCACCGCAAAGCGAAGTCGTTCCCAGCAGGGAGGAATTGGAAACTCGCGCCCGCGAACTGGAAGCGTTCCACGGAAACCGCCGAATTAAGCGCCCAGAGAACTGGGGCGGGTATCGCCTTAATCCGGCACGAATCGAATTTTGGAAGGGTCGCCCCGGTCGCCTTCATGACCGGATTATTTATGAACAACAAGCTAACGGAGATTGGAGTATCCAACGTTTGGCGCCTTAGGAGTCTCACATCGAGTTGCGGATATGTCCGAGCATCTCTTTGCACCAGTCAGTCCCGTAGCGCGGTGTCGTAATTTAAGAGTGGATCCCCTTCTGATTTCTATGCCTACCTCAGGGGACAGCCAAAAGAGTTTAGCCTCAGCACACTAGACAGGCCGCAACGCGCTGCGGGCAAGCTTCTTCTTCAGATCAACGTACCCTTGCTCGCCGGCAACAAGATCTCCCAACACGCGCTTGATGCCCCGGTGACCTCGCGCAAACCCAATCATTCTTTCCGTGAACGGTGCCCCCCAGAAGTTTCCATAAAACCGGCGGCGCATCTGTGAGGCACGCTTTAGATCGCGCCCGAAGTCTTCGCGCCAGCGTTCCTCATAGTCCAGGGGAGTCTGAACCAGGAAACTTTCCGCGAAGAGCTCCGCTGATCGTAACGCGTAATAGATTCCTTCCCCGGTTACGGGATCAGCAAACCCGGCGGCGTCTCCGAGAAGGGCCCATCCTTCACCACACACTCTCCTGGTGTCCCACGTCTTATCATTGAGCCCGGGAATACGGGCCGCATATCGTTCAGCGGTGGTTGCCAGTTTCTCTCTAATTCTCTCGTCGCGCTCGCGATCAGCCTTGCGGCTCGCCCATAGTTTTGCTTTCGGATCTTCGCGTTGGCGGTAGTAACCGAGCATGAAGTCCCAAAGAAGTTTGTCGAGTGGTTGATGCTTGAAAGCCTCCTGTGTAGTGGCGATGCCAAAAGAAATGTGGTCCAGACGCGGGAACGCCCAGGCATAACCAATCCAGCCGGGAAGAAAAGCAATGACGGTGGGCGGCTCTCCGCTCTCCGGCAACGGCGCCCGATAACCAAAAGCGATTTCCATTTCAGACGGCGGCAACGGTCCTGCGAGCATTCTCGCTACCGAACTGCCGGCTCCATCGGCGCCGACGAGCATTTGACCTAACCATTCAGAGCGGGTAAGCGCGGGCTCCCCGCGTGGGGTGCAGGATCCCGGCTGGGGCGCAGCGGTGGAAGCGCCTAACACCTCTCTTAGCGTCCAGCCATTCTGCGTGCGCTTAATTCCACGCGCGGAGATTTTGGCGGCAAAGACTTTGGCGCCTGCTGTCTTTGCTCGCTCGCGCAGGTATAAGTCAAAGGCGATGCGGGAGTAGATCGCGAAAGGCTCTTCCAAACAGAGATGAAGACGTTTACCGGAAGGAGAGTACATTTCCAGCTCATCGACTGTGCGTCCAACGGCATTCAGCAAGTGTGGCCACGCCTTCAGTGCCTTTGCCGTAACACCACCACCGCACGCCTTTGGTTCGCCCTCCGGCCGGCCATCAAACAAGGCTACCTTTACGCCAGCCCTAGCGAGCAATTCAGCAGCAAACGACCCGGCGGGGCCCGCTCCAACAATGAGTGCATCAAAGTGTTCCATTAACGGGGGCATGATAGAGGTGTTTGTCGATCGTGTGCAATTGAGTAGGTCTTAGTTCAAACTTGAGAGGTTAAGTCTTATTAGGGTGACTCGGTTCCGTAATTGAGGGGCAACCGCCGAATACTTCGAATTGAGACCCGACCTGCAATTGGCATTCATTGCATAGTGACAAGATGTTAGAATACCGGCGTTCCCTGACAGCATGTCTGCAATTGTCCACGACTCTTTAACGAGTTGTGCCCGGGTTTGTTGTCTTTCCATCGTGTAGGTATTAGCAATTAGGTTCCGGATAGTTGAGAACCAGAGTGGGAAGTGAAAGTTCAATTGTTTTCTCGGGTATCGCTCCTCATCCACCGATTATGGTTCCGGAGGTGGGACGTGAGTCGGCTGCTGAGGTAAGGGGTTCAATCGATGGGATGGCGGAGCTTACCAAGCGCCTGATCGCCAGTGGGGCCAAAACTGTTGTTCTGATTTCACCTCACGCTCCGCTAGAGCCACATGCCTTTGTTGCTTATCAAGGTCCCGTACTTCACGGAAACTTCGCAAACTTCCGTGCGCCCGCGGTGCGTTTCGAAGCTCCGCTAGACGAAGAGTTGCTAAAGGCAATCTCAGAAGCCGCAGCTAAGGAAGACTACGAGGTCGTGGTCCTGGGGGGCAGCCAAAACCTGGACCATGGAACTGCAGTCCCGCTCTACTTTCTGCAACTGAACGGCTGGACCGGCTGCGTCGTCGCCCTTGGTTACAGTTTTCTGTCTAACGAGGACCATTTACGCTTCGGCTCCTGCATCGGAAAAGCGATCAACGAAACAGGACGCTCCGCCGGGTTGATTGCCAGCGGAGATCTAAGTCATCGGCTGAAACCTGATGCGCCGGCAGGATACAACCCTACCGCATACATCTTTGACAACGAAGTTGTAGATGCCCTTCGCGCAAATTCTCCCGAACGTATTATCAACATCGATCAAGATCTGCGTCGCAGCGCGGGAGAGTGTGGCTACCGTTCGATGCTGATCGCCCTGGGAGCGACGAGAGAACAGCCTTGGGCCTGCGAAGTCATTCACTATGAGGCGCCGTTTGGAGTTGGTTATCTTGTTGCGCAATTGACAGGCAAGCAGCCAGCTTTGCAAAAGTACCGGGAGCAAAATACCACCTCAGGTGATTTCGACGGAGAGTCGTTCAGTGCCGCAAATCTGCCCCGCCTCGCCCGCGCGGCCGTGGAGACTTATGTGATCCGCGGAACACAAATAGATTCTTCTCAAGCAAACACGGAGCTGCTCAGTGCACGGGCTGCCTGCTTTGTTTCTCTTAAGACGCATGACGGACAATTACGCGGCTGCATCGGAACTATTGAGCCGGCCAAGGAGACTTTAGCGGAGGAGATCATCGCCAACGCGATCAATGCGGCCACACGGGATCCGCGGTTCTCACCGGTTTCGGCTGAAGAACTTTCCCGCCTGCGCTATTCAGTTGATGTGCTTTCGGCCCCGGAGCCGGCCACACTGGCGGATCTCGATCCGGCGGTTTACGGCGTAATTGTAGAGGATGAATCGGGTACACACCGGGGCTTGCTGCTGCCGGATTTGGAGGGAGTGGATTCGGTGGCCAAGCAGGTGGAGATCGCGGTTCGAAAGGCCGGCATTTCGCCGGAAACTTCCATCAGGCTCGCGCGTTTTCGTGTTAGCAGATTTGGTGAGAAGTAGATTTCACAATCGTGTCCTGCGCTACGATTGTCTTACTAGACATCAAGGTTTCTCACGTCGAGAGCGTTGTCCTCGATGAATTTACGTCGCGGCTCTACTGCGTCGCCCATCAGAACCGTAAACATCTCATCGGTTTCTACGGCGTCGTCGATCCTAACCTGGAGGAGGGTTCGCTTCTCAGGATTCATGGTTGTCTCCCACAATTGCTCCGGATTCATCTCGCCTAGACCTTTATATCGTTGAATGCTCAAATCCTTTTTCGCTGCGGCCAGGACCTTTTCAAGCAGAGCATCGCGCGTGGCAATCTCTTCTTGAGTTCCATTTTCACCTGTGGTGAAGGGAGCCGCCAGTTTATCTTCGAGCTCACTATAAAGTTCAACGGCTTTCTGAAACTCTACAAAGCTGGCAAAGTTCCAATCGATGGAAAGATCAACACCGGAGATGGCTGAGGTTTCGATCTCCCACAATCCATGTTCCTCATCGGTCGATAGCTCGGTCTTGTATCCGGCTTTGGACAGAACGGCTTCGACCCGGGCCATGAGGTTGCCATCCTGAAAGATCTTGCGAATAGTTGCACCCTCTTGGCGCAAAACGCCTTTTTTCCCGCCGAAAGCCTCAAGCAGAGTCTCCAATAGATGCGAATCGCCTCCGATGCGCCGCGTCGCTCGCTCACAGTACTTCTTTAAGTCGACCATCTTCTCCAATGATTTTGCGAGCTCTTTACCTTCGATTACGTCTTTGGCGCCGGTGGTCTTTACAGTCATATCGGCTGTCGCCATGCGCATCAGATAACGGGTCATCGAGCCCTCGTCTTTGATGTACTCCTCTTTCTTGCCCCGCTTAACCTTAAATAAGGGTGGCTGTGCGATATACACGTACCCCTTTTCAACCAACTCCCCCATCTGTCGATAGAAGAAGGTTAACAACAGCGTTCTGATGTGGGAACCATCGACGTCAGCGTCGGTCATCAAAATGATCTTGTGATAGCGGAGCTTGCCGGCGTCGAAATCTTCTTTCCCGATCCCCGTTCCCAGCGCCATGATGAGCGATTTGATTTCACTATGCCCAAGCATCTTGTCGAATCGTGCCTTCTCGACATTGAGGATCTTGCCCTTAAGCGGAAGGATCGCCTGGTTCTTCCGGTCGCGTCCCTGTTTAGCGGATCCACCTGCCGAGTCGCCCTCGACGATGTAAATCTCGGACAGCGATGGATCGCGCTCCTGGCAATCAGCCAGCTTTCCAGGAAGCATGGTTGAACCCATCGCGCCCTTGCGTACGATTTCCCGCGCTTTCCTGGCAGCCTCGCGCGCCCGGGCAGCGTCCAGAGACTTGCCGACAACCTTCCTGGCAACGGTGGGATTCTGCTCGAAAAATTCCGTTAGCCGTTCGTTCAAAAACGACTCCACGGGTCCCTTCACGTCTGAGTTGAGCTTGCCTTTAGTCTGCCCTTCAAACTGGGGCTGAGGCAGCTTGACCGAAATGACCGCCACCAGACCTTCGCGAACATCATCCCCGGTCAGAGAACTCTTGAAGGTCTTGGCCAAACCCGACGACTGCGCGTAGGCGTTGATCGTGCGCGTAAAAGCCGAACGAAAACCTGAAAGGTGACTTCCTCCATCCATTGTATTTATATTGTTCGCAAAGGAGTAGACCTTCTCGTCGTAGCCATCGTTGTACTGGATAGCAACCTCAATCGAGAGACTGTCGCCTTCCTTTTCGAAATAGATAGGTTTGTCGTGAAGCGTAGTCTTATTCTTATTGAGATGTTTCACGAACTCCGCAATACCGCCCTTGTAATAGAATTCGTGAGAACGCTCCGGCTCTTCCCGCTCGTCTTTGATCGTGATGCGAATGCCCTTGTTGAGGAAAGCCTTTTCGCGCAAGCGCTCGGACAGTTTATCGAAGCTAAACTCGGTATGATCGAAAATCTGCGAGTCTGGCTTGAAAGTGATCTTGGTTCCGCGCTTCTTGGTTTTTCCTGTCTGCCTCAGGGCAACAACCGGCACGCCGCGAACATATTCCTGTTCGTAAGTCTTACTATCTCTCCATATCTCCAGGCGTAAGGTCTCTGAAAGAAAGTTGACGACAGAAACGCCCACACCATGAAGGCCGCCGGAAACTTTGTACGCATTGGAGTCAAATTTTCCGCCGGCATGCAGCTTGGTCATAACCACTTCCGCGGCCGACCTCTTTTCTTTCTTAATTTCGTCAACCGGAATTCCTCGTCCGTTATCGATTACCGTGATCGAGTTGTCGAGATGAATCGTCACTTCGACGGTGTCGCAATATCCGGCCAGAGCTTCGTCTATGGAATTATCGACAACCTCATAAACCAGGTGATGAAGACCTAACTCTCCGGTTGAACCGATGTACATCGCCGGGCGCTTTCGGACGGCTTCTCGCCCCTCCAGAATTGTGATGGAAGAGGAATCGTATTTCTTGTCTGACGTTATACTTGCGGTGGCCAAACTATTCTCCTTAACTCAATCAATACCGTCACTCGTGAATGTTTCTTTGGGCTGGCACGCTCTGGGCGAATACTTCCTAGGCCAAACCACTGGAAACCGAATCTCTTTTCGGTTCGCCGTTGGTCACTTTACCATCTTCAATTTCGTACACACTGGCTCTCGACATGAATGTTTGGACGTGGGAACGTTTCGAAGTTGTAATGAAGGTCTGAGTGCTGCCTTCAAGGTATTCCAACAGACTGTTTATCCTCTTTTCGTCAAGTTCCGCGTCCACATCGTCGATGAGAAAAAGCGGGTAATCCTGATGCCAGGAATTATATACCGAAATTGCCGCTAAGTCTAATAATAACAATGCGCTACGCTGTTGCCCGGCACTCCCATAAACCCGCATCTCGCGCCCCTCCAGAAGTATTTCTAAATCGTCGCGATGCGTACCGATGAGCCCCCGGCCGGCGGATAGTTCCGCCTCAAGTCGAAGCTGCAGCCGGTGGTCCAGCAGCGACTTGTAGTCATGCAAATCACCCTTGCCGTCCAGCGACGAAACGTATCGGATTTGGATCTCACGCCGCTCAAAGAGTCCGCGCTCCAATACTTCGTTTATCCGGCCAATGTAGTCGGTTCTAGACTCGTATATTTGATGTGCCAAATTCACCAACTGCTCATTCCAGGGCGCCACCAGATCTCTTGTCTCGGCCAGGCTCAGCCCGGTCTCAATGGAGTCCTGAAGAATTCGGTTTTTCTGCTTGAGCACCTTCTTGTAATTGGAAAGGGTTTGCACATAGGACGGCCTCAACGAAGCGACTCCGCGATCAATAAAGCGTCGTCTCGCCTCAGGCATCCCCCTAACAACTTCGAGTTCATCGGAAGTGAACGCAAATACCTGCAGCTGACCCAGGTATCTTACCAACTGTTCTCTCTTGCCATTGACGGCGATCGATTTCGTGTTGCCTTGGAGCGTGACCTGCAGATCACGCAGAAGTTTCCCGCTGGAGACCTTGCCTCTTACGAAGGCCATCTCCTGGCTAAATCTTATTGATTCCTGAAGACGCTGAGTGCGGAAAGATTTCGTTCTGGAGAGAAGATAGATTCCCTCCAGCCAATTTGTCTTACCCTGGCCGTTGTTTCCGAAAATAATATTAAGCCCGGAGCCCCAGA
>JACCUI010000020.1 GCA_013811945.1 Pyrinomonadaceae bacterium | reverse complement strand
GTAGCGACCGGGTCAATCATACGCGGGTGACGAATAATAACCAGAGCCAACCCGGTCGCTACCGCTCGCGGTTCTGACATGACACCCGATACCCGAAACTCGCCCCTGAATTAAGTTATCAATTCGCTCAACAGCAACAAGATTAGAAACAAGACAAACAATACAACTGCGACAAGCACGAAGCGCAAGCTTGGATCATATGCCGCTTCGTCAATCACCGCGCTGGAAATCTGGCGGAACTTCTCAACCCGGTTGAGCCCCTCGTCTCTAATCACTTCTCGAGGGCGAGGCGCAGCGTAGTGAACAATCCCGACAGTTGCTTGCATTGGCTGCTGGCGGGGAGTGGCAGGCGGAGTCGATACAGCGTCTGGTGGGACTACCGTCTTTTCAGACTTTAGGGGCTTCCTTGCTGCCGATCTGGACGCGTCTGGGGTTAACTCTGTAAATTCTGAGCCAGGCGTTAGCTCCTGGGGATCTTTGGCTTCGCTGGCTCCGTCCGACTTTGGTGTCAAGGAATTGCCGCATTCGGGACAGAAATTCTTGCGTACCCGGATGGATACGCCGCAGAAGGGACAACGACGGGCAATCTCGGGCTCAGGCATAAAGAAAATTTCGGATTTCGGGTTTCTGATTTCGAACTTCGAATTGGAAGACTACACCTAAGGTCCCGATTTCCACATTTGTTGATGAACTTTTCGAACTTCGTAATCCGACATTGCCCTCCTCAGTCGTTTCCGAAAATTCGCACTCCAAAATTCGCAATTCGAAATTCAGATCCGGTGCATCGCATTAAACAGGTCTTCGCGCTGTGCGTAGATGCGGACGCCAAGCTTCTCGCCTTCGAGTCTCAAACGTTCTTTCAACTCGGTTGCGCTTTCCCGTGCGCGCGAAGTCTTTGCGATAATCACCATCGCAAATTTTCCCTGGACTACGGTTTGATTGATGTCCACGATGCTGCAATCAGCTGCTGCCAGTATTTGGGCTACGGCGGCCACAATACCTGGATGGTCAACGCCGAAAACTGAAATGACCATGCGGTCCGAAGAGCCTTCGCGCGACTGCGATGAGATGCTTCCGGTTGTGGGGAACGATTGCGAAGTAGCGTCGCTAGCGCCGTTGAGGCCGAGGAATGGTTCGATCTCGCGGTAGATATCCGTGACTAGTTGCTCGACTGTTTGCTCTTCCGCTCCCCCACCCAAACGGCTATAGACCGCCCGGGTGATTCGGTAAATCAAATCTTCATTGGCCATTAAATAGATTTTTGATTGCCGATTTTTGATTGCCGATTGGCAGGTCCTCGAGCAAACTTCGCCAAATCAAGAATCAAAAGTTGAAAATCAAAAATGCGTTCAGAACTTGCCGTTGTCTCGCGCCAATTCCTTGGCGGCATCGCGCATCTCCTCGGAAAACGACTCTTGCAGATCCACTCGATCGACGATGCCGACGACCGCGGCTTCTATTGCCATGTCGTGGTTTCCGATTGCCGTGCGCGCAGCTCTTCCGTAAGCGCACATCACCATTTCGCCGGGGCCGGCGCCCAACCTGTCGGCAACCACTACGATGTTGCGCGTGGGCTCCTTGTCGAGGTCGTAAGGATGCACAACCAGAAACCGCACCCCTTCGAGATCGGGCGATTTCTTGGTGGACCAAACAGTGCCTACGACTTTGGCTAGAAACATGGTTTTAGGCGGATGTCCGTTGTCAGTGGTCAGTTGTCAGTTTTGGTCTTGGGTCTTTGAGCTTTGTACTTTGTGCTTTGCACTTGAATTCAGTCTGAGTCTCAGGTTGGGTACCAATCTCAAAGTACAAAGTACCAGGTACAAAGCTCAAAAACCCAAGAACTAAGACCTAAGACCAAAAACCAACTGACTACTGACCACTGAAAACTGACCTTTTAAGCTTTCGCAAAAACTTCCGCGGGCTCGCCAATGTCGCGGGCAGCCGGCGTGATAATCGTCTTCGCATTGATGTAGATTTTTTCGCCTTTCTGAATTGCGCGGCGTACATCATCCTCGCTCACAAAATCTACTTCGCTACGGCCATTGCTGACTGTGGTCCCGGTCCGAACAGAAGTCGGATCCTGCCCACCGGGGCGCTCACCGTTACCTGGCCGCGTCCTGTTACTATCTCGCGCACCTGAACTGGGACCGGAATACATACTGCCCGCTTCCACTTCAATAGGTCGTGGCGGCGGCGCTAGCGGCGACGACGGCTCAAGTTCCTCGGGCCGGCGTCCAGCCAGGAATCGATCCACAATGGCGGCAATCTCCTCTCGATCAATCTTACCGCCGCTCGCGGAAACTACGGGTTGCCGACTGGGAGCTGGACTATGCGTTGGCTGGGCGGGTTGGCTGATCTCCCGGGCCGTTACGGCGGGGCGACTACTCTTGACCGGTCTGGTTTCGAAAGCCACGCGCTTGATGTCCATTAAGTGGAGAGGCGACACATTGTCAGAGGTGACGTTTCCGCCCCAGGAACCGCAACCCAGCGTCATCGATGGTGGCAGCGCGGTGGAAAATCCAATTGCCCCGTGCGTCGTCGGAGTGTTTACGGTTATCCGCGAAGCGGGCAACTCGCTCCCTACTCGAACCGCGACCTCACGCGAGCGAGTGTGAAGACCCGCCGTGTGGCCCATGCCGCCATAATGTAGTACTTCCTGGCTTCGTTCCGTTCCCTGCTGTATTCCATCAACGACATAAAAAGCGAGAATCGGAGACAATTTTTCCATGGACAGCGGATAGTCGCGTCCCACTCCTCCCACATCGGCAATTATGCAGCGAGTGCCCGGCGGCACACTAAATCCCGCCATCTTCGCGATTACTTCCACCGACCGTCCCACGATAGATGGATTCAAAGAGCGCTGCGGCGTGGCGACAATCCCCGCCAGTTGATCGGCTTCTGAGCTGGAAATAAAATGGCCGCCTTGTGCTTTGAATTGTTCGCGGACTGCTTTCTCGATGGGCGCGTCACAAATAACAGCCTGCTCGGAGGCACAAATGGTTCCGTTATCGAAACACGTACCTGTCAGAATATCCTGTACCGCCTTAGGCACATCAGCCGTCCGCTCAATAAAGCTCGGAACATTTCCCGGCCCGACGCCGAACGCCGGCTTACCTGAAGAGTAGGCAGCGCGTACCAATCCAATACCGCCCGTCGCCAGGATCACGGCAGTCTGCTTGCTCTTCATCAGAGTTTCGGTACCTTCGATGGTGGCGGAGGTCATGCAGCCAATTGCCTCGGCTGGCAGTCCTTCCTTTGCACCTGCTTCTCGCATCACTCGTGCTGATTCGTTGATGCAACGGGCTGCGGACGGATGTGGTGACAGCACGATCGCATTACGAGATTTGACCGCGATGAGTATTTTGAAGATGGCAGTGGAGGTGGGATTGGTCGAGGGGATGATTCCGGCTACTACTCCGCGTGGACTGGCGATCTCGACCACGTCTTTCGACTCGGAAACAACGCCGACAGTACGCAACCCGCGGAAGTAGTTCCAAACATCTTCGGCAGCGAAACGATTCTTCTCTCGCTTGTCATCGGCAATTCCAAAACCAGTCTCTTCGACGGCCATGGCTCCCAGGCGAGCTGCCTCGCGCAGTGCGGCCCGGGCCATTGCCTCACAGATGCGATCAATCTTGGCTTGGTCGAAGCGGGCCAGCTCGCCCTGGACCCTGTGTGCCGCTTCGACAAGATCACGTGCCTGCTGGACCGAGACAAGATCTTTATCTGCCGACATCACAAACCTCCCGCGCGCAACGCATGATTTGTGATTTTTTGATTTGCCATTCGAGGTTCGGCCATTAATCGAAAATCTGAAATCTAAAATCAGCGCTACCGGGCCCGTTCTTTAGTTGACTCTCGCGCGCCGGCCTGGAGGGAACGGCCTGATTCGCCCTGTGCGAGCTGGCCTCGCGCCCCACCCTGCAGTGAACGCTCATCGGGGCTTAGGCCGGTCCTGCCGTCAACTGGAAGAACTCGCTCGACCTCTGCGTGCGGACGGGGGATTACATGGACGCTGATTAACTCACCCACTCGCCGGGCAGCCGCCGCTCCGGCGTCAGTTGCGGCCTTTACCGCTCCCACGTCTCCACGAACGAAAATAGTTACGTAGCCGGCGCCTATATATTCTTTGCCCAGGAGCTGGACGTTGGCAGCTTTCACCATCGCATCTGCCGCTTCTACTGCCCCGACAAAGCCCTTTGTTTCCACCATTCCAAGCGCTTCTAAAGACATTCCTGTGACCTCACTTTTTCTATTGTAGAAATTAAAGGCGACTGATTCGGATTACTGCCGTCAAGCTAACACCGCAGGCGCGAAGAATCAAGAGACGCCCACTCTTATTGAGAAGCATGAGTTTGACACCGTTTAGCATGGCAAGCTATATTGCGCCTAAGGGTTAAGTTGGTCTAAACATCGGCTAAAGGACGCGAACGAGGGGCGGGAAAACAGATCAACGTCTTTTCCCCGGAGGGCGCATCGTAAAGGCTACCACCAAGTGAGCACGCGCAGGGGCTGAAGCGGATTGGTAATGGCAACTACTATTGGTGAACAGTTGCGACTCAAGCGCGAAGAGCGTGGCATTCCGCTACGAGAAGTTTCCGACGAGACACGCATCTCCATTCACTATCTCGAAGCCATCGAATCAAACGACTATAAGCGTTTGCCCGGCGGAATCTTCAACCGGAGTTTCGTGAGGGCGTACGCGCGCTGCATAGGGTATGACGAGAAAGAGGCTGTCGAGGGATAC
>JACCUI010000012.1 GCA_013811945.1 Pyrinomonadaceae bacterium | reverse complement strand
GTCAGCCTCAAGGAATATCTGTCCGTCCGTAATTGAGATGACGTTGGTGGGAATGTAAGCCGAAATGTCGCCCGCTTGGGTCTCGATGATCGGCAGGCTCGTTAATGAACCGGCTCCTTTTGCATCGGACAACTTCGCGGCTCGCTCGAGCAGCCGCGAGTGGAGATAGAAAACATCTCCGGGGTAAGCTTCACGCCCGGGTGGTCGGCGAAGCAGTAGCGAAATCTCACGATAAGCGGCTGCCTGCTTGGAAAGGTCATCATAAATTGTTAAAGCGTGTCTGCCGTTGTCGCGGAAGAACTCGCCCATAGCCGCTCCCGAGTAGGGCGCGAGAAATTGCATCGCGGCTGGGTCTGAGGCGGTGGCCTTAACCACGATCGTGTACTCCATGGCACCAAAGTCCTGCAGCGTTTTGACTACCTGGGCCACCGTCGAAGCTTTTTGTCCGATGGCCACATAGATGCAAATTACATCTTTGCCGTTCTGGTTGATGATGGTATCAACCGCCACTGCAGTCTTGCCGGTTTGACGATCCCCAATGATCAATTCGCGCTGTCCGCGTCCGATAGGCACCATTGCGTCAATGGCCTTCAGCCCTGTCTGTAAAGGCTCTTTTACTGGTTGGCGATCCACCACACCTGGAGCCACACGCTCAATGGGATTGTAAGTATCCGTAACCAGAGGTCCACCGTCGTCGATGGGATTCCCGAGCGCGTCTACCACGCGACCAATCAGAGCGTCGCCGACAGGAACCTGCATGATGCGCCCGGTCCGCTTCACTACGTCACCCTCTTTAATCGTCTGGAAGTCGCCAAACAACACCGCTCCTACCTTGTCCTCTTCAAGATTTAAAGCCAGCCCGCGGACATCATGGGGAAACTCGATCAGCTCACCGGCCATCACCTTTTCGAGCCCGTGGATCTCGGCAATTCCGTCGCCGACCTTGATGACCGTGCCTACCTCCATCACAGTTACTCCGACTTCGAAACTCTCAATCTGCTTGCGAATTATTTCATTGATTTCATCTGCTCTAATCGGTTCCATTTTGTTTCCTCAAAACTTCGTTCATCAGCCACCCGACTTGAAGGCCCTGGTTGGGGGAGCCGTTGGCTATTTGCCAGCGAGTTTTAGTTCCAACTGTCGCAGCTGATTACGGATTGACCCGTCATACACGGTCGAGCCAATTCGCGTAACCATCCCTCCAATAAGAGTCTCATCGATTGCGAAACTTAGCCGTACATCTTTCCCAGTCATCGTCGCCAGGCGCCCGCTGAGAGATTTTTTGATGTCTTCAGAAATTGGACGCGCAGTAGTTACGTGAGCAGCCATCACACCGGACCGTTCGTCCAGTACGCGGGTAAGTCTCCTATTAATCTCACCGAGCTCCGTGAGCCTCTGGTTCTTTAAGAGTATTCTAAGAAAATTCGCGGTTGGCTGCTGAACCTTCGTCCGCTTAATCAAGTCCTCAAGCAGCGCCCGTTTCTGCTGGTAGGCAACAGTAGGGTTGCTAAAAGCCTGCTGGAGAAGTTCGCTCGATTGGATCATTGATTCCCAGGAAACCAACTCATCCTGGACATCGCGTGGAGATCTCCCCGCCAGTAGAACATCCGCCAGCGCGCCAGCGTAACGGCGGGCAACTGTCTGCGAACTCAACGGCCACCCCTCCCCAGTTGCTCGACGTTCAGACCGATGATTCGCTTATCGTCTTCGGTGCGAAGATCCCGCCTTATCGACTCCTCAGCCAGACTTACGCTCTGTTGGGCAGCAAATTCACGCAGCTCCTGAACCGCTGCCTTGGCGGCACTCTCGATCTCTCTTTGAGCCTGTTGTTTCAGTTTCGTCATTTCCGCCTCTGTAGCTACCTTGATGCGTTCGCGCTCTGCCTCCGCTTCCAACTTCGCTTGTTCCCGGATCGACGAGACTTCACTGTTCATTCGCTGAATCTTTGCCTCTACCTCAGCGAGCTTAGCCAAAGCCTGCTTTTTCTCATTGCGAGCTCTCTGAAGTTCGACCTTGATTCCCTCTCCTCGTGCTCTTAACGCCCCGCTAATTGGTCGGCCAAATCGTCGGTGTAGATACATGGCCCCAGCAATGAACAAAGCCAAATTGACGAATTTCCAAAGCTCCAACCCAGGGTAGTTCCACCAGACGCTGCCGGCTTCTAAGCCCATTGTGGCAAACCCGTAATAGTACATAACAACAATTACCGTCTATGCCTGTCGACCTCCGTCGCCTTCGCCGGCAACCGCTCTCCCCAGAATCTGAGAGCTAATTCTCAACGCTAGTATGCCCGCCTCCTTCGAGAGGGTCGTACGAGCGACTTCGGCTTGAGACCTTATCTGTTGCTTCTCGATCAGTGTCTGCTTACCGAGCGCATCCCTTGCTGAAGCAATCTGCCGCTCCCTCTCATGAACTGCCTCCGTTCGTTGTCGCTCCAGATGTTGGTATCCCTCGGCCCGGGCCCCCCGCAACGTCTGCTCGTACTGCCGGAGACTGTGATCAATTCTAATTACCGTTTGCTTAGCCTCGCTCAAAAGGCCGCCGGTGCGTCGATCACGTTCCTCCAGGATCCGGTTAATAGGTTTGAATAGCGTCCGGTTCAGAACCACCACCATTAGAATGATGAGGGCACCATGAAAAATGAGTGTGCCGTCCGGCACCAATTGGATGGAATTCCCAGCTAAGCCTAGGAGAATGAAGCCCATAAATTAAGTAGCTGGTCGGACCGCTTCGGCGACAAATACCAGCATTTCAAAAGTTTGCGAGTCTAGCACCCCGTTTAAAAGGCGGTCAAGTCAGCAACCCGCCGGACGAAATAGAATCAACACCAGATCACTTTCAATTACGATTGTACACTGTACAGCGATGGGCAGGGCGTAGGGCTGGACGGATGTGCATTGTACAATAGGGTGCTAGCCGCTTGCCAGGCGGGCCGCGGGCACCAGTAAACGGAACAGGCGTTCGAGATCCGCGGGATTATAGAATTCGATTTCTATGCGTCCGCTCTGGCCATTTTGATTCTGAGTAATATGAACCTGAGTCCCTAAATGGCGACGCAATTTGGTCTCAGCCGCTCTTACATTAGGGTCATTCTCTCTAGCCTTCGCCACTCGCGGCTTTGATCCCGGGTCTTCTAGTTCCCGCACCAGTCTTTCCGTTTCTCTAACGGACAAGCCTCGCTCGATTATTCTTCGCGCAATGCGGAGCTGCGAGCCGCTATCACCTGTTCCCAGTAGCGTCCGGGCATGGCCTGTTGACAACTTGCCCTCTTCGATAAGGAGTTGTATGTCTTGAGGCAAGCGTAAGAGACGGAGGTAGTTAGTTATGTATGATCGATCTCGGCCAACGCGCGCGGCTAGTGTCTCCTGTGTCAGCCCAATGGAATCAATCAGTTTTTTATAAGCTTGCGCCTCTTCGATGGGGTTTAGATCCTCGCGTTGAATATTCTCGATCAGTGCCAGTTCCAAGACCTTTTCATCTGGGACACTTCTCACGACCACGGGAACATGGGTCAAGCCCGCCAATTGCGCAGCCCGCCAACGTCGTTCACCAGCAATTAACTCATAGTTGCTGCCCTTCCGTCGCACCAGGAGGGGCTGGACCACGCCATTCGCTTCAATCGATTTCGCGAGCTCCTGCAATCTGGCTTCGTCGAATCGAGTCCGCGGCTGCATGCTACTAGGCTCAATCGAGTCGATAGCGATCTCATCTCGATCTTCCGCCGAACCTATCTGTTCAGCCGACAGCAGTGCGCTCAACCCCCGGCCCAGCGGCTTTCGAGTCATGAGCAAGTATCTCCCTGGCTAAATCGATGTAGGCCTCTGATCCTTTCGAATGTTTGTCATACAAGATTATCGGTTTTCCGTAACTCGGGGCCTCCGCGAGCCTGACATTTCTGGGGATGACGGTGTCAAAGACCTGCTGACCGTAAAAGTCTCTTAAATCCGACGCCACCGCGGCAGATAAATTTGTGCGCTCGTCATACATAGTGAGTAGAAGGCCTTCGATCATAAGGGTGGGGTTATGCAGCCGCCGAATTCGAGCGAGTGTATCGAAGAGCTCCGTCACTCCCTCAAGAGCATAGTATTCGGCCTGAATGGGTACCAACAGGGACTTCGCTGCAGTAAGGGCATTTAGCGTCAGAAGACCGAGTGAAGGAGGGCAGTCGATTATGATGAATTCATAGTCGCTATCCACATTTTCCAGTGCTTCTTTAAGCCTAAACTCCCGCCTTTCCATGTCCACCAACTCAACCTCAGCTCCCGTTAGATCCTTGTTGGAGGGGGCAATATGTAGATCGGCGATCTGTGTAGCAAGAATCGCGTCTTTGATAGGCTCAGAGAGAACTATACTGTGGTAGAGGCTCTTTCGGAAACTCCCACGAGGGACCCCCACCCCGGAGGTCGCATTTCCTTGAGGGTCCGCGTCTACCAGTAAGACGCGGATGCCTCCGCTGGCGATAACAGACGCCAAATTGACCGAAGTCGTAGTCTTTCCCACGCCTCCCTTCTGGTTTGCTACTGCAATTGTCTTAGCCATGCTGCTCAGCGCTACAGGGTGGTAGCGGCGTTAAACTACCATAAAGGTTGCAGAGACGCCATAAAGCAAGAAGTGGGAAGGCTCTTATGAATGTTTCACGTGGAACAAGTTGAGTCGCCAGGGGACATGTGAAACTACTTAGGCGGCTTGCTGATGAGCCGACAGGTGCACAAGCAACATTGACAGTGCGGCGGGTGTAAGACCGGGTATACGGCGAGCATCCCCAAAGTTCTGGGGTCGTGCCCGCTCGAAACGCTCAACCATTTCATGTGAAAGACCGCTCAGCCCCCGGAAACTGAAGTCGGGTCGAATCCGAAGACTGTCATGTTGGTGCAGCCGCTGCACGTTGAGCCGCTGCGCTTCGATGTATCCAGCATACAACGAGTCAGCCAATCCAGACTCAATCTCAGAATCTGTAATACCAGGCACCTTCTCCGCAGGCAATACCGCCCGGATGATGTCTACCCCCACACCGGTTCGTTTTCCAAGCTGCGCCAACGTTACGGAATCCCCCAAGTCCACTCCGAGCTTAGAGCTGATCGCCGCGTATGCGGGATCGGACCGTTTAAGCCGGGTTCCCTCCAAGATTCTACTCAGTCGCGCAATGCGATCTCTTCGCTGATTGAATCGCTCCCAGTCAGAGTCACCCACCAATCCTATACCGCGGCCGTATGGCTCAAGGCGCTCATCGGCGTTGTCGTAACGGAGCGAAAGTCGATTCTCCGCCCGAGAAGTGAAGACTCTATAGGGCTCGTCTACACCCTGCGTTACGAGATCGTCTATCAGAACCCCTATGTACGACTCGTCGCGTCGCAACCGAAAACTCGGCCGACCCTGAACAGCTAAAGCTGCATTGATCCCGGCAATCAGCCCCTGACAAGCCGCCTCCTCGTACCCTGTCGTACCGTTGATCTGACCAGCGTGGAAGAGGCCCGAAACCCGAGTCGTTTGCAAATCCGAGCCCAACTCCCGAGGATCGACAAAATCATACTCGATCGCATAACCCGGCCGGATGATTCTCACTCCCTCCAAGCCAGGAATTAACCTTACTAGCTCCTGCTGAAGTTCCGCCGGCAAGGAGGTCGAAAATCCGTTAAGATAAACCTCATTCGTATCGTGTCCTTCGGGTTCTAGAAACAACTGGTGACGACTCTTATCCGCGAACTTCACTACCTTGTCCTCAATCGAAGGACAGTATCTCGGTCCAATGCCCTTGATTTTCCCGGAGTACAAGGGAGACATATGTAGGTTCTGTCGGATCGCTTCGTGAACGTTCGGTGATGTGAACCCCACATAACAAGCCAGTTGGGGCTGCAAAATCTCATCGGTCGCGAATGAGAAGGGCACGGGCACCTCGTCCGGAGGTTGAGGTTCGAACGCGGACCACTCAACGGTTCGGCCGTCAAGTCTTGGCGGGGTCCCTGTTTTTAGCCGCCCCACCGGGAAACCCAAGCGCTTCAAAGCCTCCGCAAGTTCAATCGAGGAAGGTTCACCAGCCCTTCCGGCGTTGTACGTCTGACGACCAGTATGAACCACACCGTTGAGAAACGTTCCGGTTGCTATCACCACTGCCACGGAGCCAAATCTGCGACCGTCCTGCAATTCGATTCCAGCTATTCTTCCGCGACTAATTACCAGATCCACCACGGTTCCCTGCCGCAGTTGTAAATTTGAGGACCCTTCGAGAGTCTTTCTCATGTCCTTGCGATAAAGAGCGCGGTCTGCTTGAGCGCGCGGAGACTGTACAGCTCGGCCTCTCGAACGGTTCAACAATCTAAACTGAATGCCTGCCCGATCCGCGACTCGTCCCATAACTCCGCCGAGCGCGTCTATTTCCCGAACCAGATGTCCCTTCGCGATCCCACCAATGGCCGGATTGCAGGACATCTGTCCGATGAGGTCGAGGTTCATCGTCACGAGTGCCGTTCGGGAACCTAGTCTTGACGCGGCGGATGCGGCCTCGCAGCCGGCATGACCACCACCGATAACTATTACATCAAAGACTTCATCAAAACTCATGGCTATTTCCCTATGCAGAACGTGGCAAAGATTTGCGATAGGATCTCGTCGTTCGTCGTCTCGCCTGTAATTTGGCCAAGAAATCGTAGTCCGTTATAGAGTCCAACTAGTACCAACTCCTCGCTGACCCCGCCTTGCAGCAAATCCACTGAGGCCTGGACTTCAGCACGCGCGCGGAGCAAAAGATCATAGTGCCGCGCATCTGTGATCAGAAAACCCGAGTTCGACGAGTCAACAGATCCGAATGGCTCCAGTATAGCAGCACGTAATGTGTCCAAGCCGGAACCCGTGACCGCCGATACGTTGACGCTCCTTGTCACAAAGCTTGATCGAGATTTCTCCAGGATATCGAAAGCCGGTACATCGCTCTTATTGATGGCAATAACATGTCGTGCACTGCTTGCTAGCGTGAGCACGCTCAAGTCCTCGGCGCCGAGATCCTCTGACCCATCAATAACGACCACCAGCAAATCCGCTTCCGCCATCGCTTGACGAGTGCGCTCTACTCCCCTGCTTTCAATCCTATCGGTCGAATCCCGCACACCGGCAGTATCCGTCAACGTAATCGGAACACCGCCAAGACTAATTCGCTCGGTTAAAGTGTCCCGAGTCGTCCCCGGGACTTCTGTTACAATCGCCCGTTCCGCGGCCAGTAACATATTGAACAGACTGGACTTACCGACGTTTGGGCGCCCGACGATGGTTACTCGTAGCCCGTCACGCAGCAAGTGGCCCACTTCGAATGTGGAAGCCAAACTGAGAAGGACCGTCGCAACCCCCGCTAACTCTCCCGCGATGTTCTGCTTCCGCAGTCCCGGCAGGTCGTCTTCAACAAACTCCAAGGCTGACTCCAGTTCAACTATTGTCTGTATCAATTCTTGCTGCGGTCCCTGAAGTCGCGACGATAGTTCTCCCATCATCTGACCAAGCGCCTGCTGCGCCGCTGCTTCGGTCTGCGCGTTGATCAGGTCGCGGATAGCCTCAGCCTGGCTTAGGTTCAATTTTCCATTACTAAGCGCACGCAAGGTGAACTCACCTGGACCAGCCGGACGAGCGCCTAACCGTAGCGTCAGATCAACTACCTGCCGCATGATAACTGGCGAGCCATGGCAACTGATCTCAACCACGTCGTCGCCTGTGTATGAGTTGGGCGCTGGGAAATAAGTTAACAGTGCTCTATCGAGGATCGAATCAGAAGCGTTGGACCTGATACTTCTCAGAACAGACCGCGAGGGTGGTGGTTTGAAGTGATTGTCACCAACGATAGACCTAACGATCGAGAGTGAGTCGGGACCACTTAGTCGGATGACGCCGATGGCGCTGCGACCCGCGGGCGTCCCCAATGCGACTATCGTGTCCATTACTGCTCATCCGGTGGTTCTTCAGGAGCGATGTAGAAGGAGGCACAAGCTACGCGTTGCTTTTCTTAAGCGCAACCCTCAGCTTACGCTCTGCGCCTTCTCCGACGGATTCTGTCTGCAAGTCTTCACTTTCGGCCAGGGTAACGTGAATCACTCTCCGTTCCTGCGCGTTCATCGACCCGAATGTGAAAACCGCTCCGGTTGCTCGGACCTGGGCTGCAGCGTGCAACGCCATGGCGCGCAGTTCGGTCTCCCTGGTGGCTCGGAAACCGTGAACATCGCAAACGATCCGCTGCCCCGTGGGCAGACTTCGTCCGAACGTTTGGTTAACGAGGTGTTGCAGTGCCTCCAGGAGTTCTCCACCTTCAGCCTGAAGCAATTCCGCATCCATGCCATCCAGGTTAAGCATGCATCTATCCGCAGTCTGCTCAGACGAGACCTCAAGCGCAAATCCGGCTTTCTCTAGAACCGTTTGAAGAAAAGTCCCGGCTCGTTCGCAAGTCTCTTCCATCTTCAATTGCACTCCAGTAATCCTAATTGTTACGCCTTAGACGTCATTGTTACGCCTTAGACGTCGCTAGTTTCTTGGTTGGTCCCGCTGGCGGCCGCTTCTGCGGCGGAGGTTGCGTTTCCGGCGGCGGCTGCTCATCACCCTCGGACCTTGTCAGGTGATTTATCAGAAACTGCTGGCTGAAACCTACAATGTTTCCTACCAGCCAGTAAAGTAACAACCCCGATGGCGCTCCCCACAAAACGTAAAGCATAAACAGCGGCATCCCGATAGCCATCATTTTTCGTTGCAGAGGATCCGCCGAAGGTGCCGGAGTAATCAATTGGAGGACAATCATGGTCCCGGCCATGAGAAACTCGAGTACGTGAATCGGATCGCCGGCCGAGAGATCCGGCAACCAAAGGAAAGTTGCCTGACGAAAATCCAGTGAGATCGTGATCGCGCGGTAGAGTGCGAAGAGAAAGGGCATCTGAATGAGCAGAGGCAAGCATCCCCCCAGGGGATTGCCTTCTTTCATCAGACGTAACTGCTCCATCTGCAGCTCCTTCAATCGCGGATCGTTCTGTTTCATTCCCTTGATCTTCTCTTGCATCTCTTTCATGCGAGGCGCCAGCTTCTGCGCCTTCTTCATCGCCTTTGAGGAGCGCCATTTCAGAGGGAAAAAGAGTGAATAGATAACGATGGTAAAAAGGATGATTGCGACACCGTAACTATTGGTAAGCTGATGTAAAAAGCGGATGGCTCTCAGAATGGGGACGGCAATTGGACGCGACAGCCAACTGAACCAGCCATAATCAATCACGCCTTCAAGGTCGACACTTCTTCCCACAGAGTCTTGAGTCTTCTCTCCGACACCAGTCAAAATGTAGTGGTCCTTGGGCCCTACGTAGAGCGCGGTTTTCGACCCGTCGCTGGGAATGGGCACCAAAGCGGTTACGAGGTATCTGCTCTCTTGGGTGCCATTGGTCTGATGGTTATATTGGCTCGTATGGTACTCAAGACCTTCGAATCGCTTCGAAGGTATCGCCACCATCGCGAAGTAGGTGTCACCTACGCCCGCCCAATCAACGGGTCCGGCAAGAGTCATGCGATCCGGACTGTTCTTGTTAGAGTTGATTGCAGCAGCCGCATGACGCTCGACCTCATCCCCAACTGCTGCGATTGCTTCAGGTGCTACCGAATAAAACGTGTATTGTTTAATCCCCTGGTCGCCAATGCTAGGTCCAATCTTAAGCTTAACTTGAGGAATGACCTGGTCGCCGCGTTTGATCATTACTTCTAAATCAGTACTATACCTTTCGGCATCGAAGGAAAACCTCTTCGTCACGTTTAATCCAGTTCCGCTGTCAGGAATCAGAAAAGTGATCGTTCTTTTCTCATTCGCGCTCAGTGTGATTTCAACATCGCCGTCTGGGGAGTCTACTCCCTCCACTTGGTAGTTCGTGGTTGCCAGAATCATGTCGAGAGCGCCATCCCCAGTACTGATCTGCAGCGGCGCCTCGCGCGGTTGGCGCTTTACCCCCTCGAACGAAATCAGCTCCAATGGAACCTTATTGTTCTTATCTCCAGCAACGGAATAGATCACACGGCCGCTGTCCTTGTTCTTTTTAATTATCCAGCTAACAACGTCGGCGCCGAGGCTGTCCAGCTTCGCTTCGTAGAGAGGCGTCTTGATCCGCACGTTTCTGCGACCGACCTGCGCAGCAGCATCCGTTGCCGAAGTTGAATCATGCGGCGCAGGCGCGGGACTTACTATGGGATTCGCCGGCATTGCCGTAGGTGAGGCAGCGGGCGCGTTATGCCCAGGCTTGTCCTGCGAGGGGGGTTTTACGGGGAAGAGATAGCTCCACGAAAAAAGGATCGCCGTGGAGATCAATAACGCCAGTATCAAACGCTTCTGTTGCATCTTAGGTTAAAAAGGCAGGCGCCAGGCTTTGCCAAACGTTTTCACTTCAACGGATCATACCCACCGGGATTGAACGGATGGCAGCGCAATAGCCTTCTTAGCGCGAGCGAACTTCCACGGAGCGCCCCATAATGGTCAATGGCCTCCATGGCATACACCGAGCAGGAAGGTACAAATCTACAGGCAGGCGGAAGCAGCGGCGACAGAGCTAGTTTATAAAACCTTAGTAATGAAATTAAGATTATCTTCACACCAGTTGTGCTTGAACCACAGAAGCGGCTGCTTCTTCGCTCTCCACTCGAGCGATCATCTGCTCAAATTCATCAGATGGTCGTCGACTGTCAAGGGATAACAATGATCCTCTGGCGTTAAGTACCCAATCGTACCTTTTCTTCAACTGTTCGAGCCGCGGTTTCGTAAGCCTGAAGGCCTCACGAAGCAAGCGTTTAGCCCGGTTCCGATCCACTGCCTTGCCCAGAGCCTTTCGCGAAGCAGTGATCCCCAGGCGATGTTGTTTTAGGGAATTCGGGAGCAAAAAGACCGTCAGGAGGTGGCCCTCGTAACGCTTCCCGGTCCGATAGACCCGCTGAAAATCGTTGCTACCGCGAAGGTTCGATTGCATAAAGCGAAGGTTAGTAATGAAACGGCGTGAGACGCTTTCGCCCCTTGGCACGCCTCCGTTTCAGCACCAGCCTGCCATTCTTGCTGGCCATCCTGGCGCGAAAACCGTGAGTCTTGGCCCGACGCCTGTTGTTTGGCTGAAAAGTGGGCTTAGCCATCTGATTGGATCTCCCTCCTGCGCGAAAACGGTAAGACTAACTGCCGCTGTCGCTTCTGTCAAGAAAAGGCACACTAACACTCAGGGCTGCGCTCCTCCCAAGAATCCGCGGCCCTCCCGACGCTATGCCCAAATCACTTTTCAGAGACTGAAAACCCTGGTCGAAAGGGGTTTCCCCCGGACTCAAACTTCGCTAACCGAGGACACTAATAACAGCTTACCTGAAATAGGCAGCATCTTTTTCAGTCTGTCCGGGTTCCATTTTTCCACGAGGTGTTTTATGCCCGATCGCCCGCTTGCTCACATACGAACTGTGTGTTAATGTCCCACTCCTCGAGGGGAGCAACTCTCGCTAAGTAATTGATACATATACACTTTAAAGCGTTACTTTAGGGGGGTTGAGGGTTTTTCACAGAGCTGAGGAAAACCCTGTGCAAAAATCAGCCCGTACTTGGATTGGATCAACGTTAGCGGAAACGTTGTTTTGCCTTCCCTTGCAACCTTCTGTACAAAAGAAAACTGGAGTGAGATGGCCGGTGTGGTTCTCGAAAACAGTGTGTGGGATGGCATTCTCGAATCCATCAGGCAGAAGCTTAACGGAGAAACCATCGAAACCTGGTTCAATACGATTGAGTTTCGAGGGGTCGATAGATCGCGCTCCGTGGTCCGACTGTGCGCTCCCAACCAAGTGGTTAGGGATTGGGTAAACCGCAACTATTCTGAGCTGCTGGACCAGTCTTTCTCAGAAGTCAGACTCGGTGGGTATAACATCGATTGGGAAGTAGCAAACGAGCCCGCCCAGGGTTTTACTGAGCGAATTTCGATCTCAAACGATACCGCTACGGAAGTCGCTCTTGCGGCTCAATCCAATCTCACCTCCAACTCTAGATCCAATCGAGAATCATCCCACTTCTCGACCGGGGTCGTCCGCGCGCCTCTGAGCCCCGTTCCGGAGCCGTCCCTCAACTCGAAGTACACTTACGACAGCTTTGTTGTCGGTTCCTGCAATCAGTTCGCTCACGCGGCATCATTGGCAGTCGCCGAGGCGCCTGGTAGAACCTATAACCCTTTGTATATTTATGGTGGAGTCGGACTGGGAAAGACCCATCTGATGCATGCCTGCGGTCAAGCAATAGAGAAGCGTAATCCTCATCTGAAGTTGTGCTATTTATCGTCAGAGAAGTTCATGAACGAGTTAATTAACTCCATTCGCTATGACAAGACACAAGGTTTCCGCGAGAAGTACAGATCCGTCGATGTGCTCTTAATCGATGACGTGCAGTTCATGGCTGGAAAGGAGCGTACCCAGGAGGAGTTCTTTCATACGTTTAATTCTCTGTACGACCAACAGAAGCAAATAGTTATTAGCTCCGACTGCCCTCCGCGAGAGATTCCCACGCTTGAAGAGAGGTTACATTCCCGCTTCGAGTGGGGATTGATCGCCGACATCGAGCCTCCGGATCTTGAAACGAAAGTTGCTATAATCAACCGCAAAGCGGAGATCATGGGAGTTACCATCCCCGACGATGTCGCACTGTTTATTGCCACAAGAGTTAAGAACAACGTTCGTGAACTTGAAGGCTCGCTGGTGCGGCTTATTGCTATCTCTTCGTTGCGCGGGGATAAGATCTCCAAGGTTTTAGCGCAAGATGCTGTTCGTAACATAGCAGGCGAAGAAGAATCCGGGGTAATTACGATTCAGCAGATTCAAAAGGTGGTGGCTAACAACTTCAAGATGCGGGTCGACGAATTAATCTCAAAGAGCAATGCTCGGCAAGTCTCTCGGCCTCGGCAGATCGCTATGTATCTTTGTAAGAAGTTAACAAAACATAGTTATCCGGAGATTGGGCGGGCATTCGGTGGTAAACACCACACGACCGTTATTCACTCGTTTGCCAAAATCGAATCTCTGAAATCCAGGGACTCCGGTCTTCAGAAACTAGTCAACGAACTTTCTGAACGCCTTGAGAAATAATAGCGACGCGTTTCCACAGGAGACAGTGCCGTCCGTTTCTCAGGTCAGAAAAGATAGGCACTTTGAAACAGAATGTCACAGGCCTTGCCGTGATGGTTGGGAAAATCCTTACGTTGCATCCGGTCCGAGTGGTTTTTCTACAGTCTGAATGTCATCGAGAAGATCTTATTCACAACCCATGGGGACTCGAACTATTGAGCCTAAGAAGATTAGTCAGTTTTCCTGAGATCCACAGGGCACTATTACTACTACTAGAATTAAAATACTTATTCTAGTAAGAAGGAGTAGATCTAGAGCGCGAGGGATTCCAGACCGCTTTCAATGATTAAGGAGACGGCAAGTCATGCAGTTCGTCGTTAGTAAACAGAATCTTCAGAAAGAACTTGGTTTCGTCCAGGGAGTGGTCGAGAGGAAGAACACCATTCCCGTTCTTTCAAATATTCTGATTGAGTCCGTTGGTGAGAACGCAATCAGGATCACTGGGACGGATCTGGACGTAACCATTCGCTGTGATATGGATGCAGACGAGATTAGTGCTCCGGGTTCTATCTGCGTGCAGGCGAGAAAACTCTTCGAAATTGCCAGGCTGCTGCCCGATGCCCCAGTGAGTTTTAAGAAGGAAGATAACGACTGGGTTACCGTGAAATGCGATCGCTCGAAGTTTAAGATGGTCGGCATAGGTCGCGATGCATTTCCGGAGGTCCCTACTTTCAAATCTGCCCCTACAAAGATTTCGGCGGGTGTTCTAAAGGCGCTAATCGACCGAACAATCTTCGCAATAACGCAGGAAGAATCGAGGTACACACTCTCCGGCGCAAAGTTCATCTTGGATAAATCAGGGGCCAAGATGGTTACTACAGATGGTCACAGACTCGCCTACGTGGAGAAAAAAGAGATCGGGAAAAACGGCGACGGAGAGACTCTGGACACGCTAATACCTCGAAAAACATTAGCCGAATTGACGAAACTCACAGCAGGCTTTGACGGTGAGATCAGTTTGGGGATGGATGAAAACCATATCTACTTTGAAGTCGGCCCCAGATTACTGATCTCCCGAATGCTTTACGGGCAGTTTCCAAACTATGAGATGGTTATGCCCAAGAACAACGATAAATCAGTCGAGTTCGATAGCGTTCTTCTTAATCAAGCCATCCGCCGAGTGGCCCTAATGGCGGACGAACGCTCGCACGCGATCCGCTTTCATCTTGAGCCGAATCAGCTAGTCATCAGTTCCCAGAACGCCGAGGAAGGAGAAGCTCGCGAGACTATCCAGGCGGAATACACTGGCGAGGAGACCGACATCGGTTTCAACGCGCAATATCTGCAAGACTTCCTCAACGTGATGGGTGACGGCAAGGTTGCTTTTGAGTTCAAGGATGGAAACTCCCAAGCGCAACTTTGTCCGGCTGAGAGCGGCGGCTATGAATACAAATATGTGGTGATGCCGATGCGGATCTGAGTAAGTCGTTAACGTCGTAACACTACCTTGTAAGTCGCGAAGCGCTTTCCCAAGATCGAGGGGAGGGCGCTTTGTGTTTGTTCTCTAGTGGCTTCAGTGCTCCGTTTCAAAATCCTCATCACGCATATGCTAATATTCGAGCCATGATCCTCGAGTCTATAGAGGCCCACCACTTCCGCAACTTAAGCGGAACGATCCTCTGGGGCTCCGGGCTTAATATTATTTTCGGAAACAACGGCCAGGGTAAGACAAATTGGCTGGAGGGAATCTATCTTCTCTCCAGAACGAAATCTTTCCGCACTCAGCGTCTTCAGGAATCA
>JACCUI010000296.1 GCA_013811945.1 Pyrinomonadaceae bacterium | reverse complement strand
ATGTTCGTGCGGAACAGCGGATGTTCGCGACGTTGGATCCAACCTCGCGGCGACTTCGTTTGCCACGCGAGCAGGAAGTGATCATAAACGACACAGTTGGTTTCATACGAGACCTGCCACCCGATCTTCTGTCTGCCTTTCGCGCGACGTTGGAAGAGATTAGTGAGAGCAGGCTGCTTATTCACCTGGTCGATGCCTCGAATCCACGCTTCGTTCAGCAGATAGAATCCGTCGAAAGAATTCTGAGAGAGCTCCAACTCGCGGAGATATCCACCGTCCTGGCTTTGAATAAGGCAGACCTGGTGGATGCGAACACCATTCAGGCGGTTTTGAGACAAGTTACTCAGGAAGGTACGAGAGATGCGGTCGTGATATCCGCCACAGACGCTCGCTCGATTGAACCATTACTCGAGAAGGCAGGCGCGGTCCTGGCACGCAATTTGACGACCCGGCTTCCCCGCGAAGAAGACCACGAAGCCGAGCAGCTTTCCCGAATCGCATAAAAGAAAATGGGACTTCGTCCGCGATTTACAACTCCGCTTAGTCGGGCCCGTGATGCTTTCGCTCGTTACCTGCTACGGCCGTTTGACATATTCCAACCACGCACCCGTCTGCTCGTAGGCTTCGCCTTCCTGGTGACAGTTACCACGTTGTTGCTTCTCAGCGGCTACTCGTCTGGCTTTTTAGAGAATTACAAAGAAGGGGATATCGTCAGGGGGACGGTCGTGGCCCCGGCTGACATTACCACGAATGATAATCTCGAAACCGAGAAGCGACGTGCCGCGGCCAGAGAGAGCACCCGCCCTGTTTTTAACTTTGATTCCACCCGGGGCGCCAGCTCCGCCCAGAGCTTACGAGCCGCCTGGGAAGATCTAAAACATCAGGTCGGGTCTAAAACCGCCGGCAACAAACAGCCAACGTGGGGTGGTGAAGGGGGTCCAGCCGTAGCGCGCGCAATTATTGCTCACGGTTTTAATGACGCCGACCTTGAACGCCTGACATCACTGATTCGTAAGATAGGCGATGGTTACATTTATGACGATGCCGACTCGGACCGACTCCGGCAGGAGATTGTCCTGGTTGACGTGCGTGACCCAGCCGCCCAGATGATTGTCCCGTCGCCGCGCACTCGGATGACACCGCTAACGGCTACGCGACGCGATCTGGAGTTGCGGGTATTGAATCTTCGCGGATGGTCGCAGGAAGAGAAAACCGCTTTGGTCCGGGCGATGGTACCTCTTATCCGTCCCAATGTCGTATTAGACCAAACAGCCACAGCAGCTGCTAGAGAGACGGAAGCCAACGAAATCCGCGAGAGTCTGATTTCGCTCAAGAGGAATCAAATAATAGCCCGAGAGGGAGAACCCGTAACGCCAGGAATGCTCGCGCAGTTTGCAGCGATTAAGAGTACCGGTCACAGCGGCAGGCCCTTGCACTACCTGGTGGGACTGCTGCTCATAGTGTTTGCCATCTATTGGTCGGTCTGGAAGTTTACGGAGCACAGAAGCTCCGGCGCAGTGTTGGCGCTATCAAAGCGCAGGGCATTTGCTCTCGTTGGCTCGGCTATCGTCTTTGAAACTGCTCTGATGCGGGTAGGGTTCATCTTTGGCGACAGTGTTTCGGCGCGAATGGTCAGCGCGCCGTTTCACGAACCGACGATCTGGAATTTTGCGATTCCCTTCGCTGCGGCTGCGCTCCTGGTAGCGATGCTGGTTGATACGCAACTGGCATTTCTCACCGGTATCGTTACTGCTCTTTTTGCTGGAATGCTGGCCCCCAATGGAATTCAGATTGCTATTTTCGCAATGATGTCGTGTTCCGCAGCAATTTACGGAATCGGTCGGTATCGAGAGCGTCAATCAGTCACACTGGCAGGATTCTTCACTGCCGGCGCGAACGTTGTGATGGCCCTTGCGTTGATCGCTTATGCCGAGCAGCCTTTTAGCTTCAACACTTTCCTGCTCGCAGTCGGCTGCGGCTTCGCGGGCGGCCTTCTGACGGCAATCTTTACGGCGGGTGGCTTGCCGATAAATGAATCGCTTTTCGGCGTTCTCACAGACGTCAAGCTACTGGAGCTTTCCAATGCTGATCTACCAGTCCTGGGCCAACTGGCGTTGCGCGCTCCCGGTACAAACCAACACTCTCATGCGGTAGGTCAACTCGCAGAGGATGCTTGTCGAGCGGTGGGAGCTAATCCTCTCCTGGCTCGTATTGGAGCCCTTTATCACGATATCGGGAAACTGGCGGCACCTGGGTATTTTGTAGAAAATCAGCAAGGTAAGAACCCCCATGACCAGCTCCGGCCTACCCAGAGCGCCAAGATCATCACCAGCCACGTGACCTACGGTTCCAGGCTTGCCAAAGAGATTGCCTTGCCAAAACAGATTGCCGACTTTATTCCTCAGCACCACGGCACTCGGACCCTTCATTTTTTCCTGCGCAAGGCTCAGGCACAGGCCAAACCTGGAGAAATAGTGGATGAAAAAGACTTCCGTTACCCTGGTCCGAAACCTGAATTCAAGGAAGCCGCGATCATGATGCTGGCGGATTCCTGCGAGGCGGCTGCGCGGTCGCTGGCCCGCCCAGACCCCGAAAACATTCGCGCTATTGTGGTCAAAATCTTCGATGCCATCGTGAGCGATGGTCAACTTGACGATTGCGATCTGACTCTCCGTGAACTCACAACCATCAGGGAAGCGATGATCAGCTCCTTGACGGCAATCTATCACGCGCGCATCGACTATCCCGGATTTAACCCGCCCCAGGTGACTGGTCCATTACCGCCGCCTCCGCAG
The DNA here is from genome assembly GCA_013811945.1 of Pyrinomonadaceae bacterium. Taxonomy (GTDB): domain Bacteria; phylum Acidobacteriota; class Blastocatellia; order Pyrinomonadales; family Pyrinomonadaceae; genus PSRF01. The sequence continues at coordinate 1,497 of JACCUI010000296.1, read as the reverse complement.
GCAAACCTCGATAGCGAGGAGCGCGGGATTACTTACACAAGGCTTTCCGAAGTGCCAATAAATGACGGGGGCGAAGTCGAAGACGAGGCGATTACCCGAAAAGTGGCAAAACGCTAGGATCAATTCGTGTTTCAAACCGCTGCTCAAGTGTCGGTTCAGAATTTTCCGTGTAGTTTTTCGTAAGTGGTAACGAGTTCTTCAGGAAGGACTCGTGTCTCTCCCACCGTAGATATGAAGTTGGAATCGCCAATCCAGCGAGGCAGAATGTGAACATGAATGTGGTCAACAATGCCGGCTCCGGCCGCGGCACCCAGATTCATTCCCATATTATACCCTGCGGGTTTGTAAGCTTCGCGAAGGGCGGTTTGTGAACGTTTGGTTAAGTCCATCATCTCGTTGGTCGTGTCGCGCGGAGTGGCGTCTAGATCACTGACGTGCTGGTAGGGGATAATTAGCAAATGGCCCGGAATGTATGGATGGATATTGAGCACAACGAAATTATGCTCTCCTCGATGGAGAACGAAGTTCTTTTCGTCTTTGCTTGGATCACATTGGATCTCGCAGAAAACACAGCCGCCATCCTTTGAGTCAGCGCTGCTGCCAGCGGTTATGTACTCACCGCGCCAGGGACTCCACAGCCTGTCCAAGTTCATTTACCTCGAGTCTGTGAATCTTACAAGATCGGTGGCTGGCCGGTATCATCCGGTGTGTTGACCGACGATTCGGAGGATGTGTGAGCCGGGGGTCCATCTTCATTGATCAGCTCTTTAAGTTCCTTACCGGGCTTGAAATAAGGGACACGCTTGGCGGGGATATTCACGGGATCTCCGGTTTTGGGATTGCGACCGCGGCGCGCTCCCCGTTCACGCACCCGAAAACTGCCGAATCCACGGAGTTCGATCTTCTCTCCTTGATTCAATGTTTCAATGATGCTCTCGAAGACGATTTCGACTAAACGCTCGGCATCTTTTTTCGTAAGTTCCGCCGCTCGCGCCACGTCTTCAACGAGTTCCGCTTTTGTCATGCATCACCTCAGTTAGGTCTCCCTTTTGGCCTGGGGAATAGATTACGAAAGCGAATTTCAAGATACGGTAACCGAGTGGCGAGGTTGTGTCATCGGTACACTACCAGAAAACGATAACCCCCAGCAAGACTATTAATTCCCGACGTTAAGTTGGTTGGACAACCACCGGCCACACAAAGCCCCGCCAGACCAGTTTGTATGTTTTGATCGTGTGCGGGGCAGCGATCATGCGCCGAGTGTTATTCTCTATTCTGTTACTGTTCCTGATCAGGCTCAGTTCTGCCCAGGCCGAAATCAGCTAGCTCCCCGAGAGATGCCATTCCAGTTCCCGCCTCCGACGAGTATACCTTGGTATCGATGATTGGCTCATCGTCTTTGCCTACAGCTCGTGCCGATAGGCCTATCTTTTTGCTCTCCGCGTCGATTCTGAGGATCTTGAATTCCATTTCCTGGCCCAGTTGGACCACGTCTTC
>JACCUI010000290.1 GCA_013811945.1 Pyrinomonadaceae bacterium | reverse complement strand
GGAGCGCAGGCGTCCCGCCTGCAATGAGCGCGCAAGCGCGAACGGTTCATTTGTTTAGTGGAGCCGCGGCTCGTCAAGCCTGAGAGCTGATGCGACTAATGCAGGCGAGACGCCTGCGGTCCCGGCTATAGCTTGATGCACGAGAACAACCTTCTAAGTTTGATCATCTTCGCGCCGCTCGCCGGCGCAGCCATCAACTGGTTTATCGGCAGGCGTCTCCGTAATGAGAAGATCATCGGCATCATTGCTTGTTCATCTGTTGGCATCTCGACCATCATCGCTTTCTATCTGGCCTTCAAATCTAAGGGCGCGCTTCGTTCCACTGAACCTATCTTCGATCACCTCTGGACCTGGATTCAGGTGGGCCGCTTCCGTGCTGACTTCGGCCTGGCACTGGATGGCCTGGGCGGCATATATGCTCTCTTCGTCACTTTCGTCGGATTCTTAATTCACCTTTTTGCTGTCGGCTACATGCATGGCGATAAGGGCTTCTATCGCTTCTTTGCCTACCTGAACCTTTTCATGTTCGCCATGCTGACGCTGATTCTGGCGGACAATTTCCTGCTCATGTTCGTGGGCTGGGAGGGAGTGGGACTCTGCTCGTATCTGCTGATTGGTTACTACACAGATCGGAAAGAGGCGGGAGACGCGGCTAAGAAAGCTTTTATTACCAACCGAGTGGGCGACTGGGGATTTGTATTGGGTCTGATGCTTGTATTCTTCCTAACAGGTTCGATCAGTTTCTTTACGAAGCCTGAGCACGGCGTCATAGGCGCGCTGCAGGCCTTCGCCGGGATGAGCGTTGACCCATTTACCTGGAAAGCGCTATTTGCCGGCGGCGCTACGTCGGTGGCGATACTTCTTTTCATTGGCGCCGCGGGGAAGAGCGCCCAGATTCCTCTCTACGTTTGGCTGCCTGACGCGATGGCTGGTCCCACTCCGGTATCAGCCCTGATTCACGCGGCCACAATGGTTACCGCCGGCGTCTACATGATCGTCCGCTGTTCGGCGATTTACACACATGCGCCGACGGCGATGTTCATCGTGGCAATTGTCGGCGCTACTACCGCTATTTTTGCCGCTACCATCGGTCTCGCGCAGAACGACATTAAAAAGGTCCTCGCGTATTCGACCGTCTCTCAGCTCGGCTATATGTTTCTTGCCTGTGGAGTGGGCGCCTTCGCCGCCGCTATTTTCCACGTGATTACCCATGCCTTCTTCAAAGCACTTCTCTTCCTCGGTTCGGGTTCAGTGATTCATGGCATGCATCATGAACAGGACATGCGGCGTATGGGCGGGCTCAAAAAATTCATGCCCATCACTTTCGCCACCATGCTGGCGGGCTGGTTGGCAATATCTGGGATCCCGATCTTTGCCGGCTTCTTTTCGAAAGACGAGATTCTTTGGAAGACCTGGAGTGCCGGGGAATTTAGTCTGCCCAGCCCCATTTGGAGTAAAGCGCTTTGGTTTGTCGGGGCGATTACCGCCCTGCTAACCGCGGTATACATGACGCGCATGATGGTTATGACGTTCTGGGGATCGGAGCGCTTTCGAGAGAAACGCGTCGATGGCCATGAGGAAGACGCCGCCGCCCACCACAGCGTCCATGAGCCGCGCGAATCTCCGTGGGTTATGACCGTGCCGCTCGTCGTTCTCGCCGTGCTTTCCACTGTCGGTGGATTTATCGGCGTGCCTTACGCGCTGGGCTCATTATTCAGCGACCATCCCGTCAATTACATCGAGCAAACTCTGGAGCCCGTGGTCAGCCACGTTCCGGCGAGGTTGCCCCACGGAGAGGGCACTGACGTCACCGAAGAGATGCAGTGGTTGTCACCTAAACCGCAGCAGCTGGACGGTGCGCCTGCGGTCCACGCGCTGGAAGGCTCGGCAACTGCAAACGCCGTACACATCCATTCGCCGGAGGAGATTCGTCAGGAGCGTTTGCTGGCTATTGTGTCGGTGCTCATTGCGGTCTTCGGCATTGGAGCAGGGTGGTTAATTTTCCAGAAGCGTCCTTTGCTGCAGATGCCGCGCATACTCGAGCACAAGTACTACGTTGATGAAGTTTTCGATGCCACGATCGTCAAGCCAATCGCAGTTGTCTCGCGTGAGGGGCTATGGAAACTCTTCGACGTCGGTGTGATCGATGGTTTCCTGCACGCCCTCGGCGATGCAGTAACTGAAGGGGGTCGGCTTGTTCGTCACCTTCAGGGCGGATTTGTGCGCAGCTACGCCGCAATCATTTTGCTCGGCGCACTGGTTCTGATTGGCTTCTTCGCTTACTTTGGCACGCAGGCCCTGGACTTGGCTCGTTAAGATTATGCGGCAACACCTGCTCACGATTCTGATCCTGCTTCCAGTCCTCGGCGCGCTGGTCGCTGTGGCTTACAGTTTTGCGCCCAGCAAGGAGGATGCTCACTACAAGTGGATCGCGCTGGCTGTTACCACTCTCACCTTTGTCCTTTCGCTGCTATTAGTTGGTGGAGTGGGCGCGGCCGAGTTCCGGTTCGAGGAGAATGTTAACTGGATTGGAGCAATCGGCGCGCGTTATCACCTGGGCGTCGACGGCATTAGTTTATGGTTGGTGCTGCTAACCACGCTGCTCATGCCGATTGCGATTCTCTCGAGCTGGACAGCGATTGCTAAGCGCCAGCTTTCATATTACGTATTTCTGCTCCTCCTCGAAGGCGCAATGATTGGCGTCTTCGTTTCCCTGGACCTGCTGCTCTTTTATCTTTTCTTCGAAGCTTCCCTCGTGCCGATGTTTTTCCTGATCGGAATTTGGGGAGGCGAACGAAGAATCTACGCGGCCGTAAAGTTTTTTATCTACACCGCAGTCGGCAGTCTGTTGATGCTGGTGGGTATTATTGCGCTTTACTTCGTCTACGGGACGTTTGATTACGCAGCAATACTCGCGGCCATGAGCGCGCAACCAACGCTGATGTCTTCGAACGCGGAGTTTTGGTTGTTTCTGGCTTTTGCGTTTGCCTTCTGCATCAAGATACCGCTCTTTCCTTTACACACCTGGCTTCCCGACGCACACACCGAAGCACCTACCGCCGGTTCTGTGATCCTCGCGGGCGTGTTGCTGAAGATGGGAACTTACGGCTTGCTGCGCTTCAACCTGGGCCTGTTTCCGAATATGTCGCGTCAGTTTGCCTGGATCATGATCACCTTGGCTGTCATCGGGATTATTTACGGGGCGCTGGTTGCCATGGTCCAGCCGGATGTAAAACGGCTGGTAGCATATTCATCAGTGAGCCACATGGGCTTTGTGGTCCTCGGCCTTTTCTCTTTCACGGAATTTGGTATGCAGGGCGCGCTCTATCAGATGCTTAACCATGGAGTGTCTACCGGAGCGTTGTTTCTGTTTGTCGGCTTCATTTACGAACGTAGACACACGCGCCTGATTAGTGATTTCGGCGGGCTGGCGACGCCAATGCCCTGGTTTTCCACTCTCTTTGTCTTCGCATCATTGTCATCGATTGGGCTCCCTTTTCTCAACGGCTTTGTGGGTGAGTTTCTGATAATGCTCGGCGCGTGGACGTCAAACGCGATCCAGCACTCTTGGATCGCCACAATGCTCGCTGCCACCGGAGTGGTCTGGGCAGCCGTCTATATGCTCTGGATGCTGCAGCGCGTTGTTTTTGGGAAAGTCACGAAGTCCGCAAACGCGACGCTTCCGGATCTCAATGCCCGCGAGATTGGGTTGCTGTTGCCGCTGCTTATCTTGATGCTGGTCATGGGCGTCTTTCCGCGGCCGTTTTTAGATCGCTCAAAGGCGAGCGTCGAAGCAGTTCGCTCTCGCGTGGCAGCGCCGCCGACCGGAGGATCTTTCGCGGGTAATAAGCCGGCAGGTACTCAGGGTGAGCGCCGGGACCTCAGTCTTA
>JACCUI010000289.1 GCA_013811945.1 Pyrinomonadaceae bacterium | reverse complement strand
CTTGCACTGCTACCAACTGATCCCGGCCGCCTGAGTTTCTAGTGAGGAAGGGTGGCTTGCCCCCGCTCAAGCGCCAACGGCGCGAGTTGTTACTTCAGCTCTCAACTACAGCCCCCGGCTCGGCTCTGATTGTTTTTGTTAGAAGCCATTCTATCTTGGTAGTGATATGCCCGTTGAGACACTACCCAACCAGTCGCACCGTTGGCGCTCGAGCGGGGGCAAGCCACCCTTCTTAACCTGCAAATTACCTTAGGTACTTTTGATTTTTCACTCGGTGTTTACGGTAATTAAAAGACCGCCGGATTTAATCGATCGTGGAGATCTCACTAGCCGTGGGTGTCTGAGTTCGCCGCCGATTTGTTACAATACCAGTGTTTCCCAGACCGGGAATCGTCCGCCAACGAACCAAGTCTGAACCGAATGTCCACGACAACAAACATTATCCGTGATCCGCTGCCGCGGGAGATGCAGCCACACACTTACTCGATCATGTATCGGGTTGAGGGAAGTCACTGGTGGTTTGGCGGGCGACGGCGAATACTCTCCAGTTTTGTCAAAAAAATCGTCGGGAATCTAAACACCCCGCAGCCGCGAATTCTCGACGTCGGTTGCGGTACGGGCGCGAACCTTGAAATGCTTGCCCACTTCGGTGAAGCCGAGGGCGTTGATGTTTCGACAGAGGCTCTGGACTTTTGCCAAACGCGAGGCCTTAAACATGTGCGGCAGGGTGAAGCGGAACGTCTTCCTTACGAAGACAAGTCTTTCGATCTGGTTACTGGACTCGATGTAGTCGAGCACCTTGATAACGATGTCGCTGGTTTGCAAGAGATGCGACGTGTGCTGCGTCCCAATGGCCGCGCGCTGCTTTTCGTGCCAGCGTTCATGTTTTTGTGGGGCGTCCAGGACGACATCAGCAATCACCGCCGCCGTTACACTCTCGCAAGCCTTAAGAAGGTTGTGCGACAGGCCGGGTTGGAAGTCGAGCTCGCTACCTATGCGAATATCACTTTCTTCGCTCCGATCCTACTCGGCCGCTTGCTGATGCGCATGACGGGTTTACGTCCCGCCTCAGAAAACAACCTGACGGTGGGATTCTTGAACGGCGTACTGGGACGCATTCTCGGCGCTGAAGCGGCGCTACTGCGTCATGTGAATCTTCCCTTTGGGGTTTCGATTATCTGCGTCGCACGTCGCACTGATTAATTGGTCCATGCAGTTCCAATATCAATGAAAATCTACGACCAGGAAGTGGCAGCACGAAGGCAGGTGGAGACCTCGCCGCGCGGCGAGGAAGCTCCTGAGATCTCCGTGTTCCTTCCGGTCTACAACGAAGAGCCAAATCTCCTACCACTCCATACTAAACTGGATGAGGCGCTAGCTAAACTCGGTCGCTCGGCCGAGATCATCTACGTCGACGATGGCTCAACTGATGGCAGCCTGAGAGTTTTGCGTCAAGTGGCCGAACGCGATGGGCGCGTGCGCGTAGTCGCTCTTAAACGCAACTACGGACAGACCGCCGCAATGTCCGCCGGCATTGACGCGGCCCGAGGCGAAGTCTTGATACCGATGGATGCGGACCTGCAAAACGATCCTGCGGATATCATCCGGCTGCTGGTTAAGCTTGATGAGGGTTACGATGTGGTTTCCGGATGGCGCAAGAATCGCCAGGACAAGCTGGTGACCCGCAAGATCCCTTCAATGATTGCCAACAGATTGATCTCCTGGATCGGAGGCGTCTCCCTTCACGACTATGGGTGTTCGCTCAAGGCCTACCGCCGCGAGGCCCTCAAGGATGTGCGGCTGTACGGAGAGATGCATCGCTTTATTCCTATCTACGCCTCGTGGGTCGGCGCGCGTGTGTCGGAGATCCCGGTCGAACACCACCCGCGCACAATGGGCAAGTCGAAGTATGGCTTGTCGCGCACTCTCAAAGTCGTGTTTGATTTGATGACGATCAAGTTCATGGCTTCCTACCAGACAAAACCCATTTACGTTTTCGGTTCGTTTGGACTGCTGGCGTTTTTCGTATCAGTGGCGGCGGGATTGTACGCTGTCTTTTTGAAACTCTTTCACAAGGCAGACTTCGTGCAAACGCCACTGCCGATTCTGGCGATCGTGATGTTCGCGGTGGGCATTCAGTTTCTGCTGATGGGTTTGCTGGCGGAGATGCTGGTGCGAACGTATCACGAGTCGCAGGAGAAATCGATCTACGCCGTGCGCGAGAAAATTGGTTTTCCTGGAGCGTGAATCGTAAATCGTGAATCGTGAATCGTGAATCGAAAATGCGGGAGCTGCAATTCCCGTTAGTTCTCAACTCTACACACTGAAAAAGGAGCTTACAGATGAGACCTCACCAAAAACTCGATCTTTGGAGAAGAGCAATTGATTTCATTGTCCGGATCTATAGGATCACAGACCGTTTTCCCAAAGAAGAAAAGTTTGGATTAACCTCACAGATACGCCGTGCGGCTGTGTCGGTAGCCGCCAACATCGCGGAGGGTGCTGCACGCACTTCGCTCAAAGAGTTCATGCAGTTCTTGTCCCACTCGCAGGGCTCAGCTAGCGAAGTAGATACCGAACTGTTGATAGCATCTAGACTTGGATACTTGTCGGAGAAGGACTACCAAGACTTAGCCAGAGACATCGACGACATAGGTCGGATGATTACAAGGCTTTCACAAAGTCTTAAACGCAGAGCAACGTAGCTCTGAATTTCACGATTCACGATTCACGATTTACGATTTACGAACCTATGTGTGGAATAACCGGTTGGGCCAGCCTTGATTCGCGCACGCCGCCTCCCGATGGCGCGAAGGAACTGCTGCACGCCATGTGTGAGCGCATGGTTCATCGCGGGCCTGACTCCGAAGGGTTGCTTGTTTCTACCGGTGTCGGGTTCGGAATGCGCCGCCTCGCAATTATCGATCTTGTCAGCGGCGAACAACCAGTATTCAACGAAGACCAGAGTGTCGCCGTGGTCCTCAACGGCGAGATCTACAACTATCGCCAATTGCGCTCCGACCTGGAAAAACGCGGCCACGCATTTCGCAGCGCTTCCGATACTGAAGTCCTCCCTCATCTCTACGAGGAGTATGGTCGGGAGATGGTTCATTACCTCAACGGCATGTTTGCCTTCGCTCTGTGGGATTCCCGGCGGCGCAGGTTACTCATCGCCCGCGACTGCTTTGGCGAAAAACCGCTCTATTGGGGCGTCTTTGATAAGACATTGATTTTTGCTTCTGAGCCGAAAGCTTTGCTGGCCCACCCGGCCGTTGCCCCCGCGCTCAATGTGCAGGCCCTGCGTCAATACCTGTCCTTCGATTACGTGCCCGCTCCGCTCTCTATCTACCAGGGAATAAACAAGCTGCCGGCTGCACACATGCTGACGCTTGAAAACGGACAGATCGAGACGGCGATCTACTGGCGCCTGAGCTATCAAACGAAAGAGCCCGTTCCTCGTGAGGAAGAAGCGGCTGAACGACTACGGGAACTGTTGGCCGATTCGGTAAGCATGCGTTTGGTTTCCGACGTGCCTCTGGGAGTGTTGCTTTCCGGCGGCGTCGATTCATCCGCAGTAACCGCACTGGCTGTGCGGGCTTCCTCGGAAGCGGTCAAAACGTTTTCGATTTCGTTCGCGGAATCATCTTTCGACGAATCCTCATATGCTCGAGGAGTGGCGAAGTTTCTCGGCACCGATCACCACGAGGAACGATTGAGCTCTAATCTGGCGGCAAATCTTGTTGGCGAAATCGGCTCGTGGATGGACGAACCTTTCAGTGATCCTTCTCTGGTGCCTACGTACCTGCTTTCCCGCTTCACTCGCAAGCATGTGACTGTCGCGCTGGGTGGCGATGGCGGGGATGAACTCTTTGCCGGATATCCGATGTACTGGGGACATCGCCTGGCGGAAATTTACGCGCGCGTTCCCGGGCCACTGAAAAGCGCGGTTATTGAACCCCTTGTGCACCTGCTTCCGGTCAAAACCAAGAATCTTTCTTTTGACTATAAGGCGCTCAGATTCATCACCGGGGCGAAATACGATCCCGTGGCCCGCCATCACGTTTGGTTTGGCTCGTTCACGCCCGAGGAGCATGAGCGGTTGCTGACGCCCTATGCGTTGCAGGCCAGTGATGGCGACGTTTATCGAGATGCGCGGCGCATGCTGGCTGAGTGTGACGCCGACGATATTGTCGAACGCATGCAGAACCTCGACACCAGACTTTATCTTGCGGAAGACATCTTGACGAAGGTTGATCGCGCCAGTATGGCTGTCTCGTTGGA
>JACCUI010000254.1 GCA_013811945.1 Pyrinomonadaceae bacterium | reverse complement strand
GTCGTGCGCGGCTTGAACACCAACCCGAAAGTCAGCGCCGTCGCCACCCACGGCCCGAGGCAATATGGGCACTTCAGCAGATCGCCGATCGCGCGCTGGATTCCCGTGCCGCGCACTTTCTCCTTGACCTCGCTTGCGCCCGCCGGTTCGACATACTCGGTGAAAGGAGCACGGAGCGGACTCGTCACCCGGTCGCTGCCGATGAGGCGACTCAACTTGTAAGTGGCGACGCCGAGCACTAACAGATCTCTATAAGCGATACGCTCCGGCAAACGGCGACCAGAAGTGTGCGCCACCAGCAGCAAGCCTGCGAAGCCCGCGTTGTAGACCCCCATAATTTTCGCGTAGGACCTGAGCGGCATCTCATCCCCGCCGTTATAACCGGCGATTATCTCCTGCACGCTTCCGGCTTGTTCCATCGCTTGTTGTTGCTTTCGTTGCTTCACCATTGATGCACCTCGATTCTTTGCTTGAGGGTCCCGACATCAGATGTGACATTGAGCCAGTCCGCGCTTTTCCAAGTACTGCTGGTGATATTCCTCCGCTCTGTAAAACTTCGATGTCGGCGTGACCTCTGTGGCAATCGGTCTCTTGTACTTGCCGTCTCTTTCAAGTGTTTGCTTTGAAGCTCTCGCCGCTGCTTCCTGCTCTGGCGAGTGAAAGAAGATGGCGCTCCGATACTGTGCGCCGACATCAGGGCCTTGCCGGTTATGTTGTGTAGGGTCGTGATTCTCCCAAAACACCTTGAGGAGTTCCTCGTAGGTGACGATGGACGGGTCGAATTCGACTTCCACAACTTCCGCGTGACCTGTTCTTCCGGTACACACATCGGTGTAGCTTGGGTTCTCGAAGTTTCCTCCGAGGTAGCCCGCCTGCGTTGATGTCACTCCCTCAGTTTGACGAAATGCTGCCTCAACGCCCCAGAAGCAGCCCGCTCCAAAAGTTGCTTTTAACATTTTTTCTGACTCCTAATCAGTTATGTTTGACCCAATGTTTTCCGGAATTCGCATCCCACGCTCAACTCTTCGGCATCCTCAATCAACTGGTCGAGACTTCAATACAATCACCGCCAGGTGGATTGGTAAAAGAATCCCCTATTGGCCTCATGTTGTCCGCTCGGCGACTGCCGCTACCCCTCGTTTTCGCAAGAGAACGAGGGAGAATACGAGCGCAACAATAAGAAAAGTGAGCACGGCGAGTTCTACGATTAAGTGTTGAAATACTGTCTCTGGCTTGTCGCGGATTTCAGCAAACTCCGCGGTCAAAACAAGTACGCGCCGGATTGCAGCAATGAGCCCAACGAGGAGAAACGGTTCTGGAATGAGCCCATGTTCTCGGAAAGAGACCTGAACCGTGTACAACAGCTCAACGACCAAAAGAATCAGTAGAATGCGGTCTAGCAGCGGGACAATGTTGGTCGTCAAAGATCCGGCCATTAAGTTTTGGCCAAAACTAATAACGCCGCTGACTAAGAGGGCTATTGAACAGCCTGCCAGAAGGACTCCGAGGCCGAGATAGACAATGTCTTCCACTGCGGTGAAAGCGCGAGCCACCCAGTTGCGTTTTTGCTGCGGCGACTCGTTTGGCTTCACAGAAAACCCTTATCCCTGGCGTCCCTATTCAACGTATAGTTCCGCCTTCAATTCACTTTTTGGCAAAACCTCAGGCCAATCCGCGCCATCTGCCGCTTTCAACCACTCACAGCCCCTCGCGCAAGGCTGCGCGGGCGGAGAAGTAGCCGCACATGCCATGAACGCCGCCGCCGGGTGGCGTTGACGATGAACAGATATAGAGACCTTTGGCCGGCGTCGAGTAAAGCCGGGCAGTCGGGCGCAAGAAAAGCTGCCGGATGTCCTGCGCGCCGCCGTTGATGTCGCCACCGACGAGGTTAGCGTTATGCTCTTCGAGTCCGGCGGGAGGCGTCACCCTGCGCGCCAGAACACGCCCTCGAAAACCAGGAGCGAATCGCTCGATCTGCTTCTCGATACGTTCCGACATATCGAAGGTTGATCCATTGGGCACATGGCAGTAAGCCCACGCAGTGTGCTTACCCGCAGGCGCGCGAGTCGGATCGAATAAACTTGGCTGCGCGACGAGCACATAAGGCTTTTCAGAATGCTGGGCTTTCAACGACGTGCGTTCGGAAGCAGCAATCTCCTCGAAGGTGCCGCCAAGATGCACCGTGCCCGCGTCTGCGCACTCAGCAGCCTTCCAGGGGATTGGCCCGTCGAGCGCCCAGTCCATCTTGAAGGCTGCGGGACCGTAGCGGTAACGCGCGAGTTTGCGCCGATAACTGTTAGGCAAACGGTGTCCCGCCAGGCGCAGCAGTTGGCGCGGTGTCACATCGCAGAGCACGGCGCGCGACGGGGGCAGTTCGTCAATTGTTTTGACGCGCATCCTGGTCACGATCTCACCACCGAGCGAACGCAAGTAAGAAGCGAGCGCGTCGGCGATTCTTTGTGCGCCGCCGAGCGGCACAGGCCAGCCGACCCTGTGCCCGGTGATTCCCAACACCAGCCCGAATGCGGCGGTGACCATCTGTTCAAGCGGCAACATCGAATGTGCGGCCAAGCCTGCGAAGAGCCCGCGAGCGCTTTCACCCTTAAAGAGACGCTCCGCCAGACCACGTGCCGAGCGCAGTGCGCGCACACCGAAGCGCGCGAGCGCGACGGGGTGGCGCGGCCATCGCACTGGGCCTAGCAATGCCGATTCGAGTTGCTCCCATGAAGCGGCGAGAGGTTGCATCAGCTTGCGGTACGCTTCAGCGTCCCCACCGAGCGTTTCGCTCGTCCGCTTGATTGATCTTTCCAACACGGCAGCCGTCCCATCGTCGAAGGGATGCGCGAGCGGAGCAGGCGGATGAATCCACTCCAAGCCGTGACGCTCGAGCGGGATCATGCGAAAAAAGGGCGAAGCGACAGCGAGAGGATGTATGGCCGAACAGATATCGTGAACGAAACCCGGCAGCGTCAATTCTGCCGACCGTGCGCCGCCGCCGATCGTTTCCTCAGCTTCGCAAACGAGCACGGAGCGACCGGCCCTGGCCAACTCGATGGCGGCGGCGAGACCGTTCGGCCCGGAGCCAATAACGATTGCATCATAACTACGAGGCTGACCCATATGGTCTCTGTTGAAAGCCCACACGCGATGCGTGCGCTGCACCTCTAAGTTTCAAGGCTTCGCTTTATGACCCATTTTGCTTGCGATGTCGCGGATCATTTGCAGATGCGCTTTGAGCG
>JACCUI010000246.1 GCA_013811945.1 Pyrinomonadaceae bacterium | reverse complement strand
TATCAGGCCCTGCATCTGGGTTTGCAATGGCTCGGCTACCTAACCTTCTTCAGTCTTATGACTCTCGCAGCAGGGGCAAAGGCTATTCGGTCATCCTTCATTACTCTGGCCGTGGTCATCTGGGTGCTGGCTATCGCCTGCGCTATCGAATCCTGTTTTGGAGCTCCCCTCACCGACGGCAGCCTGCGTATGGATGTCAAGCCTCTCCTACGCGGCTCTAGCGCGTTCGGAGAAATCACGGGCGCAGCCTGCATCTTGTTCGCCGCCTTTGCGCTTCATCTTAACCGTGGTCGTGCGGCTTTCATCTGCGGAGCAACCGCGGTAGCGGGATGGCTGGCAACACTCCAGTCGCTTGAGCGCGCGCCCCTAACTGGGGCCTCCGCCGGACTTCTGCTGTTGTTCACAGGCGCCTTCATCAAGCCATCAAAGCGACTGGTTTGGCGTCTGGGATCCCTAACTGCCGCATTTGCGTTAGTACTTCTATTACAGGCACTGCCATCTCGGTTAACGAATCACGATGTCCCTACCGTCACTCGTTTACAGCAAGATTTAAGTACTGATGCGAATACGAGGGTGCGCTTTCTGTTTTGGGGAGTCGGTCTGGAACTGGTGCGCTCGCACCCGCTCCTTGGTGTCGGCGCCAACAACTACCAGATCAAGTATGCGGAGGGACGGTCACAATTCTCAGCCCGGTACCCGAATAGTCCACTTGTGGCTATGAATGATCATCTGTTGACTCTTTACGCGCATAACGAGTATGTGCAGATGGCCGCTGAACTTGGGATAATTGGACTGATTTTATTCGTTCTGTTTAGCCTTGCTTTAGTGACTAACTTCGTCCAGGCATTGAAAGACAGAGGGCAGATCCTTCCGATTCTGGGCGCTGGCGGTGCAATGTTGGCCTTTGCGATTAGCTCGGGCGCGAGCGCTTCGTCATTTAGAGCCCTTGGCGGCGGTTTAGTTTTCTTCTTCTCAGCGGCAATCGTCTGTCGCAGTGTCAACAAAGTCAACCGATCCGCATATGAATCGAAGAAGGTGTGTTTCCACACCAAAACATTGCGGTTTATTGGCCTCAGCTTTTGCGCAGTGATGGCAATCAGCGCAGGCGTGTTTGGCGCTCAAGCGGCCGGGTCAATGTTGCAAAGCGTAGCCGAGCGCAGTGCCGACGCCGCCACGACAGAGCATTATTACCGAGCATCGTTACAAGTATACCCTGCTAACACAGCCGCCCACTTCGGCTATGGCCTGTGGCTATACAGCAAGGGACGCCCCATGGAGAGCGTACCTTACTTGCTACATGCGGTAGAGCGAGGATTCAACAGCTCGATCAGTTATGCCTACCTCGCCGGAGCTCAGGAATCCGCCGGAAACCTAAACGAAGCCGAGCGAACCCTGGTCACTGCGGTGCGAGTTTATCCCGCTTCGGTTTTCTTGTTCGTCCGTCATGCTGCTGTCCTAGCGCGCAACGGCCGGCGCGCGGATTCAGAGATGATATTCTCACGAGCCCTTTCGCTGGACCCTCGCGCAGCCCGCGGTTGGCAGCAATTAGTCGAGAACGATATTGATGCGGCTTACGTCGCCGCTAAGCAGGACGGCAACATCGCGCCGCCCGTCGAACTCCATCCCGAAGCGGCGGTCTTCCAAGTGCTGCAGGAGAATGAGCAACGCTTCCCTGGGGACCATACTGGCTGGCGCGCACGCATGCGCAAACAGCAATCGAAGTAAAGACGTAGGCCGGTCACCCAGGACTTTTATGAAATCATGAGATGAAATTAGCGGACACAAAACCCTAAAACAGCATTTGTCTTAAGGAGTTGGAATGAGGGCGAACAAAACAGTCAAAGACCAAGAGGGCTTCTCTTTAATTGAGCTCCTGATAGTCGTGGCGATTATTGGCATCCTGGCCGCCATCGCCGTCCCCAATCTGCTCGCATCTCGCCGGGCAGCAAATGAGAGTTCGGCACTGTCCTCTGTGCGCACAATCCACAGTTGCCAGGCCACCTATCGGGCGACAACATTGAATGCGGACTACGGAACCCTAGATGATCTGAAAGGTCAATTCTTAACAGATACCGTGCTGGCCTCAGGCACTAAGAGCGGCTACTACTTCGCGGCAAATCCAACCTCGGGAGTGATACCTGCCCAGTTCCACACGACGGCGGTTCCGACAGCCACGTCTGGAGTTAGCCGAACCGGCAGCCGGCGATTCGCCGTTACGGAGGATGGCGTGCTGAGGGGTGACACGACTCTTACTGTTCCGGCAAATCACGCTGCTGTGGAAGCAATGCAACCCATAGGGCAATAGCAGCCAGCCCACATTGATCGTGCAGTTCCGAAATTCTAAGGATTGGGATAGAGTAGTTCACTGCATCGTAGTCATAAAATAAGCAGCGGATCATCTGTTGGACACGACTCAAGCAGCCAAGTTCCCAATTAGCTCAGAGACGTCCAGGCGCGGCCTGATCTGGCGCACTATTGCAATCGCTCGTAACGCTTTCCGCGAAGCGGTGCGCGATCGTGTGCTCTACAACCTCGTCCTCTTTGTTTTGCTGCTCACTGGAGCTGCAATTTTCATCGGCGAACTCTCAGGTGGCCAGGAACGAAAGATAATCGTAGACCTGGGCCTCAGCGCGATGCTGTTGTTTGGTGTCTTTATCGCGATTTTCGTGGGCGTGGGCCTGGTCTACAAGGAGATCGAGCGCCGGACTATTTACACCATCTTTGCAAAACCGGTCGCGCGCGGTGAGTTTATCGTCGGGAAATATCTTGGGCTGTGCCTGACCTTGCTGGTCAATGTCGTGGTGATGGGCATGGGCGTGTCCTTCGCCCTTATCTATGTGAGCAGTGGTTGGGATCCACTAGCCCTCAGTATTTGGCCGGCGATATTACTCATCTACGTACAGCTGATGATTCTGACTGGGATAGCGCTTCTCTTCTCTTCCTTCTCTTCGCCGGCGCTTTCTGCCCTGCTCACTTTCTTCATTTTTATCGTCGGTCACTTCAGTTCCGACCTGAAAGGCCTGGCCACATCCATGGGAAGCATCAGCGCTCGCTGGCTATTCGGCGGGCTCTACTACCTGCTGCCTAATCTGGCAAACCTTAGTTACATAACGCCTGCTGGTCACGGGCAGGTACCGCACGTCGCGCATGTCGCGGCCGCGGCTCTCTACTCCCTGATCTATATTGTCGTAATTCTGTCGGTGGCGACGCTAATTTTCAGCCGCCGAAATTTCAAATGACCGAGACCAGACTGACACGACGCGATGGGACGCTACTGCTGACGGTCCTGATTGGACTGATCGGCGTCTATTCTCTCTCCCGCTGGATTGATGCGCACCCACCGGCTACAAACCAGAGCGTTGAGGAAGAGGAACTCTATCTCAACGCCGCCACTGTGAAGAGTTTGAGTCTTGGCTTCAACGGCCTGGTGGCTGACTGGTACTGGATGCGCTCGCTGCAGTACGTCGGGGGCAAGATCATCAACCCTCCAGAGCACGTACAACAGGATCATCTGGGCCAGCTCAATCTAAAGCTGTTGGCCCCGCTTCTCGATGCGGCTACGACACTTGATCCTCAGTTCATGGAGCCTTATCAATACGCAGCGGTGCTTCTGCCCGAAGTGGATGTCGAGGAGGCTATTAGGATTATCAAGAAAGGCATTGCCGCAAGTCCGTCGCAATGGAGGCTCTACCACCATCTCGGTTTTATCTACTGGCAGCAAAAGGACTTCAGCAAAGCGGGTCAAGCGTACGAGCAAGGATCGAAACTCCCCGGGGCGCGAACGTGGATGAAGGCTATGAGGGCCCGCATGGCCAGCGACGGAGGCAGCCGCAATACGGCACGCGAGGTTTACCGCCAGCTGTACGAAGATGCCTCAGATAGCCAGCTCAAGAACATGGCGCACAAACGTTTGCTGCTACTGGATTCCCTGGATATGCAGGATGGGTTACGGAAGCTAATGGCGGCGTACAAGTCCAAAATGGGACGCTGCCCCGGATCATGGCGTGAGATGGGAATTCTCTTGAGTGCCTCCGGAATACAAGTGGACCCCTCCGGCGCTCCCCTCGATCCGGCTGGAACCCCGTACCTACTAGTGCCCGATAAGTGTGACGTTAATATCAACGAAAGATCCGAGGTACCTACAAATAGAATGTTAGGCACACTTTGAGAAGTAACAACCAAAAAGACGTCGGACGTAGAACCGGCGATTAGCGATGCGGGGATCACATACTGAAGTCGCAAACAGATAAATCATGCAGGCCATAATTGAAATTGAGAACCTAACGAAAGATTACGAAGTCGGGTTCTGGCGCAAGCGGAAAGTGCGGGCGTTGGATGGGCTTTCCCTCAACGTCAACCTCGGCGAGATCTTTGGATTCCTGGGTGCTAATGGTGCCGGCAAGACAACAACTCTAAAACTGTTGATGAGGCTGATCTTCCCTACCGGCGGCGGCGCACGAATTCTGGGCCGGGACATTGCCGACATCGCAATGCACAATCAAATCGGATACCTGCCCGAGAACCCTTACTTCTACGATTACCTCACCGCCCGCGAGTTCCTGGAATACTGCGGTGAACTCTTCGGCTATGGACAGATTGAGCGCAGCAAACGCGCCGCGGACCTTTTGAGCCGAGTGCGACTGGAGGAAAAAAAGTGGGACATTCAATTGAGAAAGTTCTCCAAAGGGATGTTGCAGCGTGTCGGGCTGGCCCAGGCTCTAATAAACGATCCCCAGGTGGTTTTTCTCGATGAGCCAATGAGCGGACTCGATCCTGTCGGCCGCCGCGAAGTGCGGGATTTGATCGCCGGAATGCGTCAGGAAGGTAAGACAGTATTTATGTGTTCGCACATCCTTTCAGATATCGAGGTACTGTGCGACCGGGTGGCGATTCTGAAACGCGGGCAACTCGCGAACGTCGGCAACCTCGACGAACTGCGGCAGCGCGCAGGCGACCGGAATCACGTGGAGATTGTGGCCACGGGCAGTGATGCTGACACGCTGAGGTTTCACTTGCCCGAAGGCGATCAATATCAACTAACATCTACCGCGAGCGGATTGCGGATCGAAGTCGCAGACGAGAAGGATATAGATGAAGTGATCACGGCTCTGAGGAGAACTGGGGGAAAGCTGGTCTCAGTTCAACCGGTCAGACAGTCGCTGGAAGAATTATTTCTTTCATGAGCGCAGAGCCCGGGGCAGTAGCCCGACCGTTGGCGAGGGCTCGGCAAGACCTGGGTCGCTGAGTCTCGCTCGACGAGCCCAGAGAATCGGCGGGAAGATTTTGTTGATTCGCTTGGTCTTCATTTTGAAGTCCTCGGGCAATCTATTCTGACGAGGGAGAAGACTTTCGCTACTTCACAATCGATGAAATAGGTCATTTTCGCATTACCCTTGTAGAGGCGGTTAGGCGGAAGTTATAAATAAGAGTTTCTACTGCTTCAACTTAAATCCGGTAACTTCCATTCTGATGTTTGCGCGGTCATCGGACTCCTTCATTCCCTCAAGTCGCACCGCCACCACCATCGTTCGGTTTGGTTCCAGTTCAGGTTGCCTGGTAGGAATCACTACAAGCGTTCGTTCCTTTACCGCCTTGCCCTGATGATCGACAACGGCTCCTCTGATTTCAAGGCCGTTGAGTGTCCGTCCGGAGAAGTTGCGAACTGTCGTTTGCAGATTCATCACAATGTCGCCCAATGCCCGTTTGGCTTCGTCGGCTTCCGGTTCGTCGAGGACTATTTTGGAATGATACTGCTCCCACACAGGCGAGCCTGCGCGGATGGCCGCTTCCAAGACCGGATCGGCACTACCGCCGGTGCTGCTAGCACGCAACAGGAAATAAAAAAAGACGGCAATAACCAACGCAGCAATAATGGCGACGATGATAATCAGCTTTCGACGCGAATCATCCGAACTGTCTAAACTTTTTTCTGTGGCCGACATGCTTATGCGCCGAATTGTA
Organism: Pyrinomonadaceae bacterium; assembly: GCA_013811945.1. GTDB lineage: Bacteria > Acidobacteriota > Blastocatellia > Pyrinomonadales > Pyrinomonadaceae > PSRF01. The sequence continues at coordinate 4,451 of JACCUI010000246.1, read as the reverse complement.
GAATTCCGGGATCGGTTTTGCAATCGCTCCTGGTCCCGTTTAGACGCCGGCACCGCAAGGATAATCCCCTGGTTGTTTTGGAATGGGATCCTCTACCTCACCTGCTTTGCGGTAAGGTCAGTAATCAGATCTTCAAGTTCGGTATAATCTATCGGCTTGGTTATGTATGCATCGCATCCGGCTGCTAACGCCTCGGCATGAAAGTCAGCCGTGTCATGAGCTGAGACTGCGATGATGGGAACAGTTGCCAAATCCGGCAATTGGCGAATTCGTCGGGTCGCTGCCAATCCATCAACAATTGGCAGGCTTAAGTCCATGAGAATAATGTCAGGCGTCTCCCGCTCGGCCGCTTTCACCGCTTCTACGCCGTTAACCGCCTCCGAGACTCGGTAGCCGCTCAGCTCGAGGAGCCGTCGCATCATCATGCGATTATCTTCGGTATCCTCGACGAGCAACACGCTAACCTCATTTCCCCTGTTAGTCATTAGCTGCACGTCCGTGCTTTCGCGGGATGTCATTTCCAAAAACAAGTCCGAATCACCCCTAAGTTGTTGTCTTCACTGTATCAGTAGAATACGCAAGGGCTTTTTGCTAAGATGCCGCATCGAAATGCGACAGATCGAATCCGGCCTTTAGGGTTCAATTCATACACAAGGACTTCCCTCGAAAATGTTTCGCCTACCTTCAGGCGAGGACTGAAAAGGTACCAACACCTCCTGATGAAGCCATTATTGTTGAACCCACAGGATAGCAATTCTCTTCAAACCTTAGGGCGAGCGTCTGTTCAGATCGTTCACGATCTCAAAAACCAGCTAAATGGCCTCAAACTGTATGCCACGTTTCTGCGCAAGCGATTGGAAAAAAGCGCCCGGCCGGAAGATGAGATGGAAACTATCGACAAACTCATCGCCGGACTGGATCGCGCGGCAGGTGACTTGTCGACGCTTGTGCAGTATGGACGACCAATTGAGCTGCGGAAACAGGTCGGCGTCGATGTGCAGAAGATAATGCGAACAGTTGCGGGGGCTTTCTCGCGGCCATCGCACGCAACCGGTCCTTTGACTGGGGCCATTATCATCGACGCGGAGCCATTCCCCCTGGCAGGTGACTTTGATCCCACGACTTTGGCTGACGCGCTCAAGTCGATCTCCGTGGGTGCCATGAAAATGCGTGGCGATGATCAAAACCGGACGCTTAGGATCAGCTTGCGCCGAGAAAAGAGCGACAAAGACACTGCGGTCATCGAATGGCATGAATTGAATAACTTGGATCACGATCCGTTCCGATCATTCGCAGGCAGCGATGAGATCCGAATGTCATTTGCCGCTAAGGTCATCGAGGCTCACGGCGGCTCAGCAGAGCAGGGCAAAGAAACCTTGAGCGTTCGTCTTCCGCTGGCGTCGGGAAACATCAGTTAAGTGAGATCCGGACTATCGAGGACCACAACGACCTCAGTTATTTTCAAGGAGAAAAAAAAGGGTGGAGAACAAAAACGTGCGGATTCTGGTTGTCGATGACGAACCTATGATGGCGGATTCGCTGAAACAGAACCTTATGGAGGAAGGCTTTTCAGTCGACACCGCCGCCACAGGCGCCGAAGCCATCGCGCTCTTCGACCAGGGTGGGCATCATTTGGCCATCTGCGATCTGCAGCTCCCGGACATGGATGGTCTCGAGGTTATGCGTCACATGAAAGACGCACGCCCGACAACCGAAGTAATTGTCGTGACTGGTTACGGATCGGTCGCGCGCGCGGTGGAAGCCACCAAGGCCGGCGCGTTCTACTTTGTGGAAAAGCCTTTCGACTTCGAAGAAATTCAGCCGCTTGTGGATAAAGCGCTTGAACGTCGCGAGCTCGTGGCCGAAACGACAAGCATGCGCCGTCAGCTCTCCACTCGCTCGGAGTATTTCAACATCATCGGATCCGCTAAGTCGATGCAAACGATTTACGAGACCATCGAATCGGTCGCCAAATCAGACGCGAACGTTCTCATCGTCGGCGAGTCAGGAACAGGCAAGGAGTTAATAGCCAACGCAATTCATTACAACTCACTGCGCTCCAAGAAAGCATTCATCAAAGTCAATTGCGCGGCGCTGCCCAAGGAACTAATCGAATCGGAACTCTTCGGGCATACGAAAGGCGCTTTCACAGGGGCTCACGCCGATAAAGAAGGACTGGTCCAGCACGCAGCGGGCGGTTCCTTAATGCTCGACGAAATCGCAGAGATGCCGGTTGAACTCCAGCCCAAGCTGCTGCGCGTGTTGCAAGAGAGGAGCTACCGGAAGATCGGTTCGGAAAAGACCTACGCCGTCGATTTTCGGCTGATTTCCTCAACAAACCGGCCGCCTGCTGACGCAATCCGTGATGGCCTGTTGCGCGACGATCTCTTCTATCGCATTTCTACAATTACCATTCACGTTCCACCTTTGCGCGAGCGGAGCGAAGATATTCAACTGCTGACAGAGCACTTTCTGCACATGTACGCTCAAAAGTATGAGCGCGCCATTGGCGGGGTCTCACAGGCGGCTTACCAGCGACTTTTTGGTCATCTCTGGCCCGGCAATGTGCGTGAGCTGCAAAACGTCATGGAGCGCGCAGTGTTGCTGGCCAAGGGTAATCGGATTGAACCCGTGGACTTGCCATTCGATAATGGCTCGCTGCCGGAATCGGGCTCCGCCGCCCCGGGATGGGATGTCCCGCCCAACATGACGCTCGAAGACATTGAGCGCCTGGTAATTGAAAGAACGCTGCAACGCACCGGAGGCAACAAGCAGGCGGCGGCGAATCTGTTGGGCATTTATCGTCCGCGGCTTTACAGTAAGATACGAAAGTACAAAATTGACGTGACGTCTCTCGTTTCAGCCTGAGAATTTTCACAAGGAGCGAATAGCTCCGGAAAATATCTCAGAATAGCGGAGGTTCTATCAGCGTAACTGACGTCACCAACCGAGTATGCTTCCACGCCCCAATCAAGGCCTTGGCGCCCGCAATTCTTTCATGCATCAGCCGTTCGAGACTTGAAGCAATATTAGTCTCGACGGCTTTCTCATTTGAGTCGTTACCGTAACGGCCAAAAAGCGAGCCAACGCTTCTTTGAATCGAAGCTGAAAGTGGCGGAGGCATGTTCTTGGTATTCTCGAAGTTTTTTTCGAAACACTCTACGTCTGGCTTGATACCCTGGATAGGCTATGCTCTATGCGCAACCGCCTGTTTGATTTGCCTACTGGCTTTTACCCCGGCTACATGTCGCCCGACTCACTTGACCAATGGAACCAGGGACGTACCAGGACCTTTTGGGATTACCACCCGCCCCTCATGTCAATGGTCTGGGGAATTCTTGATAGATTCATCCCCGGTCCATTCGGGATGCTACTCTTGCACAATGCTATTTTCTGGACCGGGGCAGCGGTCTTTTGGCGCCATACCCGGCGTAAATCGATCTTACTTGGACTGGGACTGAGCAGCTTTGCGTTCCTGCCACCTGTCCTGGCTCTCCTCAGCACTATTTGGAAAGACGTGGGGCTGGGGGCATCGTTGTTTTTAGCTTCCGCACTCTTATGGGGCCAATAAAGAGCATTCCAGGACCTCACTATTTGCGTCCTGCATTTTCCTTTTTTACGGTTATGCCGCACGTCTCAACGCCGCACCGGCTGTTATCCCTCTTGCTCTGTGGACAGCGTTTATAGCGTGTCGGGTTTTCCCTTCGTTGAAGCGCAGGACTGACGGCTTCAAGCTGCTGCCTGTCATTTGCGGGGTCGGTTACTTCCTGCTTCTTACGGTGGCGGTAAACCTCACGACGGCAGTTTTGACAAGGGACACTGGCACCTCATATCCCTACCAGCAGATCCTGCTTCTTGATTTAGCGGCTCTTTCTAAGATCAATGGAGAATCTTTATTCCCGAACTATATCGTTAGGAACGAGAACTTCTCTCTTGAGAAAGTGAGGGAGCGCTACAATTCGCATACAGTAAACACGCTAATCTACGGAGCCAAGCCTGTCTTCAAACTGACGACCAAGCCCGATGAGATTTCCGAATTACGAGAGCGGTGGATGCACGCTATCTTGAATAATAAAATAGCTTATTTGAAATCACGATCCGAACTATTTATGCATCTCGTTAGCTTTAATGAATATTACGTAGCCATTCCCTACCTTCTCGAAGCTGACTTCCATAACCCGCCCGCGTTTAAGTCCAAACGGGGCACTTTGAATAGATTCCTGACGGCTTACTTCTCATATTTCTACAGGTCTCTTTTCTTCAGAGGGTTTTTCTGGATTTTGGTCTCTTTGGGTTTGGTCTATCTTTCAGCGAGAGGAAAGCTGTGAACTGCACCCTTGACTGACACAAAAAGTTAAGCACATATCCCCGCAGGGGAAGGAGGCTTAACGATGACCAAGAAGGGCGCAGTGGCTGCCAGGACGGCGGTGCTCAAACGTCGCACGTTCACC
>JACCUI010000245.1 GCA_013811945.1 Pyrinomonadaceae bacterium | reverse complement strand
GTTGAAACCGCCGATCGAAGAAGGCTGGGGGGGACGGTTTATCACCTTGGAAGACCCTGACAAATATCGCTTCTTCTTCGTCACCTGGAATAAAAATGGCTATGAGGGTTGAATCCCGTGCCGCCCCCAACACCGGTCATGCCCAAGTGGTTAAGCCGATGCCTCGTACCAAGATTTCAAAGGCGGCAAACCACAAAGGAAATCACTAGAAACGAATGAACAGTGTAGAACAAAACACATTGATTACTCCCTACGGCGGTAAGCTGGTTGACCTGCTTGTGGCAGGTGAGGGCAGAGAGGAGCTACGCGCTTACTCTAAAAAGTTACAGCGCCTGGTGCTAAGTCCACGAAATCTCTGTGATCTTGAGCTGTTGGCCACTGGAGGGTTCTCACCGCTGGGTCGATTTCTTGGCAAAGCCGACTATGAAAACGTGCTCAATGAAATGCGACTGGCGAATGGTTCGCTATTCCCTTTGCCGATAACACTGACCGTTTCTAAGGAAACGGCAGTTAAACTCGACGAGGAGATCGCGCTATCCGATCAACACAACAATATTCTCGGTACCATGAAGGTGGAGGAGATCTACACCTGGGACCGTGAACAAGAAGCACGGCTAGCGTACGGCGCAAACGATGTGCGGCACCCTCTGGTTGCGGAGATGAATTCATGGGGTGACTTTTGTATCTCGGGTCCCTTAACCCTGCAACAGCTTCCTTCGCATTACGACTTTCGCAATCTGCGACTGACACCGGCTCAGGTGAGGACGCGGCTCAGCAGTCTAGGTCGACCAAACGTTGTGGCGTTTCAAACACGCAACCCTTTGCATCGAGCGCATGAAGAGCTAACTGCCCGGGCGGCGCAAACGGTAGATGGGGTTTTGTTACTTCATCCCGTTGTCGGTCTCACAAAACCTGGCGACATCAGCCACTTCACTCGCGTCAGATCGTACAGAGTACTGGCCGAACGATATTACGATCCGCGGCGGATGTTACTCGCCTTGTTACCCCTGGCAATGCGGATGGCCGGTCCGCGCGAGGCCCTCTGGCACGCATTGATTCGCCGGAATTTTGGCGCCAATTATCTAATCTTAGGACGAGATCACGCCAGTCCTGGCAAAGACTCCCACAACCGTCCGTTCTACGGCCCCTATGACGCGCAGGATCTCGTCGCAAAGTATGCAGATGAAACAGGGGTGCAGCCGGTACCATTCTCGGAATTGATCTATGTACCCTCAGAGGATCGTTACGAAGAGGTTTCGCGCATCCCGACCGGCACGCGTACAGCCTCCATTTCCGGCACCGAGGTGCGGGAAAAGTATTTGCAACAAGGACGCGCTCTGCCTAAATGGTTTACGCGACCCGAGGTAGCTTCGATCCTGGCAGAGGCCCACCCCCCGCAACACGAGCGAGGGTTTTGCGTGTGGTTCACCGGTCTTAGCGGTGCCGGAAAATCGACCACTGCGGAAATTTTGGTAGTCAAGCTGCTGGAACATGGAAGGCAGGTGACGGTTTTAGATGGCGACGTGGTTCGCACTCACCTTTCAAAGGGGCTCGGGTTCAGTAAAGAGGATCGCGATACCAACATCCGGCGCATTGGCTTCGTAGCCGCAGAGATTTCACGTCACGGCGGAGGTGTAATCTGCGCGGCGGTCAGCCCTTATCGCGCCACTCGCAACGAATGTCGTAGCATGGTGGGGAGCGAGCAGTTCATCGAGATCTTTGTGGACACTCCTATTCTCGTTTGCGAAGGCCGCGATAGTAAAGGAATGTACAAACAGGCACGAGAAGGGAAGATCAAAAATTTCACGGGGGTGGATGACCCTTACGAGCCTCCGCTCAACCCGGAGCTGGTAATCGATACGGTGAAGTCTTCTGCCGAAGAGAATGTCGATCGAATACTCACCTATCTTGTCGAGAGTGGCTTCATTCTGCCGGGGACCCAGGGTTGCGGAAACTTTGAGCGGCATTGAAGGGAGATGAACTGGTGAGCGCGATAAGTGTGTTAAATTGAGAACCTCAACTGATAAGAGTGTTCGACGGACGACACGTTCAATTGTGAGACTGTACTTGAATAAGGGATTGGCTAGAGTTTCCCGCGACCGCCAGAATAATTGTGGCGGCCATTCGTAGAACGCCGGCGCAAGGAAATCTTCGAACTACATTTCGGATGATCAGCTGATCCCTCAGATCCGCCACACGGCATCCAACTGAAGAATGGCTTGACGGATCGAAGAATAGGTGGCTGTCGCGCTTTCGATTCCCAACTTAACGGGCGCTGACGCACCAATACTGCTCGCCGGCACAAATAAGCTAGATGTTCTTATCCCAATTGAAGTCCCGGCTGCACGAAAGACGAATCTCGCCAGCCCAACTTGAACAAGATTCCTTGATTCCTAGTCCCTTCGTCGTCGGTGTGGGTCGCTCGGGGACGACCTTGCTGCGGCTGATGCTCGATGCTCATCCCGATCTGGCGATCCCGCCCGAGACCCACTTTATTCCGGAAGCGGCGCGGGCGCATCGGCGGGCTCTCAATCCCCGGCGAGCCTTTCTCAAGACTCTGACGTCGCATCCGATGTGGAACGATCACGGCATTGACGCCGACCTTCTAAGTCAAGAAATCTCCGCTCTCAAACCGTTCAATTTGGGCGAAGCTTTGCGCGCGTTTTATCGGCTGTACGCCGGACGGCACGCTAAACCACGCTGGGGCGACAAAACCCCTTTGTACGTACGGCATATGAAGCTAATCCAAGGCCTGTTGCCGGAAGCGCGGTTCGTTCACATCATCCGCGATGGCCGGGATGTGGCATTGTCGCACAAAGGACTGTGGTTCGGCCCCGGTTCGATTGAAGAGGCTGCCCGGTGGTGGGTGCTCTGGATTAAGGAAGCGCGCAGCCAATCGAAGCATCTCCCGTACTATCTGGAAATTCGTTATGAAGATTTAGTGCTCGACACGGAAGCGACTTTGAAGCGAGTCAGCGCGTTCGTCTCCCTTCCTTGGAATCCGGCGATGCTTGAATATCACAAGACAGCCGAGCAGCGAATGAAAGAGATGCACCGCGATCTTCCGGTGCAGGGCGGCGCCAGAACAATTCGCGCCGCCGAGCGCCAGAAGATCCACTCTTTGACCAGCAAACCGCCGCAGCATGACCGCGTCTATCGTTGGCGAAGTGAAATCGCCGAGACGGATCGCAAACACTTCGAGAGCGTCGCCGGCGAGCTGCTCCGCGAGTTGGGTTATGACGTGCTGTCGTGAGAGACCCACTTGCCGCGGTCCAAGTATGGTTCATACTTGATTGAATAACGGAAATAATTCAGATCAAATACAAAAAACAGGGAATCGCTTTTGCCAGGCGCGAACTACGGGTGTGAATAAGCTACGCGTTGATGCTTGCTCTTCTATAAAGTGTTTGCAGCGTGGGCTGGAAGGGTCAAGCTCATCGTCTGCGGTATAAAAGCGCAATTCCGCTTGCGACGGCAACGTGACGCGTTCGAGGTTGATGCGATTGCGCCAACCGTGCCAGCCGCGTCGCACTTCGGTAGGATCGTAGATTTTTTCTACATACTTTTCGATGAGGTGCGACACGCTTAAAAAAAGGTAATGCCGCATCGGAAAAGTCAGAGGATAAACATTCACTCCGGTAAAGCGCACACGATGCCCCCCGGACCAGGCCAACTCAACTGGCTCGGACGATCGCCGCCAAGCCTTAACTTGATTTTGTGACTTAGGTAAGAATGGATAATACCAGAGCATTGTGCGTTGAAATTCTGGATGATCATGATCCGGCGCTTCGCGGGTCGGAATAAATGTGAACTCAAGAAAGTTGACGGCATTGTAGCCACGCGCTTGCGCTTCGGTAAAAGCTTCGGCGAGCGTCTGATCGGAGCGCGGTGGCAGACGGATCTCGTCAGCGTCCACGTGCATAAACCAGTCCGCGTCGAGCGTCGCGGCCAGCTCCTCCTTGCGTTTGAGGAGTGGTTGCCAACTGTATATTCCTTTGGGTCGTGGAAACGATTCGATTCCGATGAGGCCGCGACCCAAATAACGCTGGGCGATAGCGATTGTTTGATCCGTCGAACTATTATCAATGAGGTAGGCCTCAACGCCCTGCCTGAACAAATGCTCCAGACAGGCGGAGATAAAACGCTCTTCGTTATAGGTTGCAAGAATAGCGACGACGCGCATCTTTTATTTTCCAAGGCCCTACGCTTTAGCCAATTGGGTAATACACAGCATCTTTTGCCGTCTTGGGTTGCACCAATCATCAGGTTCGATACCCATACCAGCGACGCTGGCTAAAGCCTTCATTTCCTCTAATGAATAGTGGAACGGATCTGAAACATAGTTAGTCGTGATCTCTCCATGCACAATCGGATGGCTGTAGCCTGAATAGGGCGACTCAAAGAAGGTGGCATAGAGCTTACCGTTGGCCTTTAACACCCGGTTGGTTTCAACCAAGCAATGAACTATGTGGTTCATATACAGGTGGGTGAAAAAAGAGATTGCCAGCGCGTAGTCGAATTGAGTCCCGAAGCGTGAGAGTTCAAACTCGTCGCTTACCAAAAGATTTGGTTCCTTATCAGATAAGCCGACAGCGGCGACCTCAAGCTTACCCGCTTCCACCAGCGATCTGTTTATATCAATTCCAAAGTAATTTCCTTTATGCAGATAGCGAATGAGGTGAATGCGCCCCGGAGTGCCCCGCAGCCGATGTCAACCAACTTATGCTCGGGAAGCAGGCCGCGCTGCTTCATAAATTCAAATTGTGATCTGCCGATTTCATCCCACCTCCCGCCAACAAAAGCCCTATGCGCGCCTGCTGCTATCTCAGCGGGGCTTAACTGGCGGGAATAGTGAACTGCACCCTTGACTGACACAAAAAGTTAAGCACATATCCCCGCAGGGGAAGGAGGCTTAACGATGACCAAGAAGGGCGCAGTGGCTGCCAGGACGGCGGTGCTCAAACGTCGCACGTTCACC
>JACCUI010000244.1 GCA_013811945.1 Pyrinomonadaceae bacterium | reverse complement strand
AAACTTCATCACACACTGACTTGAACGGCATCGAGCTTGTCATGGGCTATCACCGCGTGAGCATAGGCGAGACAGGCACGCAGGTCGTCGGGCTCCAAACCGGGATAGTCTGCGAGAATCGACTCTGTTGTCTCACCTTGCGCGAGCAGGCTCAGAACAAGCTCCACCGATATGCGCATGCCGCGAATAATCGGCTTGCCATTAAAGATTTCGGGGTTAGCCGTTATGCGTTCTAATAGCGTTTCATCGGTCACAAGTCTCTCTCCAAATTCGCAGGTCATGGGTTCAAGCTGAGCTCACCTGCACATCTTAGACTGTCTGCATATGAAGGTCACGGCTTTGTCGCGCGACCGCAGAAAAACAGCCACTTCTAACCCAGGCAGGGCACCGGCCGGACGATGACGTTCCGGTGGATACGAATTCGAGCAGTCTATGGGGTTGCCGGTAAGTTATTACCACCTTTATTACCACCACTAGTGAGTTATTACCACTATGCGCACAATGCCTTTTCGACCCTTTCCGCCACACCGCAGCCACTCCGTAACCCTCGCAGTAAATCTTTTTCTCTTTCTTCATTGGGTTCAGCACTACGCGAATCATGTCTCGCGTGACGTTGGGAGCGGCGCGCTCTAGATCAACCATCCTGAAGCTATCCGGCAAGCGCTCGATAGCGTCGAGGACCATGGAGGTCTTAGCTCCACGGGCAGTTGACAGTGTACCGACACGCTCTTCGAATTCGCGATACGCAGTCTTCAGAATGTAAAGAGTGTATTTGATGTACGGCCAGGGATCGTGCTTCCCCTCGTGCCAGCCTTGCGAACTTTGTGCGAGCGTTTCGTAGTACCTGTCTTTGTTCTCCTCAATCACACGCTCAAGACTAATAAAACTGCCAACCTCGTACCCCAGGTGATAGCACTGCAAGAGCAGCAAGAGTAGAGATACGCGACCGTTGCCGTCGCGGAAAGGATGAATACATAGGAAATCGAGATTCATCGCCGCCACAGCTATTACAGGATGTACGTGACGTTCATCAAGACTGTCTCGCCATGCGTCGATTAACTCACGCATCGCAGCAGGTGTCTTTCGCGCGGGAACGGTCTTGAAGCGAACCCTCACCCGGCCATCCGGAAACTTCTCAATAATGTCGCTGTCCTTCTGCTTGTACTTGCCAGCGTCCCCGATGTTGGCCCGACTCAATCGATGAAGCCGGAGTATGGTCTTCTCAGAAACTGTCAGCTTCCTCTCTTGCTCGTGAATAAGCTTGAGCGCATCACGGTAACCGCGAATCTCCTGTTCGTCTCGATCACGCAGCAGAGATTTACCCAGTACAACTGCTTTGACGCGAGACTGATCGACCGTTACCCCCTCAATACGGTTGGAAGAGATTGCACTCTCGATGAGCGCGTGCTCGCGCAATACCTTGAGCCGCTGCGGTGATTGTTTGGTGAATAGTTCCTGTTTGCCGCGCGCTTCCCCGAGATCAGAGAGATACCAGGCGGTCATCGTGGGAACTATCCGTTTCTCTGCAAGCAGCTCTATGGTCGTCATTGTTGGTCTGAAGTCCAGCCGCAGAAGCGTTGCTTCGACCTAAATAAGCTTTCTCCGGCGAACATCTGAGAGTTGAGGCTCACCTACTGATAACAAAGAATTTCCGTTATGAAACGGTGAACCGATCCGCCAGTCCGTTGATCGTCATGTTTTCCGAAATCGCATCATGCGGAATGAGGAGATACTTCCACGCCTTACCACCGTGCTTCGCCGCGTTCTCGCTCGCGTGTTTGCACCAGGTAATTGCCACCTCGCTCTTGGCAAGGACCTGAGGATCGTCCATCTCATTCTTTGCTTTCGGTTCCAGCATGTAGATCGTGTCGTCCGTTTCGGCAACAAAGTCCGGCTGGTATTCAGGGTGGTCAGAACCCCACCTGTAATAGATTCGGAACTGGCCCCTGGCGGGTTTGAACCAACGGGTCGCTTCCCGCTCGAGGATCACGGACAGTTTGCGTTCCGAATCTGAGTTGAATCTCTCTTCTGCGTAGAGGCTGCGCTTGAAGCCACCAAAGAGGTAGCGGGCCATATTGCTTTTGTCTGGAGGTGAATGCCGGTGATCCAGCACAGGCTCACCTGCAATGCGTATAAACGCTCTCGACTTCAACTGAGAGAAGCCTTTACTGATCCGCACCTCGTAATCCACCTTTTCTTCCCAGTAGTGCTCCTGCATCTGCGCGTGCAGCAAACGCGCAACCTCTCGCTGGTACACTTGCAAGATTCTTCCTGCGTCGTCTTCACTTAGATAGGATCGAAAGTGATGCACAACTTGAGAAGCCAAGTCATACAGCAGGTCAGCATTGTCGCCGTAGGAAACATCATTGAAATCTACCAGGCCACTAACTACATAGTCCTCAAGTCTCTCTTCGCCAATTCGACCCTTACCGAGTGTGATGAGTTGGAGTTTGCCGGTCCTCAATTCCTGGGCCCAAAGATCGTTTGAGATCGGCTGATAGTTCACATTAGAGAGGTCCA
>JACCUI010000111.1 GCA_013811945.1 Pyrinomonadaceae bacterium | reverse complement strand
ACCACCTACGTAGAAATCGGTGAACAGACCTACAACCAGAAATTCAAAGAGCGCAAGGTCAAAGCCATGCAAAAACAAGCACTTGCCCTCGGTTACAAATTGATTCCGGCAGCGTGAGTTTCTAGTGAGGTTGAAGGTACTTAGATGCGTCAAAAGCCTATAAAAGAATTGTTGAAGCGTCACTAAGAATGTGCTTTCAAAAGCCTAAGTAGGTTTGGGTCGCGAGGGTTAGCCGCCTACGGGATTTAGAAAGTCGTATGCCATCAAGCCCCTTTACGCCTTATTTGCCTCCGCGATTCTGATCTTGGGGCGTGCTCCACATGGCCACGACCTTCCGGCTCAATTCGAGCCCCGTCGCTAAGGTCTGGTTCTTGGGAGCGGGAATAGCTCGTCCTTTCGGCTCTGCGCTCTGCTAGCATCGGCCCACAGACGCCCCAAGCATGAGCAATGTTAGGTGCGGTTCAATCCCAGCGCTGGCCTTGTAATATTGATGGAGGAACCATGAATACCGCACAATTCAGTCAACGGGTAGGAGTCTTGTTTCTTTTTGGCGCCTTCCTAGTAACTCTTTCTCAGCCCGCAGCATCGTCTCTCGCCCAGAGGTTGGATGACGAATCCGCGAGGCTCTTCGACTACGAACGATCCATCGGCTTCGACCTCAAGGAGGAGTCCGCGAAGGAGCAAGAAGGCGTCACCATCCGTGATCTCAACTACGCCGCCTCTACTCAGCAGCGCGGGCGCGTCAAGGCTTACCTAGTCCAGCCTTGAGGCAAAGGGCCTTTCGCCGGCGTGCTCTTCTTCCACTGGTATGGCAGACCGAACGGGAACCGCGATCAATTCCTCAACGAAGCCGTTTCGCTAGCCAAACAAGGAACAACGTCCCTGTTGATCCAAGGCTACTTCCCCTGGGCTGTGCCGCCCGCCGACGCCAAGACGGATCGCCGGCGCGTTATAGATGAAACCATCGAAGTCCGCAGGGCTCTGGACTTATTGCTCTCACAGCCTGGAGTTGATCGGAAGCGCATTGGCTATGTCGGTCACGACTACGGCGCTATGTACGGCGCAATTACCGCGGGCGTGGACAAGCGCGTGAAGGCTTATGTCCTGATCGCCGGCATCGGCAGCTTCAGCAACTGGTCACTCGACTACTGGTTGGAGGCCCTCCCCGCCACTGACAAGGAAGCTTACCGGCGGGCGCTGAAACCGATAGACCCGATCACACAAATTACCCACGCCGGGCCGGCAACTCTCCTGTTTCAATTTGCAAACTCGGACGAACACATCAAAAAGGAGGCGGCTATAGCTTTCTTCGATGCGGCCAGCAGGCCGAAACAGATCAAGCGGTACGACGGCAAACACGAATTGCAAGTCGAAGCGGCACGCGATGATCGACGCGCGTGGCTAACGCGACAACTTCGTCTAGCTAAAGGAACCAAGAATTAGTTACGCGGAAGGTTGTGCTGACCTCATATGTCGGGAAAGCTCAGGCGCATGAACGTGGGGACATAAGTGGGGGCGGCCTTGCTTGGCATCGTGCGCGCGGTCTCTTGATCATTACCAGGCCACCAACGCTTGATAGAATGGTTAGCATGAAGTGTATTGTGAAATTCCAAAGAGCTTTTATCCCCAGTGTCGTAATCTCTCTTCTGCTGTCACTCCCGCGCCTTGCTATGGCTACCTGGTCGATCACAGCCGTGAATCCGAAGACAAGAGAGGTTGGCATCGCCGGAGCCTCTTGCACCGACTTCGTGTTTGGTATTGCTGGTATCGCCCCGGTAATGGCGTTATCGTTGCGCAAGCGATGAGTAACATGGCCGCGAAGAAAGTGGGAATTAAGATGCTGCTTGAAGGAGCGAGCCCCCAGGATGCCATTCGTGCAATCACTAACCCTGAGTTTGATCTCAACTTCTCCCTGCAGCAGTATGGAATTGCGGCTCTTGGTTTCGAGAACAAAACGGCGACTTACACTGGGACGGACACCGACGGTTGGAAGAGCTCGGCTCAAGGCTATGGGGTTTCCGTTCAGGGTAATACTCTCACGGGTCCGGAAGTCGTCAGCGATGCTCTTTCGGCGTTCGAGGCTGATTTAAAGAATGGCGAGATGCGCTTAGCCGATCGCCTGATGGCAGCACTTGAAGCCGGAGCGGCCAGAGGCGGTGACAGTCGTTGTGGAAAACAGAAGGCTCGCTCTGCATTCATCATTGTGGCTAGACCAATGGATGACATGCAAACGCCTTACCTGCGTATCAATATTCCAGGTCAAGAAGAGGGTGGTGCCAACCCGATTAAAATTTTGCGAAGAAAATATAATCAATGGCTGAGATTAGATAGCGGAAACCGTAAGGTGTCCCTGTCAGAACGGCGAGTAGCTACGCTGTCTGACACCGCCGGGCATCAGCGCCAAGATCGAGCAATTCTTAGAGATCACCTCTTAAGGACGCGCTCATCTAGAAGCGCTTTGAGGTAGCCTCCTAACCCCGCGCTTCGTTTATCGGTTAGAGCGAAGGTGTCGATGCTTATGAGAAAGATAAATTGCAAAAGGCTTTGGCTGCTAGTGCTCGCGACCGGAATTGTGGCCACCAGCGCCTCACGACCAGCAGTCGCTATCCAGCAGACGGATGTGCAGGTCCCTTCTCATCCGTTGACGTTTGGCGTCTTTGTCGCGCAGTTCGATTCCGGCGGCACATTCACAGTGAAGGGCGACCGCTGGCCCACCTTAACAGGCACCTGGAAAAACAAGGACGATGAGATCGAGCTGTCGACGTCGGGCGGCCCGAAAGGTTGTGAAGGAACCGGGCGGTATAGGCTGCGGATTGACGGTAGGCACGTCAACTTCGACCTCGTCTCTGATGAGTGCACGCCACGACGAATGATTCTGGACCGCAGCACTTGGTCGCCTGCTGGAGAGGTAAAAACCACGGTTTCGCGGCGCGTCGTTAGGACAGCCAGCGCCCGGCCGCCCGTTCGTCCTGATCCGCACTCCCCCATTGGGAGTTGGCCTTCATTCCGCGGACCGCAGGCTTCAGGTGTAGCCGAGCGGCAGAATCTGCCCGATCGGTGGAACGGCAAGACGGGAGAGAACATTCTCTGGCGCACGCCGATTCCAGGGCTCGCACACTCCAGCCCGGTAGTCTGGGGACATCGAATCTTCGTAACCAGCGCTTCCAGTAGTGACCCCAACGCGACCTTCCGCCCCGGTCTGTATGGCGACGGCGATGCATCCAAAGATCGCTCGAGCCACCGCTGGATGATTTACGCGCTCGACAAACGAACCGGCAAAACCTTGTGGGAGCGCACCGCCCACCAGGGCGTACCCGTCGACAAGCGCCACATCAAGTCGACCTATGCCAACTCCACTCCTGCTACTGACGGTCGCATAGTCGTGGCGTGGTTCGGGTCGCAAGGTGTCCATGCTTACGATGTCAAAGGGCGTTTTCTATGGAAGGTCGACCTGGGCCGACTCAACTTTGGCGCCTATGACATTCCGACGTATGAATGGGGCTCAGCCAGCTCGCCCATCATCTGGAGCGATCTCGTCATTCTCCAGTGCGACACCCAAGACGATTCATTCATTTTGGCCCTGGATGCTGACACCGGCAAGACGGTGTGGAAGACTGAGCGCGATGAGCTTCCATCATGGGGAACACCGACCGTTGCAATAACATCAGCAGGCCCGGAACTGGTGACAAACGCGTCCAATTACATCCGCGGTTATGACCCTCGCACAGGGAAGGAGTTGTGGCGACTCGGGCGGAGCTCGAAGATCACTGCCCCGACCCCCATCTTTACCGATGACATGTTCGTCGTCGTCAGTGGCCGAGCACCGGAGCGTCCCATTTTTGTGGTGCGGGCTGGTGTTCGAGGAGACCTTACTTTGCCTGAGGGCAAGGCGGATAGCGAGGCCGTCGCTTGGAGCAAAACGGGTCGCGGATCCTACATGCCGACGCCCCTAATCTATAACGGCATTCTCTACGTGCTCGCCAACAACGGCCTCCTCGACGCTTACAACTTGCGGAACGGCGAGGAACTCTATCGTCAGAGACTGCCAGTGGTGGGCAGCGGCTTCAGCGGATCACCGGTAGCATCTGACGGTAAGCTCTACCTATCGAACGAAGACGGGGACATCCTTGTCATCGCCGCCGGCCATAAATTCACTCACGTCGCAACGAACTCGATGGGAGAGCTGCTGATGGCCACCCCAGCTTTGTCGGAAGGAGTGATGTACGTGCGCACTTCGGCAAGCCTGTTCGCTATCGGACGGAAGCAGTGAATAAATGACGGGTTAGCAGGGTTAGTCAAATACCTGAAGGAACAGCGCCAAAACGCTTAGTTCCAAAAGGTTTTGGTGACTGGTAGTTCAGACCGTGATAGGATTGCGGCTGCCATGCATGCCGACGTCGTTATCATACGACTAGTTTTTACCGCCATTCTAGTAGCAGCAGGTTACGTGCTGCGCCCAATTGCGCGTGACCGGTGGATTTCTGCGCTCGTAGGCGCTTTGATCGCGATTTGTATCATACTTTTCGAACTCCGAATCCGACGTGCATCACTAAAGACTTTGATTGGAGCGGCTATTGGTTCGATCATGGGAATCATTGGCGCTTTCCTGATCGGATCTTTGATCAGCAGACAGGAATCAATGGCCGTGGCTCCCGAAGTCAAGACCTTCGTGACATTGGCGTTGACCTTCTTCATGGCCTACGTTGGGCTGATGGTGGGTGCTGCCAAGGGCGATTATCTTGAACTGTCCGCATTGGGCGGCATCCTCACTGACAAGGCTTCCCGCCGTGATTTAAAAATCCTGGACACATCAGTAATCATCGACGGACGCATAGCCGACGTCGCGGAAACAGGTTTTCTTACCGGCTCGTTGATAATCCCGCAGTTCATTCTTCGGGAGCTCCAACAAGTCGCCGATTCCCCGGATTCATCAAAGCGACAACGTGGTCGTCGTGGGTTGGATATGCTCAACCGCCTGCAAAACAACAGTTCGCTGGACATTCAGATTGTAGAAACAGACTTTCCCTCGGTGCGCGAAGTTGACCTGAAGCTGATTGAACTCGGCAAACAACTAGATGCGGTCATCGTGACGAACGATTTCAATCTAAACAAAGTTTCGCAACTACGCGGCGTCAGCGTGCTAAATATCAACGAGCTTGCGAATGCGTTGAAGCCGGTAGTGCTACCCGGCGAGGCCATGCGCGTCTTCATTTTGAAAGAGGGCAAGGAATACAACCAGGGTGTGGCGTATCTTGATGACGGCACGATGGTCGTTGTCGACAACGCGCGGAGATTAATCGGGAAGAATGCCGACATTGCCGTTACCAGTGTGCTTCAGACTACTGCCGGCAAAATGATCTTTGGCCGTCTTTGGGAAGAGGCCGAGAATGGCAATGGTGAGCATCGCACGAATGGAACCGCGCGCCGCCCGCAGCGTGACCCGAGAAGCGGTCCGGCTCCGGTACCTATCACTGATGGCGAACCGGTAATGGAGTAGATCATAGTGACAAGTGATAACTGACAAGTGACAGGATCGCATGGTCGTTCTTGTCACTTGTTACTTGTTACCTGTCACTTTTCTATGAATGTCGCAATCATTGCTGCTGCCGGACAGGGCACTCGGATGGGCGGCAACCGGGCCAAGCAGTTTCTGGAACTCGCGGGCACACCGATCATTATCCACACGCTCAGGTCCTTCGAGCTGTGTGATGCCATTCAGGAAATCATTCTAGTTTTACCAGCTCCGGACACAGCCGGCTTTCTCGCCATTGCGGAAAAGCACAGGTTGCGGAAGCTTTCGCAGATTGTTCCGGGAGGAACCACTCGGGCCGAGTCTGTTCTAAGGGGACTGCTCGCGGTTCGTTCAGCTACTGAAATCATTGCGGTACACGACGGGGTGCGTCCCTTTGTGACCTCTGACGAAATTACCAAGACCGTTAAGGCGGCAGAAGCGAACGAGGCGGCAATCCTGACCGCGGCGGTGACCGATACGATAAAGGAGGTTAGCAATGGGATTGTTGCCAGGACACTGCCTCGAAAAGTTTTGCGACGCTCACTGACGCCACAATGTTTTCGCTTTGAATTGTTACGACGGGCCTACGAGCAGGCCGACGTCTTGGATCCTGATCTGACAGACGAGAGCGCACTCGTCGAACGACTGGGTGTGAAGGTGACAATCGTAGAAGGGAGTTCGCGGAATATTAAGATCACCAACCAGGAAGATTTGGTGGTTGGGGAAGCGATTCTGAACGAGCTGGAAAGCTGGTCTTAGGTCTTTGAGCTTTGTCGTCCCTTACATTCCAGCCTTTGGAGTGCGCCCGAGAGAGTCCGGGAGACCCAGAGGGGCAGGCCTGCGGGGCTGGAAAGCGACGCTTTGATTACTCTGCGGCACCAATTCGCAAGCAATCTAAAGCGGTGTCGCTAAGCTTGCCGCTCCGCCCACTTCAAGGGCAACCCTTAGCGGCTTTTTGATCAGTTCGAGAGTTTGGATTCGAGCCAAAACCAAAGCCCAAAGCCCAAAGATCAAAGATCAAAGATCAAAGTTCAGAGATCGACTTTATGTTTCGCATCGGCATCGGGAATGACACACACCGTTTGGTTAACGGCCGGCCGCTTGTCTTAGGAGGTGTGCACATTCCGACCGCCCGCGGAGCTGAGGGCCACTCGGATGCCGATGCGCTATTGCACGCTATTGCTGATGCCATTCTGGGTGCGCTTTGCGAAGGTGATCTGGGCGTACACTTTTCCGATCGAGACCCACAGTGGAAAGATGCGAACAGCCTACAGCTCCTCTCGCGCGTGATGTGGTTGGCCCAGGAGCGAGGTCTCCTCATAGTCAACGTTGATGCGACTGTTATGCTCGAGCAGCCGAAGCTCAGACCTTATGTGCTCTCAATGCGCGAGAACATCGCTGAAACACTGGGTGTCGAAATTGACTGTGTCAGTGTGAAGGCGAAGACGGGTGAGGGAATAGGTACAGTGGGCCAGGGTCTGGCCGTTAAGGCCCAGGCTGTAGTGTTAATGAGCGCCGAAGTACGGGGGAGTTGAGAGGGCCAATTGAGACCGCAGGACATTATTCGTAAAAAGCGCGACCGCGAACAGCTACTACCGGCGGAGATCAACTTCTTCGTCGACGGGGTCACGCACGGCCAAATCGCCGACTACCAGACTAGCGCGTTGCTCATGGCCATCTACCTGAACGGCATGAATGAGGCTGAGCAGCAGTCTCTGACAGAGGCGATGCTGCAATCGGGGAGCATCCTGGACTTCTCCGGTATTGCCAAACCAAAAGTTGATAAGCATTCCACCGGAGGTGTCGGTGATAAGACCTCGCTGGTAATAGCTCCTCTCGTGGCCGCCTGCGGGGTCTGTGTACCGATGATCTCTGGTCGCGGGCTGGGGCATACCGGCGGCACGCTCGATAAACTGGAATCAATTCCCGGATATCGAGTCAGCCTTTCGGCGAGTGAGTTTCAAAACGTCCTGGAGCAGGTAGGTTATGCGATGGCTGGTCAGACCGCGGAACTTGCGCCCGCCGATAAGAAGATGTACGCCCTGCGAGATGCTACCGCTACGGTCGAAGCAATTCCGCTGATTGTGGCGTCAATAATTTCCAAAAAGGGAGCGGCAGGCCTGGAGGCAATGGTGATAGACGTGAAGGTTGGTTCGGGTGCATTCATGCGGGAGGAGGAACGGGCCCGCACACTAGCACAGGCGCTCGTTAAAACTGGTAACTCGTGCGGAATTCGCACCCGGGCACTTTTGACGGATATGAACCAACCGCTCGGATGCGCCGTTGGGAATTCGATTGAAGTAAAAGAGTGTATTGAGATACTACGAGGCGAGTTCGCCCCCGCTGCGCAGCCAGTGTTCGATCTCTCCTTGGAGCTGTCAGCCCAGATGCTGGTGCTGGCCCACGTCGACGATTCACTTGACGAGGCTCGGCAACGTTTGCAGCGGGCACTCGAATCAGGCGAGGCCCTCGAGCGTTTTCGGCAGAATGTCGCGGCGCAGGGCGGTGATCCGCGTGTTTGTGATGATCCGCGCGGGGTTCTTCCTTTGGTGAGCGAATCCTTTATTGTAGAATCTCGGCGCCCTGGCTACATCACAGCTGTTGAGACCTCCGAAATCGGACATGCTATTGCAGCACTCGGTGGTGGACGCGTACGAATCGACGACAAGATAGACGCGACCGTGGGGTATATCTCGGAGATAAAAATTGGCGACCAGGTCACTGCCGGGCAAACGCTGGGAATGGTATATAGCCGCGATGAGTCCAGAGCCCGTGAAACTGTCAGTCGGATTCAGGCGGCGTACCAGGTTGGTGACGAATTTAAGCGGGACCTGCCAACACTTGTCAAGGAAGTAGTCGAATGAAGTCATACCTTGTGTTTGTGTTGCTCTTAGTATGTCTCTTCGCTTTATTCGTCTCTGGTTGTAATCGCGAGGATTACGGTGCCGATGATAAGTCGAAAATCCGTGTGGGGATTGTTTTTGACATCGGTGGCAAGGATGACCGCTCGTTTAATGCGGCGGCATGGGCCGGGGCCAGGTGTGCGGAAACCGGCAAGTGGCCCGATGGTAAGAGTTGCGACAAGCCCGCGCTCGGCATTGTGCTGCGGGATATTGAACCGGGTAATCCCACCTCAATCGAGCCGGCCATGCGCGCGTTTGCAGAGCGCGGTTATGATCTGATTGTTGGAGTCGGCTTCGCCCAAACACCGATCATCGAGCTGGTTGCCAGGGACTATCCCAATATCCGGTTCGCAATAGTTGATGGTGTCAGTAGTCTTCCCAATGTAGCATCGCTGGTTTTTAAAGAGCACGAAGGCTCATATCTGGTGGGTATGCTGGCGGCCAGAACGACTAGGACGGGTACGATTGGTTTCCTGGGGGGGATGGACATTGGTCTGATTCATCGTTTCAAGGAAGGATATGAAGAAGGCGCCCGCGCAGTTAATCCCAACATTCGCGTGATACCAAATTACGTCGGCGTTACCGATGCGGCCTGGAATAATCCGGGCAAGGGCAAGGAAATCGCCCTGGCGCAAATCAGCAAAGGTGCGGACGTGATCTTCACTGCGGCGGGCAATTCAGGCTTGGGGGCTTTTGACGCCGTCGAGCAGCAGGGAATGCTAAACGGACGTGCCACCCACTTCGTCATTGGCGTGGACTCAAATCAGAACATGGTTAAGCCAGGCTTTGTGCTGACGAGCATGGTGAAACGCGTCGACAATGCTGTTTATGAGATCATCAAAGACGTCGTGAACGGGCAATTCAAAGCCGGATTCCATGTTTACGGACTTGACAAGGATGGAATCGCCTATGCGATGGATGAAAACAACAAGGAGCTGATCCCGGAAGAAGCGATCAAGCAAGCCGAAGAAGCAAGGAAGAAGATCATCTCGGGCGAAATTAAAGTTTCTGATGCGATGATGAAATAGATCGGGTCTTTGGCCTTTGGTCTTTGTTTTTTTGTTCTTTGATCACGAACTTATCTAACGGCATTATCAAAACTTAATCCGGAGGCCTCACCCATGGAAAGAACAAATTTTGAGAAGCTGCAAGTCTACAAGTTATCTGAGAAACTATCGGATCGTATCTGGAGGATCGTTATCAGGTGGGATTTCCTCGCCAAAGACACAGTGGGCAAACAATTAATACGAGCCGCCGACAGCATAGGTGCGAATATTGCAGAGGGTAGCGGCCGAGGAACCGATCCGGATCTGCGACGCTTTCTGAGAATCGCGCGCGGATCTCTATATGAAACACAGCACTGGCTACGCAGATCATACAAGAGAAAGCTTTTAACGGAGAAGGAGGTTAACGACCTGCTTCCAATCATTAAGGAGTTGACGCCTAAACTCAACGCCTACTTGCGTTCAATTGGCACTTATAGAATAAAACGGTCGGACTCCTGATCAGGGAACCAAAGACCAAAAGCCAAAGACCAAAGACCATTGCTTGAATTAAGAAACATCACCAAGCGGTTCGGTGCCGTGCTGGCGAACGACAAGGTTAACATCGTCGTTAAGCCGGGGACGATCCATGCCATTGTGGGTGAAAATGGCGCGGGAAAATCCACGGCGATGCGCATTGCTTATGGATTTTACAAAGCGGATGAAGGTGAAATCCTGGTTGATGGCAAAGTGCACGACATCGGAACCCCTCACGATGCTATCGCCGTGGGAATTGGTATGGTCCACCAACACTTTATGCTGGTCGACACGATGACTGTGGCCGAGAACATTGTCCTGGGCGCTGAACCTGGCAGTGGAATTGCACTAGACTTTGCCAAAGCAGATGTTGAGATTCGCCGGCTCTCGGAAGAATTCAAGCTGGCCGTTAACCCGCACGCTGTCATCGAGCACCTTTCAGTCGGCCAGCAACAGCGCGTCGAACTCCTCAAGGCCCTCTATCGACACGCTCGTTTGCTCATTCTCGACGAGCCCACTGCCGTCTTAACTCCGCAGGAAGTCGAAGAGTTCTTCTCCATTCTGCGACGAATGCGTGAGCAGGGAAAGACGGTAGTAATAATCACCCACAAGCTGACTGAAGTTCTCGCAATTTCTGATGAGGTGACCGTGATGCGCGACGGTCGCGTTGTAGGACGTTTACAAACAAAAGCAACCAACGCCGCTGAACTGGCGCGATTGATGGTGGGTCGTGAAGTTCTCTTACGCGTCGAAAAGACGCCCGCCAAAACAGGAAATGCCGAGTTGAGTGTTCGGAACCTCTCAGTTACGGACAGGGGTGGGGCTAACTCGGTCAAGGACGTTTCGTTTGAAGTTCGCAAGGGCGAGATTTTGGGCATCGCTGGGGTTGAGGGGAACGGCCAAACGGAGCTGATGGAAGCTTTGGCCGGCCTACTAAGCCCCTCGCAGCTTTCCGGTGAGATCCGAGTTGAAGATCGAGACATCACGCGGGAAGGTGCGCGACTGCGGCGAGAGTTGGGGATTGCTCATATCCCGGAGGATCGACATCGCCGTGGTTTGTTGCTCGAATTCGATCTCGCCGAGAATTCGATTCTCGGCGTCCATTATCGTCATCCTATCGTTGCTTACGCTGGCACGTTCCTGGACAACGGCGCTATTCGCAGGCGCGCAGTGGAAATCATCGAGGGCTTTGACGTCCGCCCCGCGAATCCGGATCTTCCCGCGCGTGCCCTCTCCGGCGGCAACCAGCAAAAACTGATCATCGGCAGGGAATTCAAAGTTGATCCGAAGCTCCTGCTGGTCTCGCAGCCAACTCGAGGCGTTGATATCGGGGCCATCGAGTTTATTCATCGCAAGCTGGTTGGCCTGCGTGATTCGGGCTGTGCGGTGCTACTGGTGTCAGCCGAGCTTGAAGAGGTCACGTCACTCTCCGATCGTTTGCTGATCATTCATGAAGGACGCATCGTCGGTGAAGTTGACCCGAGGGTCGCGACCATCGCAGAGATCGGCCTGCTGATGACACGCGGACACTAAGGAGATTTTTGATTTTGGATTTTTGATTTTCGATTGCAGTTCTCAGAACTAGAATCCAGAGATCCCGAAGAGGTTTGGTTGAGGAGCAGTACACGCTTTAAAGCTTGAAAATCGCAAATCAAAAATCGCAAATCAAAAATCCATGAGTCTTTTTCGCGAACTGATCTTTCCCTTGATCGCCGTCGTCGCCGCTTTTTTTGTTGGGGGCATTCTAATCCTCGTTATTGGCGACAACCCCCTGCAGGCGTATGGCCTGCTTTTTGGTAGCGCTTTCTCTTGGCCCGTGGGCATCGGCTACACGCTTTTCTACGCCACGCCACTTATTTTCACCGGTCTGGCCGTCCTAGTTGCTTTTCGTTGCGGCTTGCTAAACATCGGAGCCGAAGGCCAGCTATACATTGGAGCATTTGCGACAGCATGGGTGGGAATTACATTCGCGGGTCTCTCCCCGTGGCTTTTGATTCCTATGTGTTTCATAGCCGCGATTCTAGGTGGCGGAATGTGGGGAGCAATTCCCGGAGTTTTGAAGGCCAGGTTTGGATCTCACGAAGTTATTAACACGATCATGTTGAACTTCATCGCCGTCGCCCTCCTGAGTTACTTTACGCAATATCACTACAAGAGCCCGGGCGATCCCATCATGCAGACCGTGCCGATCGGAGAAGGGGCACATATCGCGCGCTTGGGCGGGTTCATTCCGGGCCTACCTGAGTTTATTCCTCTGAACCTGGCGTTTGTGCTGGCGCTGATTTGCTGCGGGTTGGTTTATATTTTTCTATGGCGAACGAAATGGGGCTACGAACTGCGGGCCACAGGCACAAATCCCAGTGCCGCCGAGTATGGTGGCATCTCGGTCCGTAAGCAGATCATCGTGGCCATGACGATCTCCGGAGCCCTCGCGGGAATGGTCGGGATCAATGAAGTGCTTGGTTATCGTTATCGCTACTACGATGGCTTCTCTGATAACTACGGCTTTACTGGGATCGCCGTAGCCCTCCTCGGTCGGAACCATCCGGTGGGTGTAATCATATCGGCTCTGCTCTTTGCGATTCTTCAACGCGGCGGCATCCCCGTCGACGCCTTTACCGAACATGTAACCAAGGACATCGTTCAAGTGTTGCAGGGCACGATAATCCTGTTTGTGGCGGCGGAAGCTTTCTTCCGTGGTCCGTTTGCGAAGTTTGGTTTGCTAAAGCGCTCAAAGGTTTAAATCGATGACGGAAATCTTCTCCATCGCGCTGATCTGGTCGACTATACGACTATCAACTCCCTTAATATTGGCGGCACTGGGCGGAATGTTTTCTGAACGGTCGGGGGTTATCAACATTGCGCTGGAAGGAATGATGCTTGCCGGAGCCTTTGCAGCTGCGTCGGTGACACATGCAGTCGGCAATCCGTTTGTAGGCGTGTTGGCGGGGATGGCAGCGGGACTGGTGATTGCCTTGATTCATGCGGTTGCTTGCATTAACTACAAAGCGGATCAGGTTGTGACTGGCACGGCGATTAATATCTTGATGATCGGCATGCCTGCTTTTCTGAGCGGCGCCTTCTTTCTATCGTCGGGCTCGACTCCCCAGATTCCCAAGGAGAATCTGATCGCTTTGACACCAATGGCCATCGCTTTTGTCCTGATACTCATCACTCTGGCTACTTGGTACGCCTTGTATAAGACACCTTTCGGATTACGACTTCGTTCGGTCGGTGAAAATCCGGAGGCCGCCGACGCCGCTGGCGTGCGTGTTGCGCGTATGCGTTATGTGGGTGTGTTGTTGTCGGGCGTGCTTGCAGGAGTCGCTGGCGCCTACATTTCGATTGGTCAGTCGTCTCTGTTTACCCGCAACATGACCTCCGGCAGAGGTTTCATTGCGCTGGCTGCATTGATTTTTGGTAAGTGGCGACCGGTGCAAACAATGCTTGCGTGTCTGTTGTTCGGTTTGACTGAAGCGGTGACGATCCAGATGCAGGGAGTCGTCAAACTCCCCTCGGGCGAAGACATCCCCGTTCAATTCATACATATGGTGCCGTACCTGCTGACCATTATTGTCCTGGCGGGATTCATTGGGTCATCCCGACCGCCAAAAGCGATCGGCATCCCTTATCAAAAAGAGCGATGAGAACACCGAGAAACGAGTGGCCTGCAAACAAGGGCTTCGCTAGCGAATTCTCAGCCACACCCTGCTTTAGCTGGGTGTTGGGAACGTTCGTTAACCCTTTGAACCGTTTTGAACGGTTTCTCCGGCGCCGCTGCAAACCGTGGAAACGGTTCCGGGAATTTGCGTTCACCGTCGTCACCTATCTGAAGATAGGTGTGAATTAGATGTGTGCCGGCAATGGGAACTGATGCTGGTAATTTCAACGATATGGTCCGCCAGGAAAAAGTTGGGATGCGGTCTTCCTCACTTTCTCTGCGAGACTTTATCGCGACTAGTTAACCTAAGAAAAAATGCTTGAAGGTTCAGCAGCTTCCAGTCTTTATGCGCGCGCCGAACAAGCGGTGCGCACTATTCGCGCCCGCACAACTCTCGACGGGCGGATAGCAGTCGTCCTGGGTAGCGGACTGGGGGGCTTCGCAGACGAGTTTGAAGAAGCGGTGCGCATTCCTTACGCCGAGATTCCGGGCTTCGCGTCTTCCACAGTTGCCGGACACGCCGGCAGTCTGGTTATCGGTAAGGTTGGACCAGTTCCCGTCATTGCCATGCAGGGACGAGTGCACTTCTATGAGGGCTACTCGTTGGAGGAAGTTACCTTTCCCATTCGAACGTTCAAGCTGCTGGGGATTGAAACGCTTTTGTTGACCAATGCCGCGGGGGGCATCAATGTTCAATTGAGCGAAGGTACCCTCATGATAATCAGCGATCATTTAAACTTGATGGGTGTGAATCCGTTGCGCGGCCCTAACGACGAGCGCTTCGGGCCGCGGTTTCCTGACATGACTGAAGTCTATTCTCGCGACCTCCAGGAAACCGTGGTCGAAGAAGCAAATGTGTTGGGCATTGAAGTAAGACGTGGCATCTATGCCGCCCTTTCCGGTCCAAATTACGAGACGCCCGCGGAAATCCACATGTTGCGCTCATTTGGCGCCGACGCAATTGGCATGAGCACTGTGCCGGAAGCAATCGTAGCGCGTCACATGGGAATGAGAGTTCTGGGTATTTCGTGCATCACTAACATGGCTGCTGGAATTAGCGACGGACCAATCAATCACGAGGAAGTGATGGAGATTGGGAACAGGGTGAGAGCTACTTTTAGTCTACTGCTGCGTCACATCATCGACCGACTCACTTAACACGAAAGAATTAGCCACGGATTTACACAGATAAACGCGGATCAGAACAGGAACTCTAACAGTTTTGCTTAAGGCTTTTCAGATCTGAATACATCCGCGTTCGTCTGTGGCCTAAAACTTGTTTCTGTGAACTTGCACGCGCGAAAGGACTAAGGAAAAGCATTAGCATGATAATTGGCATTAGCGGAGGTACCGGGTCGGGCAAAACTACTGTGGCCAACCGCATCCTGGAATCGGTCAGTGCGAGCGAAGTTGTTTTCATACAACAGGACTCCTACTATCGTAATCTTAAAGACCTTCCCCTGGACTATCGCCAACTCGCTAACTTCGATCACCCGGAGGCGCTGGATAACGAGCTACTGGTATATCATATTCGCAAACTCAAGGCTGGTGAACCGATCGAATTACCGCTTTATGATTTCAAGACG
This sequence comes from Pyrinomonadaceae bacterium, assembly GCA_013811945.1. Lineage (GTDB taxonomy): Bacteria > Acidobacteriota > Blastocatellia > Pyrinomonadales > Pyrinomonadaceae > PSRF01. Next base: position 20,509 of record JACCUI010000111.1, on the reverse strand, counting down.
GACACTCGAATGAATGAGACGCGACGCGTCGAGCCAAAACCGATTGTGATTGTGGAGGGCATACTGATCTTTACCGATCCGCGTCTGCTCGATCAGATGGACATCAAGGTCTTTGTCGACACGCCGGATGACATTCGATTCATTCGCCGGCTTCGGCGCGACATAGCCGAGCGAGGTCGGACCGTGGAGTCGGTCATAGAGCAATACGTTGCGACTGTGCGGCCCATGCACTTGCAGTTCGTCGAGCCCTCGAAGCGTTATGCAGACGTTATTATTCCGGAAGGAGGTCATAATCTAGTGAGCATCGATTTGATTAGTGGAAAGATTCGCGAGAGGTTGGCGCGCGCTCTAACCTCGGCGGGAGGCCAACAATGAGCGAAGAGTCCTTACGGTCGCTTATAGAAACGGCGACTGCCGCGCGTGTGCAATCAGTAGCACCCTTTTCCAACTTTCTGGTGGGCGCCGCAGTAAGAACAGAAAAGGGCATGGTGTACACCGGTTGCAACGTCGAAAGCGCGAGCTACGGTCTGACGGTTTGTGCCGAGCGGGTTGCTATCTGGAAGGCGCTATCGGAAGGCGAGCGGCAATTTACGGAGTTAGCGGTCGTGGCGGATACTGAGTCATTGACGCCTCCTTGTGGTACCTGTCGTCAGATTATTTGGGAGTTCGCAAAGCATGCCACGGTCGTCTTAGCTAATCTCCGGGGCCAGCGCGAGACAGTGTCAATTAAGGAACTCCTGCCGCGCGCGTTCGACGCCAGATTTCTGAAAGAAGTTATGGGACACAAGTAGCCTAGGCTCACACAGTCTCTGTAGCTACCGGAGGGCGATTCATCAGCACTGAGATGGGAGAAACGATTCAACCGGCGCCGGAGGCGCGGCAGAAGGTAGCCAGGGGCAAGCGCTTGGCGCGCAGCCCCTGGGTTACATCAATAACACAATCCGCCCTGAAAGGGCGCAAAGAACTTCGTAAGACTGACTCTCTGGAGATGTTGGAAACTGGAGCGCGACTGAATACGACGAGCTGCCATATTTGGTGATGTTTGCTGCGCCCTTTCAGGGCGCGATTGTCTTTGTTGGATCTGATCCAGGGGCTGCGCGCAAAGCCGCTTGCCCCTGGCTACCTTCTGCCGCGCCTCCGGCGCTAGTTGAGTTATCGCCGACTTGAATTATTGTCGACCTTTTCCAGATTCATAACATGTCAAAACGACTTTGGCTTGTACCCGTCATTCTATTGGCCATGGTTCTCAATCATTGTTTGCCAGACGCTTCCGCGCAGAGGCGAGGTGGCGAGCCTGTCGACCTGGTGGTCCTCGGCGGCGCGATTGTCACCATGAACGCTACGCGTCAGCTTATTGAAGATGGCGGCATCGCGGTCAAGGGCGGACGTATTGTGGCTGTGGGTTCGCACGCTGACATTGCCAGGAGATATGCAGGACGTCAGACCGTCGATGCGACGGGCAAGACAATCATTCCGGGCCTCGTCAATGGGCATACTCACATTCCCATGGTTCTGTTTCGAGGGTTGGCAGACGACCTCGACCTGCAGGATTGGCTAACGAAGTACATCTTTCCCGCCGAAGCTAAGAACGTTACCGAAGAATTTGTACGCGCCGGCACTCGTCTGGGTCTGGCCGAGATGGTTCGCGGTGGAACGACAACCTACTGTGATATGTACTACTTCGAAGACGCAATTGCGGACGAAACTGCCAAGGCAGGCGTGCGCGCTGTTCTCGGTGAGACCGTCATAGACTTTCCCGTCGCTGACAACAAGACAAATGCCGAAGCGATGGCTTACGTTGAGCGCTTCGTCAAGAAGTGGCAGGGCCATGATCTGATCGTGCCCGCGATCGCGCCTCATGCTCCTTACACTGTTTCCGAAGACCACTTAAAGGCCGCGCGCGCGTTCTCGGATCGCACCGGAGCTCCCATCGTGACCCACATCTCCGAGACGAAGAAGGAAGTGGACGACAGCATTAAGGCCAAGGGCACGAGTCCCATCGAATATCTTGCGCGCATCGGTTTTCTTAACCAGCGTGTTATCGCCGCGCACGTGGTTTGGCCGACTGCAAACGAGCTGGGTATCCTGCAGCGTTTGGGAGTTGGCGTTGTGCACAATCCGCAATCGAACATGAAACTCGCAGCCGGGGTGGCGCCCGTGCCACAGATGTTAAGAGATGGTTTGCTGGTCGGGTTGGGAACTGATGGCGCGGCCTCGAACAACGATCTCAGCATGTGGGAAGAGATGGACACGGCAGCCAAGTTGCACAAGGTATTCAGCGGTGATCCAAAGGTGATCTCGGCTCAGGAAGCTCTTGAGTTGGCCACAATTCGGGGAGCGCAGGCGCTGCATCTGGAAAAAGAAATCGGGTCGATTGAAACCGGAAAGCGCGCCGACCTGGCACTCGTGGAGCGCAACGAGTTGCACCTGATTCCGTCCTACAACCTTTATTCTGACCTGGTTTATGCCACCAAAGCCTCGGGCGTACAAACTGTAATCATTAATGGCCGCATCGTCATGCAAAACCGGCGGCTGCTGACCCTTGACGAGGCGGTCATCAAGGCCAGCGCCCGCGTCTTTCGCGAGCGAATTCTGAAGAGCCTCAGGACCCCTGGTGAGGGGACGCGCTAGTTAGACTCTTGCGCCCTAGCTCTCAGGACTTGCCTCGGGTGGGTGTAAAGGAACATAATAGGTCGTCGGATCGACGTACTGCAAAGCGAGCGTTTAAGCTCGCTTTTTGCATTTCATGAGTCAACGTATTGAAGGCAATCATAATTTTGATCCTAAATCCCCTGAGCAAACGAATTTCCTTGCCGATACTCCTTCTGGCCTTCCTCGCCTTCGTCCCAACTCCGGTATCTGCCCAGGAATCCGCTGACGCAGCGAAGGCTCATGCCGCCGCGGCTGTCCAGATTCGCATTGAGCGGGCGCGAGCACTTGCTGCTGCGCACCGACTGGAAGACGCCGTCAGGGAACTTGAGTCTCTGCGTTCCACCGCAGCTGACGAGGTTGTGCATAACGTTACGTCCGTAATGCTGATGAGCATCTATTTAGAAGAGGGCAACTATACGCGCGCGGAATCCCTGCTTGAAGAAACATTTCGCTCACGGACCGCCCAGAAAGAGGGCTCAATCCGTACCCATTTTGCACTCGCAGGCCAGGCTGTGAACGGTGCCAGGGCCCATATTGCACGGTATCGGTATTTCGGGATAAATGTATCAGACGCAGGGCTCCCGGCTGAAGCGTTGGCCGATTTGGATCGCCTGCGCTCCTTCCTTGAACGGATGATTGCCCAAGCACGCGAAATCTCCAAAGACAATTCAAAAGCCTATGACTCACTAGCCCTCCTCGAAGACGTCCTGGGTATTCGTCTCTCCCTGGCTCGGGAAGGCGAAGACAGCGAAAAGTGGGCCAGGGAGTATGCGGACGCACGCCAGGGACTTTCAACCTCGCAAAAACAGGTCGCATCACTCGGCGGTATGCCGTCTCTTTCGTCCCCTGAGGTGAGCTCGCCGGCTGCCGGAAAGGCCGCGTCCTCGGCTCCAGCCCCGAAGATTGAAACGCCGGCACCTCAAACTCCACAACAGAACACGGGTCCGGGTCAACCTGCCAATGCCGGCGCAGAGTCTGATAAGAATGCCGATTCCAACGCCCTAAGCGTTGGATCATTAAACCATTGGGCTACCAAGAGAGTGGTCCCGGTGTATCCGCCACTAGCAAAGTCTCAAGGAGTTGTGGGTGTGGTCAGAGTGTATGTGACGACAGACACCGACGGCAAAGTCATCGATATCTCCCGTTCTGAAGGCCCGCTGGTGCTGAAACAGGCAGCCGAATTTGCGGCGCGCCTGTGGCGATTTCAGCCGGCCATCGTGGCTGACAAACGGTTCGGGCTCACCGGCTTTATCGATTTCAACTTCACGCTGTAACATGCCTACAAGTGCCCAAGCCAAGACGAGCACTGCACAAGCTCCGGTAAATTGCAGTCAGGAATGCGGACCCTGTACCCGCTTCTTACGTGAAACAAAAATCGCCTAGAGCCGGAGCCACCCAACCCACAGAACCATTTGCGGTAGCCAATGGATCCCAGCACTCAACACGAGCTGAAACCCACTGCACTGATTTCTGCCACCATGATTCTGCGGATGACTTGTGCTGGGCTGAGTGCTGGGATCCATTGGCTACCGCAAATGGTTCTGTGGATTGAGTGAGCTCGTGCTGGGCTGTGCTTGGATCCATTGGCTACTCTAGAACTCAAGTTCATTTCACCAGCCAAAGGTGCTCATTTCCTGGCTCGCAATTCGTCAAACCTGAGTCTCCGTCCCGTGCCGAGTGGGTCTTAACGTTGAGGCGGGGACAGGGTCCCACCTTCCTGACTGCAAATTACCGTGTGTGACTGCAAATTATGCATCCAGCCTCTGAGAGACCGGGCTAAACTTACCTCGACGCTACGTGTCGTAAACAAACCTCCTCAAAATGCCCATATCCGGTTGGTGGACAGCAGCTTACTAAAGTTGACTTTAAAGTAAGGTTTAGATAGACTTGCCCCGGAACGACAATCATGGGGTGCGGGGGGCGCAGTAGTACGGCATTAGCCAGCTGAAGACGAAGCCAAGGCTGAATTAACAACTCGAATGAAGATATCGGCACAAGAGGAATTTGGACTGCGTTGCTTGCTGCAGCTTGCGCGAGCCCAGGCAACGGGCGAGACGCTAACTTTGTCTCAGATTGCTGGTCGTGAAGGCATCTCGGTCGCAAACGCTGGGAAGCTGATGTGGATTCTGAATAAAGCTGGACTTGTGCAATCGCAGCGGGGGATTAAGGGCGGCTACCACCTTGCTCGGCCGACTTCCGAAATCCATCTGAACCAGGTAATTAGCGTGCTTGACGGGGAGCGGGTTGACTCACACTGCAAGAGCTACGCAGGTGTATTAGACGCGTGCGTCCATACTGGCGATTGCGGAATACGACCGGTGATTGTCGAGCTCCACCAGATCGTTGCCAATGCATTGGCTGGAATTACGTTGTCTCAGTTGCTGGACACGGAGGCTAACGTGGATGCGACGCTGCACCAGATTCAGATTACCAAGCAGCGGACGGAACAAAGAGCCTGAGAGCACCGGGCAAAGAATTCTTGGAAGGCATGATATTTAAAACAAGATGAGCACAGCAGAAAACCTGGTCAGCCAGGAATACAAGTACGGTTTCGTAACCGAAATTGAGTCCGACACCATTCCCCGGGGACTCTCCGAGGAGACCGTCCGGCTCATTTCGGCCAAGAAAGACGAGCCGGAGTGGATGTTGGAGTTTCGCTTAAAGGCTTATCGGCACTGGTTAACCATGACCGAGCCTAAGCACTGGCCCAACCTTACTTATCCTGAGATCGACTATCAGGACATGATTTATTATAGCGCTCCTAAGCAGAAGGCCATGAAAGCTAGTCTGGATGAAGTTGATCCGGAACTGTTGAAAACGTTTGAGAAGCTTGGCATTCCATTAACCGAGCAAAAGCAACTCGCCGGCGTTGCCGTCGACGCTGTTTTTGATTCGGTTTCAGTAGCCACAACTTACAAAGAGAAGCTGAAGAAGCATGGCGTAATCTTCTGCTCCTTCAGCGAGGCTATCCGCGAATACCCGGATTTGGTTCGCAAGTACCTGGGCTTGGTGGTGCCAACGAACGACAACTTCTTCGCCGCACTTAACAGCGCTGTGTTTTCCGATGGTTCGTTCTGTTTCATCCCTAAGGGCGTTCGTTGTCCGATGGAGCTCTCGACTTATTTCCGGATTAACAATTCAGAATCCGGCCAGTTTGAAAGAACTCTGATCATCGCCGAGGAGGGCTCTTACGTTTCGTATCTCGAAGGATGCACGGCGCCCAAGTTTGATAAGAACCAGCTGCATGCCGCGGTGGTTGAGCTCGTCGCCTTAGACGACGCGCAAATAAAATACTCAACAGTGCAAAACTGGTACGCCGGTGACGAAGAAGGTCGCGGTGGGATTTACAACTTTGTCACCAAGCGGGGCAAGTGCGCGGGTAACAATTCCAAGATCTCCTGGACGCAGGTTGAGACGGGTTCGGCGATTACCTGGAAGTATCCGTCGTGCATTCTGCTGGGAGACAACTCAATCGGCGAGTTCTACTCAGTGGCGTTGACGAATCACGCACAGCAGGCCGACACGGGAACGAAGATGATTCATCTCGGCAGGAACACGCGCTCGACGATCATCTCGAAAGGTATTGCCGCCGGCAAATCGAATAATAGTTATCGCGGCCTGGTGAAGGTCATGCCCATGGCTGAGAACTCGCGCAATTACACCCAGTGCGACTCGATGCTGATTGGTTCAAACAGCGGTGCAAATACCTTCCCCTACATCGAGGTTATGAACAACTCTTCGGCGGTGGAGCATGAAGCCTCCACTTCGAAAATCAGCGAGGAACAATTGTTCTATCTGCAACAGCGCGGTATCTCTCAGGAAGATGCGGTCTCTTTGATCATTAACGGCTTTTGCAAGGATGTGTTTCTGCAGTTGCCGATGGAATTTGCGGTCGAGGCTCAGCGTCTGCTTGGTATGAAGCTTGAGGGTAGCGTTGGATAAAAGCAGGTTTCGGGTGTCGGGTGTCAGGTGCCGGAAGAGTCGTCTTTCACTGGTACTTGGCACCCGACACCTGTGACCGAAGAATTTACGGAGTAAATTATTTCATGTTAGAGATTCGCGATTTACACGCAAGCATTGATGGTAACCGGATTCTGAAGGGCATTGATCTGACAATTAAGAAGGGTGAGATTCACGCCATCATGGGTCCGAACGGTTCCGGGAAATCAACTTTGGCCAAAGTGCTGGCCGGCCATCCATCCTACGAGGTAACGAAGGGGCAGGTGCTCTACGAAGGAAAGAACCTTTTGGAGATGGCGCCCGACGAGCGCGCTCGCGAAGGAGTGTTTATGGCTTTTCAGTATCCAATCGAAGTGCCCGGCGTTTCCAATGCACAGTTTCTGCGGCTGGCTTACAACGAAAAGCGCAAGCATCTCGGTGAAGAAGAATTGGACCCACTGGAGTTTAAGGACCTGTTGAAAGAACGGGCAACGGTAGTTGAAATGGACGCGAGTTTCATGACCCGGTCGGTAAACGAAGGATTCTCCGGAGGCGAGAAGAAACGAAACGAGATTTTGCAGATGGCTGTGCTGGAGCCGAAGCTCGCGATTCTGGATGAAACGGATTCTGGTCTCGATATAGACGCTCTGAGGGTTGTCGCCGGGGGCGTCAACCAACTGCACAACTCTGAGAATGCAGTGATTCTCGTTACTCACTACCAGCGTTTACTTAATTACATTGTGCCGCATTATGTACATGTGCTTGCTGGCGGCCGCATCGCGCGGGAAGGCGGGAAGGAACTTGCCCTGGAGCTGGAGGAGAAGGGGTACGACTGGATTACGTCGTCGGTTGGCGGCGGTGGGGTCAGCGCGGCACCGATAGTTTAAAGAAGTGTTTAATAAATGGCGTCTCAAATAGTAAAAGAGGAAAACCAGTATCAGGCGGCGTTCCGGCAGCTCCAGCAACGCACGACAGCGAGCGACCCGGCGTGGTTTGGACGGTTGCGCGAGCGCGCGATGGATCGGTTTGAACAGTTGGGCTTTCCTTCCGTGAAAGAGGAAGAATGGAAATACACCAACGTCGCGCCCATAAGTAAGCTGAACTTCAAGCCTACGCTGCCATCCATCGACGCTGATGCCCTGGTGACTTCGGCTGAGTTGGCAAGGTTTAGTTACATTGAAGCTCAAGCCAGCCAGTTGATATTCCGAAACGGGGTTCTCCGCAATGATCTTAGTTCATTAGCGGGCCTGCCGGTCGGAGTCGTTGCGATCGAGTTGGCTGAAGCTATTGCCGATGCGAAGTACGGGGAACTTATTCGTGAGCACCTGGCGCGCAGCGCTGATTACAACGCCAACGCCTTCACCGCTTTGAACACGGCGTTTGTCTCTTCCGGTGCGTTTATCTTGATTCGAAAAGAAACCGAGCTCGAATTCCCGCTCCACCTTAACTTCATAACCGATCCATCTGAGCCAGATCCGGCGAATTTTCCACGCCTTCTTATCATTGCAGAAGAGAACAGCCGTGCGACAGTTATCGAGAGCTACGCCAGCACTACCGATGCGGCATATTTCACAAACGCGGTCGTGGAGATCGTGTTGAAAGACGGAGCGAGCCTGGAGCAATACAAAGTTCAGCGTGAAAGTGTTGACGCCTATCATGTCGCCACAACCAGCGCCGACCTGGGTTCAAACAGCAGTTACGACAGTACTACCATCAACTTTGGCGCCCAGCTTTCGCGGCATGACATCCACGTCAAAATGGCAAATGAAGGTGCTGAATGCTGGGTTGACGGACTCTACGTCGTAGGTTCGGACCAACATACAGATACGCATTCTGTCATCGATCACCAGCAGCCGTATTGCACGAGCCACCAGCTCTACAAAGGAATTCTCGACGGTAAATCACGCGCAGTTTTCAACGGTAAGATCTTTGTCCGGCACGGTGCGCAGAAAACCGACGCGATGCAGACGAACAAGAACCTGCTGCTTTCAAACGAAGCTCGCGTTGATACCAAGCCCCAGCTGGAGATTCTTGCCGATGACGTTAAATGTGCTCACGGCGCAGCCGTCGGCCAGATAGGCGAAGACGAGCTGTTTTATCTTGAGACTCGGGGTATTCATCCAGATCTGGCGAAGAATCTTCTGACTTACGGTTTTGCAGAAGAAGTGATTGGCAAGATAAAGGTTGATTCGATAAGGGCCCAGCTTGATGAAGCGGTATTGAATCGAATCAATGCGCGGCTGGAAGCATGAAGCATTGCGGAGGTAACGTTGTCCGCTAAAGTCGATCCCATCCTAAAGGTTGCTGACCTGGACTTAATGCCAGATGATGATAACCGTTACGAACTCTTTGAGGGAGAAGTATTCGTGTCACGGGCACCCGGTCTACCTCACCAACGAGTCCTAACCAACTTGTTGATTCTCTTTGAACTTCATCTGAAGGAACACCCTGTTGCCAAGGTATGGCCTAATCCGGGCGTGATTTTTGACGATTTCAACGCCGCGATTCCGGACATCATTTTTGTGAGCAATGAGCATGTCGAGGCTATAGCGTCGGGCGAAAAAGTTACCGGTGCACCTGATTTAGTCATCGAGATCGTCTCGCCGGGAGTTGAGAACGAGCGTCGCGATAGAACAGTCAAGCGTCAAGCTTACAGTAAGTTCGGGGTGCGGGAGTATTGGGTAGTTGATCGGTATCGGCAGACGATTGAAGTTTACCAACTGGAACAGGGCCAGCTCATGTTGGTAACTACTGTGGCGAACAATGATCAGCTTACGACGCCGATGCTGCCGGCGTTCAGCTGTCTAGTAAGTCAGGTTTTTGAAGGATAAGACCAGCAGCTGGCTAGACCTGAATTCTCTACCGCGCGAAGAATTAGGATTGCTTTCGAATTCCATCTCAGCGCTCGTTGCAACCGGCGCAGATTACCCTGGCTTGAAGTTTGTCGTATGGCAACAATCCAAAAATCACTAACTGAAAAGCACGAGCAGGCTGTCACATGGGACGTCGAGCGCATTCGGGCGGATTTCCCAGTGCTCCGACAAACAGTTAACGGCAAACCGCTCGTCTACCTGGATAATGCAGCGTCCTCACAAGTTCCCCAGGTAGTAATCGAACGCGGCAGCATGTATCTGGAGCAGGAACATTCCAACATCCACCGAGGCGTGCACTACCTAAGCCAGAAAGCGACCACTGCCTACGAGGGCGCACGCGAGACGGTGAAACGCTTCATCAACGCACGTGAGTCGAAGGAGTGCATCTTTGTGCGCGGTGCGACGGAAGGCATTAACCTGGTGATGCACGGTTACGGCCGCAAACTCATCTCGGCAGGGGATGAAATCATCATCTCCGCGATGGAACACCACGCGAACATCGTCCCCTGGCAAATGCTCTGCGAGGAGAAAGGTGCTCATTTGCGCGTCATTCCGATGAACGATGCCGGTGAGTTGCTGCTGGACGAGTATGAGGGGCTCTTAAACGAAAGAACGAAGCTGGTTGCGGTTAATCATGTCTCAAACGCGCTGGGAACGATCAATCCCATCAAGGCGATGATTGAAAGCGCGCACAAGTATGGGGTGCCGGTACTGATTGACGGGGCGCAAAGCGCACCGCACATGGTCGTGGACGTACAGGATCTCGACTGCGATTTCTACGCATTTTCGGGCCACAAGATGTTTGCCCCGACGGGAAGTGGCGTGGTTTATGGCAAGGCTCGGTTGCTCGAACAAATGAATCCCTTTCAGGGTGGCGGAGACATGATCAAGACTGTGACGTTTGAGAAGACGACCTTCGCGGACCTTCCCAACAAGTTTGAGGCGGGAACTCCGGCCATCGCTTCGCAGATTGGTCTGGGCGCGGCGATCGACTATCTGAACAGCATCGGCCGCCAGGAAGCAGCTGCATATGAGCACGAGCTGTTGCGCTACGCCACCGAGCGGCTGTCGGGTATCGAAGGTGTTCGCATCATTGGCACGGCGCGAGAAAAGGCGTGTGTTCTCTCTTTCGTGATTGATGAGATTCACCCGCACGACATTGGCACCATCCTGGATCAAGAGGGGATTGCGGTCAGAGCCGGCCATCATTGCGCGCAGCCGGTGATGCAACGATTCAATGTTCCGGCGACGGCGCGTGCTTCGTTCGCCTTCTATAACACCAGGGAAGAAGTGGATGTGCTGGCGAATACAATTGAAAAGGTTATCGAAATATTCAGCTAATGCCGATTTCCAATTGCCAATTGCCAATTGCCGATTAGTGCCGGTAAGAAGCAAATTGGCAATCGGAAGTCGGCAATCGGAAATGCGCAAATGTCTGAACTGAGCGAGCTATACCAACAGGTGATCCTCGATCACAACAAGAAACCGCGAAACTTTCGTAAGCTCGAGACGGCGAATCACTCAGCGGAGGGTTACAATCCACTCTGCGGCGATCAACTAACTGTCTATTTGAACCTGGAAGATGACGCCGTGAAGGAGGTCAGTTTCGAAGGCTCCGGCTGTGCGATTTCAAAGGCCGCCGCAAGCATGATGACCCAGGCTGTAAAAGGGAAAACCAAGCGAGATGCGGAGGCGCTTTTTAGTGACTTTCATCGCATGGTGACGGGCGAAGATTACGAAAATAACGCTTCCGAACGTCTCGGTAACCTGAAGATCTTCGAGGGCGTTCGTGAGTTTCCCGTGCGCGTGAAATGCGCTACGCTCTCCTGGCACACCATGCATGCCGCGCTCAATAATCAGGAGCTGGTTTCGACTGAGTAACGCCGGCCTCCTAACGCCACTAATACACACGACGGGCTGAGATTCTTAGAGAGTCTCAGCCCTTCTTCTTTACGAGCGTTTAGTAATGCTGAAGGGACCCAACTATTGTTTTCGACCAATTATTGGTCCGTCACCGATTACGAAATAACCCGGAGGCGTTGCGCCGTTATTAGTCTGCGCGTAACTCAAAGCCGCGGCCGCCTGGGCATTCACCTGGTCTATTCTTGCCTGACTGTTGCCCTTTGGTACGACAACCGTGTGGTAGTTACGGCTGACATTCCCCGACGAATCAGTGGTCGTAACGATGATGAGATAGACGCGCCCATCACCGGACTCCACGCGCTCGCCGCGAAGCCGAAGCGTGCCAGGGGCAATGTTTTTCGCATCGGGTGAGTGAACCGTGTTGTTGATGGTGGGAGTCTGGTCGTTCTCGTCGCCAACCACCGCCACGTTAATTGTCACGGGGTCGCCGCTGTTGTCAGTTGCGCTCACTGAGAGCCCAACATTGAACAGATTGCTGTTCGAGCTCGAGATGAGCGACACGGCAACCGAAGAAGTAAGGTAAGGCCCCACTGTGTCGTTTACCGTAATCGTTACCTTGGTCACATTGGACGAGTCTGTTCCATCGAAAGCACGGTATGTAAAGCTATCAGTACCGGTAAAATCCGTGTCCGGCGTGTAATTGAACGAACCATCAGCTTGAAGGGCAAGCGTACCGTTTGAGACGTCTGAAACCAGCTGGGCGGTCAGCGAGTTGCCCTCTACATCCTGATCATTTCCGAGGACGCCAGGGGCTGCCACATTCAAAGGGGTGTTTGAGTTTGTGGTGTGGCTGTCGCTGTAACCAACCGGCGCATCATTTACAGAATTTACAGTAATGTTAACCGTGCTGATGTTTGAATCGTTGGTTCCATCGTTGACCTTGAAAGAAAAGCTGTCAGAGCCGAAGTAATTCGGATCCGGAGTGTAGGTGCGGTTGCCGTCAGTGCCGGTGAGGTCCCCATGATCGGGTCCGCTCACGATGGTGTAAGTCAGCGGCGCGTTATTCGGGCTCACTGCCGTCAGGTTGATTCCCACGGCCGTGTCTTCATTCGTAGTAACAGACTGGCCCGCAGTTCCCGGGGGGTTAACGCCATTTGTCCCGGCTTCGACGCAGTGTTCCACAGCATCCGGCAGATTTGAAAAGAAGTCGTAGCCAGTCAAGCTCTCAACCTGGTCAACGGACACTATGAAGTCTTGCCAGTTGTCGTCGCCTATCGTGCTTCCGTTGAACGTATTGGAGTTAGGCATGATGACCGCGATGCTTCTAGACCCGCAACTAGTGCGCGATACGTCGTCCTCGCCTGTCGGCAGTACCAGGATTACTCTCCATGTGACATTAGGGACCGTCACCCTACCGCTTGCAATCGTCTCCGCATAACCGTTATTGCCAGTTCCGCCAGCGCCATGACCGCCCATTACTATGTACATCTCATTACCGCCGGATACTATCGTGCGCAGGTCGTTCTCCATGTCAGCCCACGGCCCCTGATTTTGATCTGGAGCTTGCGGGATCATGTTCGTCATCAGGAATGTTTCCTGATTAATTGGAATACGATCTTGGTGGTCACGATCGGCGTTGGGAGTATTGTGACCGCGATCAAAGCCGCTGCTGAAATAGTCAGTCGCTTGTACGCGATACCAGTCTGGTGGGACCGCGGGATCGGCACGGAAGGTGTCCACGCGTGCAAGGGTGCCGAACCAGGAGGTGTCAAGATGCCAGCTCACCCAGTTAGGCGTTCCCTCGTCCCTGTTGTAGGAGAGACTGAAGCCCGGCTTCTCCATCAAGTAGTTATTCGGCTCAGTCACCAATGGCATAGCGTTAGAGGGGTTGCCCATCGTTAAGTGAACGCTGGGTGGGTAAGGCGCAGCCGCACCGGGTCCGACAACCGTGAATGACCAGGTGTAATTCTCGAACAACGTGTCGGTATTCGCGCCGCTGTCGTCCAGATCCTGGTCGTGAACCTGATCTTTGAAAATAGTCCCTGTGCACTGTTCGCCGAACTGGAAGTTTGTGTTCGGAGTGATCACATATACCTCGGAGCTAAAGGCTGACGCCACAGTCGCGTCATTGTGTTGCCCGGAGTTGACGCATGTTATGTCGTACCAGGCCCCCACCACATCAACTGGTTCGCTGAAGTTGATAGTCATGCTTGCGTCTTTGGGGGCGTTCGTCCCATTACTAGTGGGTTCGGTGCTCGCTACCCACGGGCCAAGCTCAACTATCGGTGCGGTACGGCGCGGATTAGCCGCGGCAGCGGTGAAGTCAGATCCGTTCTGATCGGTGTCCGTGCTGCCGTTATTGTTCCTGAAGATGGCGTTCGTATTGCTTGGCGCGGGTGCATTCGCGGCTCCCTCACGACAGGTCGCTCCACTTCCGTAGCCGACAAAGTCAACTATGTCTGGGTCAGCACCCACGGGACACCCGCCGGACAGAAAATTTCCATTGTTAACGAGTGCAATTTTCCCAGTCGTGGCGCTCATGTTTATGACGCCCGAAATATTTGAGGGTGGGAGTGGCGAGCCGGTGGCGCCACCCGAGGCAAGGCCAACGAGGTAGTACTCGCCCGGTCCGATCATCCCGCCGAGAAACTGCCTATTAGTCCAACTCGTGCCGCCGGCTGAGGCGTATTGCAGCGACCAGCCTGTCAAACTGAAAGCAGTAGCCGTCGGGTTATACAGCTCGATGTAGTCGTTGGTGAAAGCAGCTCCCGAGTTACCGCCAGCGCCGTAGAGCTGACTAATAACCACGTGGTTAAGGGGTGCCGGTGGTGACTGAACAGTTAGACTGATCGAACCGCTGCCCGAACGCGACTGTGCGTCCGTGATGGTAAAGGGAAGAGTTTTTGGGCCCGGCGTTGTGGAAATGGAAACTGTGGCGTTGTACGTGAAGACGTTGTCACTTGGCGTGACATCACCGTTTGTGCCATCGTCGAAAAACTGCTGACTGATCGAGCCGCCAATGGATGAAAGATCAACAGAGACTGCGATTCCAGTACTCGTCGGGTTCGCACCAGGCGTGACATTCACTGTCAATGTCGAGGACTCGCCCGGTAACACCGAGTTCGGATTGGCCGAGCCTGTGCCCGAAGGGTTGGTCGGGAGAGTGATGGTTGATCCTGTTACTGCGATATCGTCGACACCGACCCACTCGTCATTTCCCGCCGCGTTCGTTGTCATGATACGCACCTGCAAGAGCGGTTGATTCTCGGCGGCGGCAGGTAGTGTTACGTTGACGGGAGTGACCAAGGTGGCCAAGCTTGGCCCACTCGTCGCGTCGGCGACGTAGCCGGAGGGGACGTTGGTGAAGTTGCCTGAATTCCCTGCGCGGTATTGGAGCGCAACCTGCTGAACGGCGTTATCGATCGAGCTGTCAATGTCGCGGAGGTTGTAAGCAACGGTGATACTCGACAGGCCCGTGGTGTTCAGGTTGATGATGATGCTGGGCGCGTCCGCCGTACCCGAACCATTAAGTGCGATTGAAGGGTTGGGAATGCCATCGAACTCAGCGACGCCGCCGTTGGAGAGCGTGTTAGGGAGGCTCTGGTTTGCGATGACGTCCACGGTCGTCATGTCCTGCAGCAGTGTTTGCGGATCAACGCCTGTGGGCGATGAAGTTGTGTAATCGCCGAGGAAGCCCACGATACCAGGGACACCCGACCAGTCATCGTTGACGGTGATGAGTCCGGCATTCGTCCAATCCTGCGAGAACGGCGGCGTCTGAGTGGTGTTGTCAGCTTGCACGACTGTCAACGGGAAGAGAATGAACAACCCAGTTGTCGGCAGAACGATTCCTAGAATAAATGCAAGAGAGATACTTATTAAACGTCGACCCCTGGAGGAAGGGAGCGCTATGGTGAAAAGTTGGCTAACAGACAGACGAGTCCGTCGGGTGGATGAGAACACAGTATTAGGCATAGATATTCCTCTCAAAATTCAGTTTTAAACGTCCGCGCACGTTTCTTTTTTGAGGAATACCGAGCTGGGTAAGGATTGCCGGTAGGAATGTGTGAAGCTTTTTACCAGCTTTGCAAACAGAGGTCAAGACAACCTGCCTTAATTCTCCCTTAATTCTGACACTGCCGAACAGCGCAGGCTGACAAACTGGCTCGCCGACAGGCATAATCCCGCTCGAAGGGTTTCTCCCCAACATATGCATATCGAAGAGATTGAGCTGCGCGAGATTCGCCAGCCATTGATCCACTTTTTCGAGACGAGCTTCGGTCGCACCACGGACAGGCGCATCGTCCTGGCTCGGGTCATCGACAAGGATGGCACCGAGGGTTGGGGTGAGTGCACGGCCGGCGAAGGACCTTTCTACAGTGATGAGTGGGCCGAAAGCTCATGGGCGACGCTAAGGGAGTTTCTCGCGCCGATGGTTGTGGGCAAAGAGTTTGCAAGTGCGGCTCAGGCTTTCTCTCTGATGAAGCCTGTACGAGGCCATCGGATGGCGAAGGCTACCATTGAGACCGCCTGTTGGGACCTGGAGGCCAAACAAGCCCGAATGCCTTTATGGAGACATCTCGGCGGCGTTCAGGCAGAGATCCCCTGCGGAGTTTCCATCGGCATTCAGAACACACCCGAGGCCCTCTTGGAAAAGGTCGAGCGGGAATTGAAGGCAGGATATCAACGGATTAAGATCAAGATTAAGCCGGGATGGGATTTGAATATCATCGAGCGGGTGCGCCGAAATTTCCCCGATGTCCGCCTGATGGGTGACGCAAATTCGGCCTACACCCTTGCCGATGCGGCCCTCTTCCAGGAATTGGATCAGTTCAACCTGATGATGCTTGAGCAACCGCTCTCGCATAACGACATTTTCGACCATGCCGAACTTCAAAAGCAGATAAAGACACCGGTATGTCTCGATGAGTCCATCCACTCAAGCGAAGATGCCCGGCACGCCATAGGGCTGGGTTCATGCCGCATCATCAATGTAAAACTCGGTCGCGTTGGCGGTCATGCAGAAGCTAAACGTGTCGAGAAGGTCTGCCGGGAGAACAATATTCCCGTGTGGTGTGGCGGCATGCTCGAGTCCGGAGTTGGTCGCGCGCATAATATCGCGATGGCGACGCTCGCCGGATTCACCCTTCCCGGGGACGTTTCCGCCAGCTCGCGCTACTGGGCGGAAGACATAACTGAGCCTCCCGTAACCGTCACCGCTAGGGGGACTATCCTTGCCCCAGAAAAGCCGGGGTTGGGCTTTGACCTAAACCTGGCTCGTATTGATTCGCTGACCGTTCGCAACGAGAGGGTTGTGAGAAAGACTTCCGCCTCGGGACAACGATCGTAGCGGCTCCCTTCCAACAGCAAAAAATGACATCCGAAACTTCAAGCTCACTGACCCAGCGATTTCAGCAAAGGTTTCTTGAAAAGCAGGCGGAGATAGTTTCCTTTACGCGAGCACTCGTTGAAACGGAGTCGCCTTCGGGGGATGAGTCTGGCAGCAGAGCCGTGATTGAGCTGTTGGCCAATGCGGCGGCCGAGGCAAGGTGCGTCACAGCCATTCAACGAGTTGACGCACCAGGGTTTGGCCAGCACTTGGTAATTCGAGCCTTCGGCGGCCAAAACGATCTAAAAACCGTCATGATCGTCGGCCACACGGACACTGTGCATCCCCGCGGTTCGATTGCCGAGCGCCCGTGGCGCGTCGACGGAAACAGGATCTACGGTCCGGGGATATTCGACATGAAGGCAAACTGCGCCCTGGCAATCGGGGTACTGCATGCATGCGGCGACCTGGGAGTCGTTCCTCGCTGTGGCGTTACGTTGGTCTTAACGTGTGATGAAGAAATCGGGAGCTTCTCAGGCTGGCCATTGCTGGAAAACCTGGCCCGCGGCAGCACGGTTCGGTGCGGGCTTGTGCTCGAACCACCGGTCTCGGGCGGGGGTGTTAAAACCGGGCGAAAAGGGACGGGAATGTTCACCATGAAGGTGCAGGGCCGCGCGGCCCATGCCGGCCTGGATCCCGAGAAGGGTGCCAGCGCTATTCTAGAACTAGCCAGACAGATTGAGCGTTTAAGCGCGCTTAATGATATGGGAGGCGGAATAACAGTCAACGTGGGAGTGATTCAAGGCGGCACGAGATCGAATGTTGTGCCCGCTGAAGCCCAGGCGGAGATCGACGTGCGCTTTTCAACCGCGGAAGAACTGAAAGACCTTGAACAGGCTGTGTTCAGGACCAAACCCTTTGACGAACGCGTGCGCTTGACCGTCACCGGCGGCATAAATCGGCCTCCATTGGAAAGAACTCCGCAGGTCGTTGAGCTGTACCAGTTAGCAAGGAATATCGCCTCCTCCACAGGATTCGACCTTCCAGAAGCGCAGGTTGGAGGAGCGTCTGATGGAAACTTTCTTGCCGCGATGGGGATCCCTGTGCTTGATGGACTCGGGATCGACGGTGATGGTGCGCATGCGGCTCATGAACACATCATTGTCGATGACATTCCGCGTCGCGGGGCTCTGCTGGCGGGACTGATTGCTTCGCTGTAGCCAATTGTAGGGGCGGAACTCCGTGTCCGCCCTAGTTTGGCTGCCACACAAGCAGGGGCGGACACAGAGTTCCGCCCCTACAGTTATGAAGATCGCCACCTGGAACGTTAACTCAGTACTTGCCCGATTGCCTCATCTGACAAGATGGCTCGATGCGGTGCAGCCTGACGTCCTTTGTCTGCAGGAGACCAAGTGCACAGACGACAAGTTTCCCGTGGACGTGCTGAAAGAACGCGGCTATGGCTGCATAACTTTTGGGCAGCAATCTTACAATGGCGTGGCAATTCTTTCCCGCGGTGAATGCGAAACTGCGCAACGTGGGTACCCCGGCGTGGAGGAGGCGACGCATGCACGTCTGCTGGCGGCGAGATTTTCAGGAGTAGATATCGTCAACGTATACATTCCCAATGGTCAGTCGGTTGCCTCTGAAAAGTATGAATTCAAGCTCAACTGGATGAAGAGACTACGGTCATTTTTTGAAACCCACTACCAGAATACAGCTCCGGTTTTGCTTTGTGGAGACTTTAATGTCGCTCCGGAAGACCGCGATGTTCATAACCCGCAGTTGTGGCAGGAGCGAATCATGTGCAGCCAGGCTGAGCGTGAGGCCTTAGCTGAAATAGAAGCGTGGGGGTTTAAAGATTGTTTCCGGCGGCATCATGAGGAGGCAGGGAAATTCTCCTGGTGGGACTACCGGGCCGGCGCCTTTAGGCGCAATCATGGTCTCAGGATTGACCACATTTGGACCAGCGGGACGCTGACAGCGCGCAACATAAATACCTGGATTGATATTGAGCCGCGTACCTGGGAGAGGCCTTCAGACCACGCGCCGATGATAGCTGAGTTTGATTTGTAACGTTAGTTCGATGTCAGCTCGGCTGTCTTCTCGGTAATGTCCTTCTGGGCCCACTCATTATCGCGACTGGCCTCACCGGCCTTAGTACGCTTGGCAGCCTTCATCTTCTGCACCAAATCCATGTGGGTCGAAAAATACGGCAGGCTTTTCCCAACGATCTCCTCCACCGAAGCGAATCCTTTATCGGTCGTGAATTTCTCCAGGCCATCCTTAAGCTCGTCGATCATTTTCACCCCGTGAAGCATGACGCCGGTGCAAAGCTGAACGGTCGAAGAGCCAAGCAGCATAAACTCAAGCGCATCGTGAGACGACTCGATCCCCCCTATGCCGCTGACGGAAACCTCTTTGGGGAGGCTGAGTGCTAGCTGGCTAACCATGCGCAGGGCTATGGGACGCACAGCTTGCGAAGAATAACCGCCGGGAACTGTGTGACCTTCGACGGTTGGCATGGGCCTTAAGGTATCGAGATCGACGCCAATGACCGACAGAATAGTATTGATCGCGGAAACGCCAACGGCACCGCCGCGTACCGCTGCGTGGGAAGGTTCCTTGATGTTTGTTATATTCGGCGTCATCTTGGCCCACACTGGAATCCTGGAAACCTCAGTGACCCAGCCGGTAACTTCCTCGGTGAGATCCGGATGCTCGCCCATCTCCGAACCCATTTTGCGCTCAGTCATTCCGTGTGGGCAGGAGAAGTTCAACTCAAAAGCATCGACGCCCGTGTCCTGAACAAGTCTCGTCAATTCCTGCCAGCGACTCTTCTCATATTCTTCCATGATCGAAGCAATAAGGATGTGATGAGGATACGCTTTTTTTAGCTGACGAAACTCGTCCAGCCAGACATCGATCGGGCGGTCAGAGATCAATTCAATGTTCTCAAACCCGATAACTTCCCCGGAAACCTTCGAGCGCAGCTTTCCATATCGAGGCACAACATTGACGACTTTGGCCGACTCGAGACTGACCGTCTTGGCCACAGCGCCGCCCCAACCGGCGTCGTACGACTTCGCAATTACCCGCGCGTTAGTTCCCGGCGGGCCGGAGCCCAGCAGGAAGGGGTTGGGAAACTTCATTCCGTTGACGGTGATTGATAGGTCCATAGTCTCCTCATTTCCAATTGCCGATTGCCGATTGCCAATTTTGGTCTTTCGCGCGCTTCGAATTACTTGTTGCTAACATTAACCATTCACCTTGCCATCACACCAACGGCAATTGGCAATTGGAAATCGGCAATGTTCTTAATCGGCGACCAGCGCTCCGTATGAATCCGGACGGCGATCGCGGAAAAACTGCCAGGTGTTGCGCACCTCGCGGATCAAGTCCAGATTCAAGTCTGCCACAACCAGGGCATCCTGGTCGCGGGGCGCTTCCGCAACGAACTGTCCGCGCGGATCGCAGAAATAGCTTTGCCCGTAAAACTCGCCGATGTCCCAGGGTTGTTCATGACCTACGCGATTTATGGCGCCCATGAAATAGCCATTGGCAACCGCATGAGCTGGTTGTTCCAGCCGCCACAGGTATTCTGAAAGACCAGCTACGGTTGCGGAGGGGTTGAAAACTATCTCGGCCCCATTCAACCCGAGAGCCCGGGCTCCTTCCGGGAAGTGGCGGTCGTAGCAGATATAAACCCCGATGCGCGCGAATGCTGTATCAAACGCGGGATACCCGAGATTACCCGGCCGGAAATAGAACTTCTCCCAAAAGCCCGGGTTGACGTGCGGAATGTGGTTCTTCCGATACTTGCCCAGATACCTTCCGTCGGCATCGATAACCG
>JACCUI010000173.1 GCA_013811945.1 Pyrinomonadaceae bacterium | reverse complement strand
TCCCCACTTAAATAACTAGCTAAGGAACTGACGGTCGGGTATCTGAACATATCGATGATTGACAGCTCTTTGTTCATAGCTTCCCGCAGCTTGTTATGAACCTTAACTATCAGCAACGAATGACCACCGAGATCAAAGAAATTGTCATGGACACCCACTTTCTCTATATGAAGCGCCTCTTGCCAAACGGCGGCGATGTTTTGCTCGACTTCAGTTCGGGGCGCGACATGAGCTGCTTCCAACTCCGGGCGAATATCCTCTGGAGCAGGCAGCGCTTTGCGGTCCACCTTTCCGTTGGGCGTTAGCGGCAGGCCGTCCAGCAGCACGAAGGCAGCAGGCAGCATGTACTCGGGCAGCTTTTCTTTCAAGAAGCTCCGCAGCTCGCTGACGGTAGAGGCATTCTTTCCGTGAAAGACAACGTAGGCCACCAGGCGCTCCTGTCCGGGCTCATCCTCCCTGACCAAGACGACCGTTTCTCGAACGGCCTCATGCTGTTTCAGCACTGCTTCTATCTCTCCTAGCTCAACGCGGAAACCTCGAATCTTGACTTGATGATCAGTGCGACCCAAAAACTCCACATTGCCGTCCGGCAGATAACGCGCTGAGTCTCCAGTCTTGTACAAACGCGCCTCCCCATCATGGGGGAACGGATGAGGAACGAACCGCTCGGCTGTTTGCTGAGGTTGGTTCAGGTAGCCTTGTGCCAGGCCGACACCGCTAATATATAGCTGACCGGGTACGCCTATAGGCACTGGCGTGAAATGCTGGTCGAGAATATAGACTTCCGTGTTTGCTATTGGACGGCCAATCGGAACCGTAGACGTCTGGGTGAAAACATCGTTCTCTCGGAGGCTGAAAGTTAGCGATCCTACGGTTGTCTCCGTCGGCCCGTAATGGTTGATCACTTGACAATCGCCGGACATCTCCGAAACGAGCTTGATTAGCTCCCAAGCGAGCGCTTCACCTCCGAGTATCAAGTATTTCTGAGGAAGAATATTTCTGCTTTTTGGTGATGCCAGCAGGGCGCTCAAGTGAGATGGAACGATTTTGAGAACGTCAATGGGATGTTTTGCCACATAGTCGGCGAAGGCGCCGCCATCCATCGCCACCGCGTAATCAATAATATGCAGGCATCCGCCGGAAACGAGCGATGGGAAGATGCACGTATTCCCTAAGTCGGCTCCGATCGTAGAGACAGTCGCAAAGTGGAGGCCGCCGTTGGTTGGCGTGTCCTTTAATTGCAATTTTTGACAAATGAACTGAGTGTAATTCACCAGACTTCCGTGGCTAATAGCAACCCCTTTGGGCACTCCAGTTGAACCGGACGTATAGATCACGTAAACCAAGTGGTGCTGAGCAGTAATCTGCTCCGGGTTAGTTTTTTGCTCGTTCGCAAGAAGCGCTTGATCCCGGTCGAGACATATCATGTCGCCCTCAAACCCCGGCAATTGACTCAATAGTTTTTCCTGCGTAATCAACACCGGGGACTGGATATCGGTGAGTTGCTGTGACAGCCTTGCTTTCGGATGCTCAGGATTTAATGGGACGTAAGCGCCACCAGCTTTTAGAATGCCCATCAATCCGACGAGCATCTCCACAGAGCGCTCCACGCAGAGACCGACTTGTACGTTCGGTGCCACCCCTCGCCGGCGCAGAATATGAGCTAGTTGATTGGCTTTGGTGTTGAGCTCGGAATACGTCAACTGCTCTTTCTCAAACACCACCGCGACCGAATGAGGCGCTCGTTTGACTTGCTCCTCAAACAGCTCGTGGATGCACTTCTCCCGAGGGTAGTCGGCGGCCGTACGATTGAACTCAACCAACAGTTGATGCCGCTCGATTTCGCTCAAGATTTCCAACTCGCTCGCCCGCGATTCCTTGTCGCGGACGGCGCTTTTTAAGAGCGTCTCAAAGTGTCCGGCGATGCGCTTGATAGTCTCCCGTTGGAAGAGACTCGAATCATAGTGAAACTCTGCGGTCAAAGAATCATCCACGCGCGCACAAGTTAATTTGATCTTAAATCGGTTTATATAACTGAACTGCTTATTAACCGAAAACCACATATCAGCGGCTTGCTGTCTCGAAGCTCGTTCCTCAAACTCGAAACCAACCGGGAAATCAGGCGCATTTCCAAATGATTCGGCACTCTGCTTCGATGTGAAATATTCCTGCCATTCATAAGACTCGCGTGTCGCTTCATTCACCTGCTGCAAAATCTCACTGAACTTAAAGTCTCCATCAAAATGGCGATGGAGAGGCAGCCATTTGGCGAGTAGCCCCAGCGCCGTATGCAGCTCTTCATATTTCCTGCCGTCGCAGAGGGTACCCACGACGAAGTCCGATTGTCCGGTGAGACGCCAAAGCAACGTTTGCCAACAAGTCAGCAAGAGGACGGCAATCGACGTCTTAGTTTTCCGGGCAATCGCTTCAATTTTCGTAACCACATCAGGATCAATTCTTAAATCGAGCGAATCGGGTTCAAATGTTGCCCCCGCGCTGGGTTTACATTCAAAAGGAAGCGTCAAAGCGGGGAAAGAAGAAAAATCCTGCTTTTGCCAGTACGTTCTTCCCCGCTCAGCATTCTCATCCTCTGCTTCAAGTAATTCATTTTGCCACTCGGAGAAATCAGCGTATTGCAACGGTCCATCCAATAGCTCTTCGCCTTGCATGTACGCGGCATAAAAACGGCTGATTTCCTCAACCAGAGTCTTGAGCGTCCAAGCATCCGCGCAAAGAGAGGGCAGGCTGAGGAGCAAAACATGCTTGCGCGCTGACAGCGTGAGCAGAGATAGACGTAGAGGTGGTTCTCGCTCGAAGTCGAAAGGACGGCGTCTCTCTTCCTGGAGAAGTTCTTCGATTTTAGATTCTTGTTTTTGAAGCTCCCGGTCACTCAGATCAGCACTGTCCCATGATGGCGTGCTGCTACCAGCTATAACCTGAAATGGGATCTTCATTCCGGGAAGGCGCTGAAAGCTCGTACGGAGAATCTCATGCCGATCGACGACTTTTTGAAGAGCTTCCTTTAAGGCTTCTGATTTTAGATTCCCTTCAAGCAGAACGGCGCACTGAGCTTTATAGGCTAGGCCATCTTGCTGTAACAACCAGAGACGCTTTTGCTGCGGCGAGAGCCGAAAGCCCTCCATTGTTTTATTCTCCATCTCTACTTTCCGTTTTGATGGTGTAAAATAGGCTTAATTGCCGACAGCTACCAAGAAAACTGCCGTAGGCGCCCACGACGATGCCCTTTTGTGAAGCAACACAACAGGATGAGGGGAGTAGCCGAAACGAACAATCCTGCCCAATCGTACCAGCGTGACGCATCAGGCGCGTAGGTTCGCGCACAAAGCTTACCATAAATAAGGGCGTTTCGGCATAAACCACATAGGCGAGCTTGGTTCGAGAGATGAGACTGTCGCCCCCAATTCTCATCGCCCATCCTCTCCGGCCGTCAATTAGTAAATGGAGGGGGCACAAGCGTTGCTCTACTTGGTGAGCCGCCTCACAGCGTTGCACAACCGGCTCGTTAGTTTTTTTTTAAGCGACGAAGCTGTGTATAGCTGAGATAAGCGGGATAGGTATCGCGAGCAAGGAGCCGCGGCTTTGATTCGCTCTGATGAACTAGACTGAATAAGAAAGAATGGAGACGTTTAACCGCATTATAGATGGCGCTCAGTGCTTCTCGCCGTCGGTCCACTTCGCGTTTGTGTCGCTGCGCCATTAATGGGCCGGGATAAGAGGTTCGATCCTCGCGGCCAAATCCCTCATTACCTGATCTACGGCATTCTCATTTAAGTGACCATCTTCAGGACCTACTCGGTATTGTTCAATCGTAATCGGGATAAGATAAAAATCAACCTCCTCATTGATATAGTTCAGGTTATCCTTGTATTGACTTTCAGAGGTTCTATAATACTTCCCATTCAAGACACGAACCACCGGGTCTGTAAAACAACCCAGAAAGCTGCCCACATCAGGAGTAGTTGTGAAGGT
>JACCUI010000154.1 GCA_013811945.1 Pyrinomonadaceae bacterium | reverse complement strand
TTTGCGAGGAGATTTCTGAAACTGTAAAAACGATCCGGCAAACAGGCTGAGCAAACTCGATGTTTTGCTGTTTCACATGCATAGCGCACTGTCGGCCTCGCCAACGCCGAGTTTTGCAAGAGGCTCTGAAGCTTGAACTCCAAACTGAACCAGCGCCCGATTCCGTATTCGTAGGGTCGAAGAGGAGTTCGGCGAAGTTAACCATTATTGACAATATTCGGTTTGGGACAATTGGTTTGTGATGAGCTGGCCCCCGGTAATGGCCAAAGGGCCTGACGGAATGACGGCAAGCAGCTTCAAGCGGCAGTCATAACGATGCTAACTCAAGGGTCTTGAATAGCGCGATTCTTTGAATCCCTGAGTCGATGTTCATTCCGGAGCTTTAAGGATCCAGTATTGTTGCACTTCCAGCACTAGAGTGTTGGCGTATTCTTAATCATCCGGTGGGCGGACCTCTAAAATGCAAAGCTGTAACGCTAGTCTCTGCTTTGCTAACTCGGCTAGAATGCCGGGCTATGAAGAGGGACTCGCCGATCGCGGAGTGGATCGGTCAATAAATCACCAGTCAGCGTTCAACAATCAGCCGAACACTCCCATGGGCTCGCCTCTTTCATCCGGAACAAAACTCGATCGCGGTGAAATTCTTTCGCAGCTCGTCGCGGGTGGGATGGGTAAAGTTTATTTAGCGGAAGATACGAGTCTGCATCGCAGGCTTGCACTGAAGATTTTGCCGGTCGAAGTTGGTTTGTATCACGATCGCATGCAGCGCTCATCAAGGAAGCAACAGCGGCGGCCTCGTTGAACCACCCAAACATCGCTCTATCTACGAGAGCGGCGAAGCGGACGTAAAATCTTTAGGCGGACGGATCGAACAACTGTCTCGCGATGGGCGCTAGGTCGCGAAAACTGGAGCACGAATGGTTGACCGTTCCACGCGTATGGCAGTGATCGGGGCTGGGCCGGTGGGCCTGGCAGTGGCAAAGGCCCTGCTCCAGCACGGGATAGCTTACGAGCAGCTGGAGGCGGACGACGACCTCGGTGGGAACTGGTACCACGGCGTCTACGAGACGGCGCACATCATCTCCTCTCGCAAGACGACTGAGTACGCAGACTTCCCGATGCCCGACAATTATCCAGACTTTCCCAGCGCGCAGCAGATGCTGGACTATCTGGCTTCGTATGCCGCGGCTTTCAAACTTCGCCCACATATACAGTTCCGCACCAAGGTTATGATGTGTCTTCCACTCGCGGACGGGCGTTGGGAGGTGGAGTTAGCCGGTGGGGAAAAACGGGTCTACAAAGGCGTCATTGTTTGTAACGGACACCATTGGGACAAGCGGTACCCTGACTATGCCGGCAGGTTCACCGGGGAGTACATCCACTCGAAGGATTACAAGCACCCGCAGCAGCTCGTTAACAAACGCGTCCTGGTCATCGGCGGCGGTAACTCTGCCTGTGACCTCGCAGCCGAAGCCGCCCGTGTCGGGCTCAGTTGCGACATCAGCATAAGGCGCGGCTACTGGTTCCTACCGAAAACCGTCTTCGGCGTGCCGCTGCCGGAAATGGTCCCCGGTTGGGTGCCTGTCAGGGCCCAACGACTTTTGCTAAGAATCATCCTGAGGGTCGTGGTCGGCAGGTATGAAAATTACGGTCTGCCAAAACCGGACCATCGGATCTTCGAAGCGCACCCTACGCTCAATAGCGAGATCCTGCATTACGTGAAGCACGGGCGCATACGCCCTCGTCCTGCTGTTGATCGTTTCGAGGGCAGGCACGTGGTCTTTGCCGATGGGACCTCCGACGAGTTCGACATGGTGGTATGCGCCACTGGGTTTCACCTAAGCTTTCCATTCCTACCACCAGGCCTAGTTCCAGTTAAGGGTAGCAACGCCTTGCTCTACGGCGGCTGCACGTTGCCAGACTACAAGAACCTTTACGTCGTGGGCACGGCTCAGGTTCGCTACGGCTTCGGTCCACTGATGACGCCGGCCGCCGCTCTGATTTGTCAGCTTATCAATCTACAGGATCAGATGGAGTTGCCCATCGGTCTGGTACTGAAGGAGTCTGGCGCAAAACCGCCTACGACGCACCTGCTCGATCCACACCGGGCCATGCGCCAAATGAAGTTCGCTAAATACACGCTGCCACTGCTGCTTAGAAAGGAACGGAAGCTCCGTAAACGACTCAGGCCAGCCGCTGCCGCGGTCCTGGCTAAAGACCCTAGGACAGTACAACCCGATCCCGAACTAAATGTTTTTTAAAGCGTTTCCTGGAAGAGAGATCGAGAAAAGGACCCCTGATTCCCGACCTCTCAGACTCACAACTCTTGACCCAGCGAAAAGTGCGAAAACCTTTTGTGAGAATTCCAGGGTTTAAGGGTCTACCTATAGATGGACCAGAAAAAGCCAGAAACCCAGGACTTTTCTATTCCTTCTGCAGTTGAGCATTTTGTTGAAAAAGCCTTACTAACCAATAAAACTAATTGAGTGCGCGAACTCAATACGGGTTATACTTCCTGTTGTAGCCCTTGCAGGTCGATTCTGCTCGCCCCCGGTTGAACTCTTCACTGTTTCAATAAAGGAGCTCTCGCCATGTCTTCCGAAGCTTCCCGGCCAGTCGGAAACTGGCTGCTTGACGCTCTTTCCTCTGACGGTTATGAACGGCTGGCTGAGAGTCTGGAGACGGTCCCTTTTTTGGTAGGCGAGGTCATTTATGAATCGGGTGCACAGATGGAGAATGTCTTTTTCCCCACGACTTCTCACGTCTCTTTGCTCTACACCATGATCAATGGCGCGACTGCTGAGATGGGCATGGTGGGTAACGAGGGAGTGGTCGGCATCTCCCTATTCATGGGTGGTGACACCACACCCAACCGGGCAGTCGTGCAGGGCGCCGGCGATGCCCTCAAGCTGCAAGCGGCGACTCTGCGAGCAGAGTTCAGTCGTGGGAGCGAGTTTCAACATCTGCTGTTGCGTTATACGCAGGCTCTCATCACACAAATCTCGCAAACAGCCGTTTGCAATCGTCTTCACTCGGTAGAGCAGCGGCTTTGCCGTTGGTTATTGATGACCCGCGACCGTACCCAGTCGGATGAGTTGCAAATGACTCACGAGTTCATCTCAAACATGCTAGGAGTACGCCGCGAGGGAGTTACCCATGCCGCCCATGGTCTGCAACAACGTGCACTGATCAGCTACGTTCGTGGTCACATTCAGATTCTCGACCGCAAGGGACTGGAAAACTGTGTTTGCGAGTGTTACGCAGTCGTCAAAGGGGAAAACGATCGCTTGCTCAGCCTCGGTGACCGGCGAAGGGCACCGAGGAGAATCGGCACGGACCGAAGATCCTCTGACGAAGGAACTGACCAGTCTTGGTCAAGCATTCCGAATTCTCCCTAGACAGGCGCCGTGCGTCGGCTAATTCCCTCTGGTCCTAATTCAAACGCCTTGCCGGGCAGTTCTCCCTCAAGTTCAATGCTGGCAAGCTCGCCGAGACGGTTCAATCAACCAGAATGTGAAACTGTTTCGTTATTGGCACAATCCGATGATGCTGGCGCGTTCGACGGCTCGCACTAAAGGAAGCAGCGGCGGCACTCGGGCCGAACCTCCCAGAGCGCGGTGGACAGTGGCGGAACTAGTCAACTGACGCAGCTCGGAGAATAAACTACAGGCTTTTGGGCTTGCCGCTTTTTTAAGCCGTGTTGTGCGGGAAACTTCCGTCCTTCTATATGTGTGCTAGCGCACTGAACAGCGAAACAGATTGATTTATCCTGTGGTTTCCGCATTTTATTTCAGCAGAAGGCCGGACGCCGCCCCCTCCCGACATGCCGGCGATTTGGAGCCAACGTCTTTTCGATTCAATTCGGCACGAGGGACTCAACTTTTAAGACTTGGAGGCATCGATGGTTGAAGAGCAACTCACGATCGAAGCGCAAGAGACTGTCGACGAGTTGTGGGCCGAGCAGGTAATTCCATTCAAGTTCACGGCTTACAGGGTCGAGGCTCGGGAACCAGGTCACTACACGGTTCACTTTTCCGACACCCAATTACCTTTGCTTTTTGTCTATTGGAACCCCGAGAAGGAGTCTTACAAGAGGGCCGTTCGAGAGGTGGTTGAGCGTACCGTCGGGAGAAGGTCACGAGCTAAGTGCGCCGGTCAGAACTGGCCAGTATGAATAGCCCAACTTATCCGGGCATCGCGCTGGGATTTACTAGTATCAGCATAGCGACATTACCTTGCGATGAGGTGTGAGAATGCACATCCTGGGAACTGTTAATTGACACGGAAAGAGGGATCACCAGGAGGCCGTCAGTGACCCGCCAGGTGCCGAACAGTTATTCCGGTTTTCTGGATCTTTGTCGTGGTGAAGCGCAACAAAACAGAATTCATAGACCTCTAGAGCCGCTCGACGTCTCGCCGAAGCGTTCGCGCCGTCGTCTCAAGGCGTTCAGCCAGTTCACGCCCTGTCCACAGCGAACGTGCCTGGAGCAGCATCAGAAGTCGTGCCGGCGCGGTTAGCATGCGAGGCGATGAATGCGCAAACTTCGCAGAGGGTCGTTGATCTGTCTCATTTGGCTCTGCCGCAAGTGGGCGGAAAAATGCCCGAATGTCTTCAGCAAGTAGTTTGGGCTCTTGCATCGTCGTGAAGTGTCCGCCTCGCGGCATGTCGGTCCAGCGTTGAAGGTTGAAGAAGCGCTGCGCCCATTCGCGCGGCGGGTGCGAAAACTCCTTCGGAGAGTGCGAATCCGGCCGGGACCGGAGACGAACCTATCCACTTCTTCGCCTTTTCAACCATCCAGCTCAAGGCACCGGCATTCGTCACGTCGTAGTAGGGCCGGAACGACGATCCGATCGTCTCGGTCGCCCAATAGATCATGATGTTCGCGAGCAGTCCATTTTTTCTTGAACCGCTTTTCCACGTCGCCGTCGCAGTCGCTTAATCGTTAGACTTCTCGACGAGCAGGCCGCGAGTCCGGGTAGAGGGATCATTCTCATTTCGTTCTCTCGCATGAACGAAATCCTTGTTCAGGATTTGGATGTTACTTTGCGGCGATCTCACGGAAGGATTCGCGCAGATCCTGAGCATACATTTCGGGCTCTTCTAAGGCGGCAAAGTGTCCACCGCGAGGCATCTTGGTGAAACGCTGCACGTTGAGGCTGCGTTCTGCCCATTCACGTGGGAACTGTGCCTCACGAGGAAATAGCGCGACAGCTGCCGGCACTTCGCTCTTTTGTCGCCCTGAAGGTGCCGCTACTGATTAAGATGAAGCAACGTCTGCTCGCTCTGGAGGATGTTTATCGCCGACGAGCGCCAGTCATTTCATCACCCGAACCTCACGGGCAAAGGCACGCAGCTCCTGTGCGAATAGCGTCGGCTCCTCGAACGCAGCGAAATGGCCGCCGCGCTCAACTTCGTTCCAGTAGATCAGCTTGGGATAGACCTGCTCGGCCCAATCGCGTGGCGCGGGGAAGATTTCGCGCGGGAAGATGCTGCACCCCACCGGAATATCGACGACGCCGGCGTTGTTCTGGGTGCCGATGCCGGCATGCTTGGAATACATTCGCGCCGATGATGCCGCAGTGTCGGTCAGCCAGTAGAGCGTGATGTTGTCGAGCATCTGGTCGCGCGTCAGCGCGTCTTCCGGGTTGCCTTTGTTATCGGTCCAGGCGTGGAACTTCTCGTAGATCCAAGCGGCCTGGCCGGCGGGCGAGTCGGCCAGCGGGTAGCCGATGGTTTGTGGGCGGGTGGCCTGAAGCGCGAAGTAACCAGAGCCATCGGTCTCGAAGTGCTTGAGCGCATCGACGGTCCGCTGCTGCTCCGCCGTCAACTTCGCCGGAATTTTGTCCGGCACCACCTGCGGAAAGTTGAGATGGATGGCAGCAAGGCCGGAGGCGTGTTGCTGCGCCATCTTCGTCGTGACGAACGCGCCCCAGTCGCCACCCTGCGCTACGTAGCGGCGATATCCGAGCTCCCATCAGTTCGCTCCAAGCTCGCGCGATCCGATCGGCGTTCCAGCCGCGCGCGCCCGGCTTGTCCGAGAACCCAAAGCCCGGCAGCGAAGGCGCCACGACATGGAAGGCGTCCTCAGCCCGCCCGCCATGCGCGGCCGGATCGCTGAGCGGTCCAATGATCTCGAGGAACTCGATCACTGAACCTGGCCAGCCGTGGGTGATGATGATCGGCAGAGCGTTCGAATGCTTGGACCGGACGTGAAGGAAATGAATGCCAAGTCCGTCGATCGTCGTTCGGTATTGAGCGAAGCGGTTGAGCGTCTCCTCGCAGCGCCGCCAGTCGTAATCCGTGCGCCAGTAGTCGATAAGCGCGCGAAGCTTTGCGAGCGGCACCCCTTGCGACCAGTCATTGACCATCTCGCCTGCTCCTGATGGGGAGGCGAGAGTCTCGCGCTCCGGCCAACGGGTGCGCGCCAGACGCCGCTTCAGATCGTCGAGCGCGTTCTGCGGCGCGCGGTAGGTGAAAGGCGTGATAGTGGAGCTTGTCTGCCCGAGGACATGACGCGCCCCGAACAGGCCTGCCGCGGAGAACGAAGTTGCGACCACGCCTTTCAGAAACTCGCGGCGCGTTGCAACGATTTTGCCGTGCCGTACCGTCGCGTGGTCGTGAATGTCCGTGTCTTGCAACACGGAAACCGAAGGCGTGAAACGGGCTAAGGCCGAACCCTTGACCGCAATGTTCGCGGATGCGCTGCTGTTATCCATCGAACTCTCCATCGGTGACTTGCTATTCGAGATCTTCCGTCTTCCAAGGTCGGAGCCGAAATAGACCTCGACCGATTTGATTTTGCCGCCTTCCTTCGTGAAGAACTCGGTATTGCGAAATCCGTCCCCCGACATGGGTTCGAGGTCGTAGAGAACGAACGCTTCGTCGCCGTGCTCGAACAACTTTCGCAGATGGATTGCCTTGGTCCGCTCGCTGTTGGGCCAGCAGCGTGCCATGTAGGTCTTCAGATCAATGTGATCGTCTTTTGGGCTGGTGAAGGTAAAGTCGTCGCTCAAGGTCGATTCGAGCGCCGCTCGATCCTTGGTCTCGTAGGCGGCGAAATACTTACGCATTAGATCGGAAAGGGAGTGTTGTGACATTGTCGGTCCTTCTTGGTTGAAAAATCAGAACTTCGATCGATCGACTACGCGCGGCCCATAGTACGGAAGCAGTTTCGCAGCTCTTGCGCGAACAGCGCGGGCTGTTCAAGCGAGGCGAAATGGCCGCCGCGCTCAAGCTTGTTCCAGTAGAACAGCTTGGGATAAACCTGCTTGGCCCAGCTTCGCGGAGCGGGGAGGTCGCGGGGGAAGAGGCTTACTCCCACCGGCAGAACGACTCGGCCGGGATTGTTGCGCTTTCCGAGCACCGCCACTTGTTCGAGGTAGAAGCGCGCCGAAGAAGCCGCCGTCTCGGTGAGCCAAAAGAGCGTGATCTCGTCGAGCATCTGGTCCCGGGTTAGCGCGTCCTCGGGGCGCCCGATGTTACCAGTCCCGCTATGGAATATGTCGTAGATCCAGGCGGCCTGCCCGACGGGCGAGTCCTCCAGTGCGTAGCCGATGGTCTGCGGCCGCGTCGCCTGAATCGCAAAATATCCGAAGCCGTCGGTGCGGAACTGATTCAGGATATCCATGGCTCGCTTCTGGTCCGGCGACAACTTTTCAGGAATACGGTTGGGGATCACCTGCGGGAAGTTAAGATGGATGGCCGCGAGCCCCAGCGGGCGTTGCTGGGCCATCGCCGTCGTCACGTAGGCGCCCCAGTCGCCACCCTGCGCGACATATCGCTTGTAACCCAGCCGTTCCATCAGGACCGCCCAGGCTCGCGCGGTGCGCTCCGCGTTCCAGCCGCGCTCAGCGGGCTTGTCCGAAAAGCCGAAGCCGGGCAGCGAAGGCACCACCACATGGAACGCATCCTCCGCCCGTCCGCCATGCGCTGTTGGGTCGGTAAGCGGGCCGATCACGTCCCGGAAGAGGAGCACCGTGCTTGGCCATCCGTGAGTGAGGATGATCGGCAGCGCGTTCGGATGTTTGGATCGGACGTGGAGGAAATGGATGCCGAGGCCGTCAATCCCGGTGCGATACTGCGGGAAGCGATTGAGCGTCGCCTCACAGCGCCGCCAGTCGTAATCGTCACGCCAATAGTCGACGAGCGCGCGAAGTTTGCTGAGAGGCACGCCCTGCGACCAGTCCTTGACCGTCTCGCGCTCCGGCCAACGGGTTTGCGTCAAACGCCGCTTCAGATCGTCGAGCGCGGTTTGCGGTGCCCGATAAGCGAAGGGCGTAATCTTGCCGCCGGCCTGTGCGAAAACAGAACCTGGACTGAAGAGACCCGCCGCAACCGCTGTGGCGATTCCTGCTCTGAGAAAGTCGCGGCGCGCCATCGCGTCGCCATTTCTTGGGATGGTCCTTTTCTGCATGTTGGGGTCCTTTCGACGGTCTATGGCTTTAAATCGAGCAACGCCTTCCCGTTCTCCGGATTGAACGGCACGGAGCCGTGGTCGTGCGTGATCAGCCACCGGCCGGCGATCCGGCGGAGGCCGAGTGTGGTGCGAAACCACATATCGACCTCGGCCGCTGTTTTCAGCTTTCCGGTCACACGAGTAAGCGCGTGGCTGAACGCCACGTCGCCGTCCGCCGCGACGTGGACGTCGCGATTCTCCCAGCTGATCGGGCCGTCATAGGTTGCTACCCACTTGGCCGCGCGCGCGGCCGCCACTCCCTCACGGCGCAACGGATCGACCACGTCGAACATCACCACGTCGTCCGCCACGTCCGCCATCATTGCGTCAACGTCGCCCGCGCGCACGGCCTTCGCCCGCGTCTCGATGATGTTGCGAATCAGGGCCTCACTCTTTGCGTTCGCCATGTTGGCCTCCTTCCTGATCTCAGTCCCCCAGAAATTCTGATCGCTTCCTCTGGTGTGCCGCGACCCACTATCCTCCAGACGAGATTCGATTCGGTTTCATCGTCCTATTTCTGGAGCACGAAAGTTCTGAGCCTAAGCCCTGGAACTGCTCCATCAGGACTTCGTGCAAATTTAGCCGCGTGCCGCACGCACTTTGGGGGCGTAATCGAAGGACGCATACCAATCACCCCGGCCTTGAGGTGAGGTCCAGGACATTGTAGACGGGGCACAGTAGATCGAGGCCGCGCTCTTTAATGTCCTGCGACATCGACGGGTGAGCAGTGTAAGAATGCCGAAGTGTGCCGCCACTGTCTTTGGTGAATCTTCGGACACCTCCGCAAACCCCAAGCCTAAAACGTCCATTTCTACTCCGGCGGTGACTAATGCCACTTTCAGTCGCTTGTGCCACGGAATGTCGGGAGTTGTGTGTAAAGCGATGGCATCCCACACAAGGTCTATGGCGGATTCGGCTATTTCGTGCCGGCCCAGAAACTCGCGGGCGGCGTTGGCTCCGTCCACCTCAAAACGGTCGTGCAGACTGCGGTATTTTTCCGTGAGTCCGACATCGTGAAACATCGCTCCGAGATAAAGCAGCTCTGAGTCAAAAACCCAGCCGCGCTGCCGCCCCCTGAGCGAACCGAAGAAATAAACTCGTAGCGAATGGTCAAAGAGCAGTTGAGATTCGCAATCTCTCACCTGTTCGGTGGCTTCACGCGCCAATCGACTGTCCGGGACTGAAATGCCCGCAATTTGTTTAGTCATGGTTGTTTCTCCCTGTTCATTTTACTGACAACTTTTCAGTTGGAATTTCAAGGGTTATTCGAGCAACGAATGATCCCGGTTTTGTAAAGATTGGTTTTCCGCTTCGAGTTTTTTCGATGCGTTCATACAGCGGCTGGTTCATCGCTTGGATTTCCTCAATCGTAAAGCGCGGCGTGATGTGTTGCGGGCAGTTCCAGTCAAACGCTTCGACGCGCAAAATCATAGCTCTTTCGATTCTGGCTTGATAATCCTGCACGGTGAGTTGTTCGATCAGTTCGGGTGTGTCCCGCGCGTCTATGACTTGCACTTGCGCCAGAATTTTCAAACGCCGGCGGTTGGCGTAATCCATCAGAAAGAGCGCGGCGCGGTCGTTTGATTGTAAATTTCCGACGCTGATGTATTGGACGTTGCCGCGAAAGTCGGCGAAGCCGAGCGTGTTCTCATCCAGAATTTTCAAAAAGCCTTGTGGGCCTCCGCGAAACTGAATGTACGGGTAACCGTTTTCACCAACCGTCGCCATGCAAAAGCCGTCGCGCCGTCTGATAAACTCTGTTTCGGCGTCAGTCAGACCGAAGAAATCCGATCCTCCCGTCTCAAACTTCGCGAAGTTTCGCCGCGAGCCGTAATGCTCTTGTGCCGCTTTGACACTCGGCGTGAAAGTGAGGTCAAAAAATTTGTGCGACATTTTGTGGTTCTTCCGTTAAAGGTTGCGCGGCCCGACTTCGCGTCAAAGCCGAGCCGCACGCCCTCAGTTTCGAGCCGTCCTTCATCTGAAACTGTCGTTCACCGAAGCTTATGTTTGGCAAAAAAGTTTTTGATGTGCGCAGCGATTTCGTCGGTATACTCTTCGAGCGCGAAATGTTTGCCGTCGAGCAGATGGACTTCAACCGCTTTCAGATCCCGCCGAAAGCCGTCAATATTTTTTAGGTTGAAGAACGGGTCGTTCTTGCCCCAGACGACGAGCGTCGGCGGCTGATGTTTACGCAGATACTCGTGCCACGCCGGATACAACTTGACGTTCGAGGTGTAATCGCCAAAGAGCGCGAGTTGAATTTCCTCATAGCCCGAACGGTCGAGTAGGGATTGGTCGTGCGTCCATGTGTCGGGCGAGACGCGACTCAAGTTTTTCGCGCCGTCCGTATACTGAAATTTGGTTGTTTTGAGCTTCAAAAAGCCGCGCAACGTTTCGGCGATTTTCGGGTCGCGTTTTTCGCTAGAGGCAGAGCGGGGCAGCGGCTTCCGTCAAACCTTCGAGGTAAGCGTTGCTATTTTGAATAATCAACGCCTGCACTATGTCGGGATTTCTGACCGCCAGCCGGAAACCGACCGGACCACCGTAATCCTGCAGGTAAAGGCTGTATGTTTTCAGCCCCTTGGCGACGGTGAACTTCTCGATGACGTTCGCCAGGTTGTCGAAAGTGTAGTTGAACTCGCTCGCACTCGGGGCGGAGCTGTAACCGAAACCCGGATAGTCCGGCGCGACAACGTGATATTTGTCCGCCAACAGCGGCATCAGATTGCGAAACATGTGCGACGAAGTTGGAAAGCCGTGGAGCAACAGAATCGTCGGCTTGTTCGGGTCGCCAGCTTCGCGGTAGAAGACATCCAGATTGTCAGCTTTCAAAGTATTGTAGGTTACTTGTTGCCGGCTCGATACTCGCATTGTTTGTGATCTGACAGTCATACTTGATGTGGCCAAGCTGACGAAAAGCAGAGTTAAGAGAGCGGGGTAATGCCAAGAGGTGTTGTTTTTCATTTTCTGATCTTTCGTTCTTATTGTGAATTGAGCGAGCAGCGCGGTCGGCGAAACGACTGCACTACTCGCGTCTGACGCCTTAGGTCACCGCTCCGATGACGACTTTCGGGAAGTCAAGGTCGGTTCTGGCGATAGTGTTGAAGTAGTTGGTGAAAATGTTGAGCGTGACGTTGGCGATGACCTCGCCGATTTCACCATCGGAAAAACCTGCATCCTTCACCGCCTGCACATCCGCGTCCGAGACTTCGCCGCGATTGACGATCAAGTTGCGAGCAAATTTCAGAACCGCGTCCGTTTTCGCGTCGGTCGAGTTCCCTCGGCGCGCTGCCAAAATCGCGTCTTCGCCCAAGCCGACCATTTTGCCGATTGCCATGTGAGCCGAAGCGCAATAACCGCACCCGTTGACTTCAGCAGAGATAAGCGCGATCTGCTCGCGCAAGCACGCGTCCAACGTGCCGCCCTCCAGCGCGGCGCCGAAGTTCAGATATGCCTCCAGAACCGCGGGCGACTGCGCCATCGTTGTCATCATGTTCGGCGTCATTCTGAGTTTGGCTTTCACTCCATCAAGCAACTCTTTCGCTTTTCCGGTTGATTGTTCGTAACTGACGGGTTGAATTCTAGACATCGTTTTTCTCCTCAAGATATTTCAGCGCCCGGCGCTGTGCCGTTCCCTAGTGCATCGCTCGTGCCGACCGGCAGGAAAGGCGTAAGCCATTGAGGAACAACGAGAAAAACTGAAAGGGCTTCCCCCTAGGCAACTTGAAATATCAGCTTCTAACGAACTCTCGTTGCCCCAATCAACGAAATGTCGTTATGCTTATGGCATGATGCCTGCCGAAGAATTTGTTTACGAAGAATCGGAAGATGAAAAGAATCTGTTCGACGGATTGATTGGCGCCAGCGCGGCTTGGCGCAAGGTCTTACAGCAGATCGAGCTTGTCGCTTCGGCGAACGCGACCGTTTTAATTACCGGCGAGTCGGGGACGGGCAAAGAGCTAGTGGCACAGGCGATTCATAAAAAAAGCCCGCGCCGCCAGCGTCCGCTGGTCAAAGTCAACTGCGCGGCAATCGCGCCAGAGCTTTTCGAGTCGGAGTTTTTCGGACACACCAGAGGCGCGTTTACCGGAGCGCACAAAGACCGGATGGGAAGATTCGGACTTGCCGATGGCGGGACAATTTTTCTCGACGAAGTTGGCGAAATCCCGCTCTCGCTGCAAGGCAAACTGCTGCGCGTTTTGCAGGAGGGACAGTATGAGCGCGTCGGCGAAGACCGCACACGAAACGTAGATTTGCGCGTAATTGCGGCGACGAATCGCGAGCTGGGAAAGGAAGTCGAAGCGGGACGATTCAGGCAGGATTTATTTTACCGGCTGAGCGTTTTTCCGCTTCACATCGCGCCTTTGCGCGAGCGGTTGGAGGACGTGCCGCTGCTGGCAGAACATTTCCTGCACAAACTGAATTGGCGCGACACGTGCAACGGGCCTATGCGTTTGAGCGAGGAAAATGTGCGCGCTCTGCAAGACTATCATTATCCGGGAAATGTCCGCGAACTCGAAAATATTATTGAACGCGCCGGCATCCTCTCGCAGTGTTTTCGCTACAAGCTCAATTTGCAGCAGATACTCGATGCCATGCTGCTTTCCGAACAAAGAAAACAGCTTGACTCGATTGCCAAAGAGCCTTCGATGGCAGATGGTCGTTTCGCCAAACAAAATCATGACCTATACGGACATAAAAAACTTGGAGCGCGAGAATTTGATGGCCGCTTTGCAGGCTACAAGTTACAGGATTTAAGGCGCTGGTGGAGCGGCTGAGCTTCTCGGCGTCAAGCCTACTACGCTTGCCTCGCGCATCAAGGCTTTGCAAATCCCGCTTTGTCCCAGCACCAAAGCCGGGGCGGACGTTGAATGATTAACACCACCGGCTGCAGGAACAACTCATTCAGCCGCCTCGATAGCATTTCTTTCATCATTGTGCTCTGGCGGTCAGGGTCGAATCTGCTCGTTCGGCGCGGCTAAATTCGGCAATCTAATCTGTACACGAGCGGAATGGTATATTGGTGAGTTATGGACTTCAAAGAGACGCCTCCACCGCACTCTGCAGCCTCTGTCCGCCTCGCGAATGATTACCGACGTGCTCGCGCGCGGCCTCTTCCAGCTTCAGGGGTGACGCGGTAGGCGCATCGCCGGTCGCCGGAGACGATGTGTTCTATGCGCTCAACCTCGACGCCCGGTCCGAGAACCGATCGGAACAGGTCAAGTTCCGTCGAGCAGAGGCCCAGGCAGGCATTCGCCGCGGCGCAGATGGGGCAGTGGTTCTCGACGAGAAGAAAGCTGCCATCCACATCCGTCTTGATCTCCGCCATGTAACCCTCCTCCGTGCGCACGCGCACCAACTCCTTCAGCTTCTTCTCCAGAGAGTCCTTGGGCCGGATTCGCCTGGTGTAGTCAGCACGCTGCCGCGCGCAGCGCGAGACGAGCACGCGGTCCAGACCCTCGTCCCCGAAGGTGTTTTTGAGGGCGTCGATCAGGGCGACGTTCAACTCGGCATAGGCTTCGGGAAAGAGGCGATCTGCCTCGCGCGTGAGCCGCCAGAATTTGGCCGGCCTGCCTACGGGAACGGGCCGCTCTTCAGCCGTCACGAGATTCTCGTTCTGCAACGCGTAGAGATGTTGTCGGATAGCCATGGCCGTCAGCCTAAGGCGCTCGGCGAGGTGTGCCGAGTCGATTGGGCCTTCGGTCTTCAAAAGTTTGACGATGGCGCGGCGCGTTTTGCGCTCGCCTGGCTGGTGCGTTTCCGGCTTCATGATGTGTTTCTAAAGAACTCACTTTACAAAGTCAAGCCGCAGTGATAGGTTTTCCACTTAAACATTTCTCTTTAGAAACAGAAAGGGAGGTCATGACGATTCCTTCCCACAACAGGGCACGTTTCATTATGTCGCAGCTGGGGATGTCCACTAGATGCTGAAGCTCTTAGCGCCGCGCCATCGCTCGCGCCTAGATACCGGCAGTTCGAATTCGGCGCTGTATTTATTTCCGCATCACGGCCAAGGGCTAAATCTTCTACAAGCACTTTAATAAGACCTGTGAAGAAGCTGATCACATTGCATTGTTTGAACCCGGCGAGCTTGAACTGTTCACCACGCTTCTCTTGAGGCGCGGAATTCAATCAAATCGGAAGGCGCAACTGAAGCGAACGAAGGAGTTTCGATGATGAATTTTCTGTTCGGCAATTTCATGCGGGGTCGCGGGTCAGTTGGATTTATTAATTGTGCGGCTCGTTTTCGGTTTGGGGATGGTGCTTCATGGCTCTCAGAAAATAGGAACACCCTTCACGTGGATGAATGCGTTCGCTGGGCCGGATGCGCCGCCGGGCTTTCGTCAGGCGCTGGCGGCCGCGGCGGAATTCTTCGGCGGGCTGGGGCTGATTTTTGGGTTCTTGACGCCCATCGCCGCTCTCGGCATCGCGTTCGTGATGCTGGCTGCAATCGGGATGGCGCACCTGCCCGCCGGTCATCCGTTCATCAACTCCCCCGGCCAGCCCTCTTACGAGTCGGCAGCCGCATACCTCGCTGCCGGGTTGTTCTTGATCTTCACGGGCCCCGGTGCGCTCTCGCTCGATTGGCTACTTTTCGGCAGATGACGCGCGCCTGTAGACACAGACAGCATGAGCCCGGCCCAGCGACGGGGCGCCTGAAGATAAGGTTCTGCATCGCTTACGGTGGACGCAGCGATTGAACGCGCATAATTCAGCATTCGCCATAGCAGAGGAGTAAACACCATGCCGGATTGGTCAACGGTTGTTTTGTTCGCAGCGGCAGCTTCGATTCTGGTTTTCACGCCGGGACCGAACACGCTCTACATCATCGCCCGCAGCGTGCAACAAGGGCGCAGGGCGGGGATCGTCTCGAGTTTGGGAGTTGAGGTCGGGACGCTGATTCACGTCGGCGCCGCCGCTTTCGGCATCTCGGCTTTGCTAATGTCGTCGGCGGTGGCATTTAGCATCGTGAAGTATGCGGGGGCGGCTTACCTCATTTATCTCGGCATCAAGACTCTGCTGACACAGGAAAAACCCGCCGCAGCTGAGGTAGTTGAAGAGAAGAGTTTGCGCCGCGCTTTCTCGCAAGCCGTGGTGGTGAACGTCCTGAATCCGAAGAGCGCGATGTTCTTTTTTGCTTTCCTGCCGCAGTTCGTTGATGCCGAGCGAGGCGCGGCGGCGACGCAAATTTTATTCTTCTGAGCAATTGTCGTCGTGTTGGGGTTTACGAGCGGCTCGCTGTACTCGCTGTTAGCGGGAAGCATCGGCAATGTGCTTCGCGGAAATCTTAAATTTCTGCGCGCTCAACGCTATTTCGCCGGCAGCGTGTACCTCGGGCTTGGCGCAGCAACCGCTTTAAGCGGAACGAACAGAAAGTAATAGCCGCAGAAATGATCTTGAAGCCAGCCCGCCAAGCCGATCAACTCTGAGTTCCGACTCGCTTCGGGGCTCTTCAGGAAAGCCATGACTGCGGGCTACGAAAATGAGGAAGCAGGCTCGCTTCAAACTGCCCGGTGAGTGCTACTAGACCAGCGTTTGGATCCGATTACTTGTTGAGGAGATACGATGAGTAAAGCTGCACTATTCATCAAGCACAGGGCGCTCCCCGGAAAACGCGACGAGGTGCGACGCATCTGGGAACAACATCTCAAACCCCGCGTCGTAGCGAACCATGCTCACGAGGCCTATTTCTACTGCTACGACGACAACGATCCTGACACGATTTGCGTTTTTCAGCAGTACGTGGATCGAGCTTCATCACAGGAATTCCTGGAGGCTCCTCATATTGCCGATGGACGGAACACCTTTATCCTGCACCGCAAGAGCGGAACTTGGAAGTTAATCCACTACCATGAGTCTGTTCCCGGTCCACTACCATAGTTGCGCTTGAGGCTATTCAAATCCATAAACAAGAGTATGTATGCAAGCCGCTGGAAACGCGATAATAATTACTGGGGCGACCGGCAATGTCGGTCGACAGGTAGTGTTTCAACTGATGGCCACGGGTAATGCGTCCGTGCGATGGCCCGCAACCCAGACTTTGCCGGCTTAAAGGCGCGACGCGGGTTTGCGCGCCGGAGCGGGCGTCCGCCTCTTTAGCTCCCGGTGAATCTTCATTACCGACAGTGCTGCGACCGGCGCGAGTGTGACGCGGAGAATGCTGTGACGCTGCGCTGGAAGCGACGGGATAAAACACGAAAGGCATTCTGATGGCGATCAGGGTTCTGGGGGTATGCGGGAGCATGCGCGTCGAGTCTTACAGCGGGGGCACCGTCAGACTCGCGTTGGAGGCGGCGCGGGAGCATGGCGCAGAAACTCGG
>JACCUI010000153.1 GCA_013811945.1 Pyrinomonadaceae bacterium | reverse complement strand
ATCGCCAACCGCAAAGGGATCGAGACCGAAGCTTTGATCGGGTTTTTCCTCAACACGCTGGTGCTGCGCACAGACCTGTCGGGTGACCCTACATTTATTGAGTTGCTTGGTCAGGTGAGGGAGATCGCGTTAGGGGCCTATGAGCACCAAGATCTGCCATTTGAAAAGTTGGTGGAGGAGTTGCATCCCGAAAGGAGTCTGAGCCACA
This sequence comes from Pyrinomonadaceae bacterium, assembly GCA_013811945.1. Classification (GTDB taxonomy): domain Bacteria; phylum Acidobacteriota; class Blastocatellia; order Pyrinomonadales; family Pyrinomonadaceae; genus PSRF01. Next base: position 9,442 of record JACCUI010000153.1, on the reverse strand, counting down.
CGCCGCTGTTTCAGGTGCTGTTCGTGTTGCGGAATACACCACAGCCGGCGATGAAGCTTCAAGGTCTAACCTTAAGCCCGCTGGAATCTGACATCGGGGCATCAAAGTTTGATTTAAATCTCTTCATGGTGGAAGAAGCAGAGGGACTGAAGGCCTCGCTAGAGTTCAACACCGACCTGTTTGATGCTTCGACGATTAAGCGGATGCTAGGGCACTTCCAAGTGCTGCTGGAAGGCATTGTTGCCAATCCACAGCAGCGATTATCAGCATTGCCGCTCTTAACAGACCCGGAACGTCATCAGCTGCTGGTCGAGTGGAATGATACATCTACCACCTATCCCCGTCAGCAGTGTATTCATGGCCTGTTCGAGACGCAGGTGGAGCGCACCCCCAACGCCATAGCGGTGGTCTTTGAAGAGGAGCAGTTGACGTATGGTGAATTGAACCGGCGCGCCAACCAAGTGGCGCACTATCTCAGAGAGCGCAGCGTCGGGCCAGAGGTGAGAGTGGGCATCCTCATGGAGCGCTCCATCGAGATGATGGTCGCGCTGCTGGGGATTCTCAAAGTGGGTGGTTCGTATGTGCCTTTAGATCCAATGTACCCGCAGGAGCGGCTCGCCTTTATGCTGGATGACGCCGAAGTGCCGGTGCTGTTGACGCAGCGGCACTTGTTGGAGAGCTTTCCGGTGCACTGTGCCGACGTAGTGTGCTTGGACACAGACTGGAAGGCGATTGCACGAGAGAGCGAGGAAAATTTGGTCGGGGGAGCGACGGCGGACAACCTTGCTTATGTGATCTACACTTCGGGCTCCACTGGCAAGCCAAAGGGAGTTCAGATTTCACACCGCGCTGTGGTCAACTTCTTAAACTCCATGTGCCAGCAGCCGGGATTAACAAGCCACGATACACTGCTCGCCGTCACCACCTTGTCCTTTGACATTGCCGGACTGGAACTTTACCTGCCGCTGTGTGTCGGCGCTCGCTTGGTGGTGGCCAGCCGTGAAGTTGCTTCTGATGGAGTACGGCTGTCGGAGAGGCTCTGCGACGCTACCGTCATGCAAGCTACTCCGGCCACCTGGCGACTACTTCTGGAAGCAGGGTGGCAGGGTAGTGAGCGACTGAAAATACTCTGCGGCGGTGAAGCTCTCTCTCGAGAGCTGGCCAATCAGTTACTGGAAAGGGGAGCTGTTCTCTGGAACCTCTACGGCCCCACTGAGACCACCATCTGGTCGGCTGTCTACAAAGTTGAGTTCAACAGTGGGCCGGTGCCCGTTGGTCGGCCCATTGCCAACACGCAGGTCTACTTACTGGATCAGCATCTGCAGCCTGTACCGATTGGCGTTCCGGGGGAACTCTACATTGGCGGAGCAGGCCTGGCTCAAGGTTACCTACGCCGCCCGGAGTTGACGGCAGAGCGGTTCATCGCTAACCCATTCAGCGCGGAGGCGGGAGCACGTCTCTACAAGACGGGAGATCTGGCGCGCTATCTGCCCAGTGGCGAGATCGAGTGCCTGGGACGCCTTGATCATCAGGTCAAGATCCGAGGCTTTCGGATTGAGTTGGGCGAGGTGGAGGCAGTGCTGGCTGGGCACAAGAGTGTGCGCGAGAATGTAGTGGTGACCAGAGAGGATGTGCCTGGCGAGAAGCGTTTGGTCGCTTACGTCATCCCAAAGCAAGACGAGGCGTCGAGTGTGAGCGAGTTGCGCAGTTACTTGAAAGAGCGGTTACCGGAGTACATGGTGCCGTCGGCCTTTGTGCTGTTGCAGGAGTTGCCCTTGACACCCAATGGCAAGGTGGACCGGCGTGCGTTGCCAGTACCTGACCAAGGGCGACCTGAGTTGGAAAAAGCCTTTGTGGCCCCGCGCACCGCCGTCGAGGAGTTGGTGGCAGGCGTCTGGGCCGACGTACTGAGGCGGGAGCAGGTCGGTGTCTATGACAACTTCTTCGACTTGGGTGGACACTCGCTTTTGGCGACACAGGTGATCTCAAGGGTGCGTGTCGCTTTGCAGGTGGAGTTGTCACTGCACAGCCTCTTCGAAGAACCTACGGTGGCGGGGCTGGCCGAGAGAGTCGAGACAGCCCGTCTGGCAGACGAGGGCCTGCAGGCTCCGCCAATAGTGCCCTCCCCACGAGACCAAGAACTCCCTCTCTCCTTTGTTCAGGAGCAGCTCTGGTTTCTTGACCAATTGAAGCCTGGAAGTTCTTCGTATAACGTTCCACAGGCAATTCGGATGAGCGGTGCTCTCGATGTGGCGGCGCTGCGCCAGACGCTTGAATCAATCATCGCCCGCCATGAAGCCTTGCGAACCACATTTGTCAGTGTGGATGGACAACCGGTGCAAGTAATTGCTCCAGCTCGGAGCGTGGCGCTGCCGGTGATCGATCTCCGTGAACTGCCGATAAGCGAGAGAGAAACCGAGACACAGCGTCTAGTAACTGAAGATGTACGACGTCCCTTTGATCTCGCTCAGGGCCCGCTCTTCCGGGCCAGCTTGCTACGGCTCGGCGATGAAGAGTATGTGCTGCTCATAAACATGCACCATATTATCTGTGATGGCTGGTCTATGGGAGTACTCTTCCGCGAACTGGCAGCATTTTATGAAGCCTACGCCACCGAGAAGTCCTCAACACTGCCACAGTTGCCTATTCAATATGCCGACTACGCCGTCTGGCAGCGCGAGTGGCTCCGTGGTGAGGTTTTCGAAAAACAACTCGCCTACTGGAAGCAGCAACTGAGCGGCGCCCCTGCAGTGTTAGGCCTGCCGACCGACCGACCACGACCGGCGGTGCAGAGCTTTCAGGGAGCGCGTCAATTCGTGGGACTACCGAAGAATCTGAGCGAGCAGCTGCTGGCGTTAAGCCGACGCGAAGGCGTCACGCTGTTCATGACGTTGCTGGCTGCCTTTCAGATCTTGCTCTCACGTTATACGGGACAGGAGGACATCGTTGTTGGCACCGATGTGGCTAACCGCAACCAGGTCGAGACAGAGGGCCTGATCGGTTTCTTCATCAATAACGTAGTGATGCGCTCCAACCTCTCGGGCGACCCGAGCTTTAGCGAGTTGCTGGCGCAGGTGAGAGAGATGGCCCTGGCAGCTTATGCGCACCAAGACATGCCGTTTAACAAGCTGATCGAAGCTCTCAAGCCGGAGCGAAGCCTGAGCCACACGCCACTGTTTCAAGTGCTGTTTGTCCTTCAGAACGCGCCCATGCAGAAACTGGAATTGGCGGGCCTGACGCTAAGCTCACTGGAGTTGGACAGCAAGACGTCGAAATTTGATTTAGCTGTCTTTATGGAGGAAACAGAGCAGGGACTCGTTGGGACATGGGGATACAAAACGGACCTCTTCGAGGCCCCTACCATTACCCGGATGGCAGCCCATTTTGAAACACTGCTTGCAAATATTATTGCACAGCCCAATACCCGACTGAGCGCCTTAGAAATGCTCACAGAAACTGAACGGAGGCGGAGAACCGTGGAAAAACGGGAACGCAAAGACTCTCAGATTAAAAAGTTAAGGAGTGCCAGACGAAAGGCTGTGGACCTGTCACAGGTAAGTTTGATTAAGACAGATTATCTACAGCCCGGGGAGACGCTCCCGCTAGTAGTAGAACCCAATATCGAGGATCTCAATCTAGCGGAGTGGGCTAAGAGCAACCGGGAATTCATCGAGACGAAATTGCTCAGCCACGGCGCGATACTTTTCCGGGGTTTCAATGTGGATTCGGTGCCTAAATTCGAGCGATTTGCCTCAGCCATCTGTCCGGAGTTGTTCGGTGAGTATGGTGACTTACCGCGGGAAGGAGTCAGCGGCAAAGTCTATGGCTCGACGCCTTATCCTTCTGATCAATCCATCTTGTTTCACAACGAAAGTTCGCACATGCACCGTTGGCCAATGACAATCTGGTTCTTCTGTGTTCAAGCTGCCGAGCAAGGAGGAGAAACGCCGATTGTCGACATCCGGCGGGTTTATGAACTTCTTGATCCTAAGATCAGAGAGCGGTTCATCCAAAAGAAGATAATGTATGTCCGCAATTATATCGAGGGGCTAGACGTTAGCTGGCAATCGTTCTTTCGCACGACAGACAGATCCGTAGTAGAGGATTACTGTAGAAAAGTTTCAATGGATTTTGAATGGCGGAATCGCAGTAATCTAAGAACTCGTAAGGTTTGTCCGGCTGTGCTCAAGCATCCCAAGACAGGTGGCATGGTGTTTTTTAACCAACTCCAGTTGCACCACGTGTCATGTTTAGAACCGACAGTGCGCGAGTCCCTGTTGTCAATATTTCGTGAGGAAGATCTCCCGCGCAATGTCTATTACGGCGATGGGTCTCCAATTGAAGACTCTGTGATGGAAGAAATTGGTGAGATTTACCGGAAGACAGCGGTTGGTTTTCCCTGGCGGGAAGGGGACATCCTGATGCTGAACAACATGTTGGCCGCACACGGGCGCAACCCTTATACGGGCCCACGAAAGATCGTCGTGAGTATGGGTGAAATGGTCAGTCAACAAGACGTCAAGTGGTAGTGGCGAAGGTCACTGACCGAGTCGTGGTCCAATTTAGCTGAAAGTCTATATTGAAATGAACAATTCTTTTCCAAGAATAGCCGTCATCGGCTGTGGGGCCGTCACCGAAACGCACCACCTGCCGGCGCTTGCTACGTTTAGTATTAAGCCGGCGTTGTTGGTGGATATAAACTTGCGGCGCGCACAAAATTTGGCAGATGCCTTTCAGGCCTCGCGCATCAGCGATGATTATCGCTCGTATACGGGCGAGTTTGATGCAGCGATCGTCGCTTCTCCCCATCACCTGCACGCGCCGGTTTGCATTGATCTGCTCCGTCGCGGCGTTCATGTGCTCGTCGAGAAACCGATGGCGACCACGACAAGTGAATGTGATGCGATGATTGTGGCAGCTGAAGAGGGGAAGGCGGTCCTCGCGGTGGGGCTGATGCGTCGATTCCAGCGTAATGTCCAATGGGTAAAAGCAGCGTTGGATGCTGAGGTGTTAGGGCCGATTGAGTCGTTCGATATTCAGGAAGGCTCTGTCTATGACTGGCCGGTTGCCTCAGGATTTTTCTTTCGCAAGGAGACTGCCGGCGGTGGCGTGCTGATGGATACAGGAGCTCACACGCTTGACCTTTTGCTCTGGTGGCTGGGCGACGTTGCTTCATTCGAATACTACGACGACAACTACGGCGGCGTCGAGGCAGACTGTAAATTGCATGTGAGACTAGCTAGTGGCGTCCAGGGTGTTGTGGAACTGAGTAGAACGCGAGGTTTGCGGAACTCAGCGATTTTGCGAGGTCGGGAAGGGGAGATCGAGATCGGTCTGGGTAAAAAATATATTAATGCTAATCCCAGGGAGATACTCGAGTACAAAAATGACCTTGTGAGTAGCGATCCACTGCTGCAACAGCTATTCAGTGATCTGTATGAGTTGCAAATTAAAGACTGGCTGCGAGCGATCGAGACGGGACAGCCATCGCTTGTGCCAGGTATAGAGGCTGCACGCTCTATTGGATTGATTGATGCTTGTTACAAGCATCGCCAACTCTGGGAGTTTCCGTGGGTGCTGCCGGATGGTCACAAACTCAAGACTGATCAACCAGCAGAGAATGAGGCTTTACAAATCGGGGGGCGGGTATGATGACTGGCAAGAAAGTGTTGATCACGGGGGCCACCGGCTTTATTGGTGGGCGACTGGCTGAAAAATTGATTCTTTACCATGGTGCGAATGTGCGGGTACTAGTCAGAAACTTTGCCCGCGCCAGTCGCATCGCCCGTTTTAATGTAGAGATGCTCGGAGGCAGTATCACTGACGCGGATATTGTTGATGAGGCGGTTGCAGGTTGCGATACTGTCTTTCACTGCGCCCATGATTTCATGGGTAAGAACGCCCAGCAAAACCTCGATGGCGCTCGAACGCTCGCTGATGCCTGCCTTCGTCATGGAATCAGGCGCTTTGTCCACGTGAGTACGATCTCGGTATATGAGCCCCTGTCTGATGGCGACGTGGACGAATCAACCCCTCCCAAGTCAACTAGCTGGACGTATCCGGTCAACAAATTAGCGATCGAGAATTTGTTTCTGCAATACTGGGAGAAATATGGTCTTCCAGTTGCTGTGATACAGCCAACCATCGTTTATGGCCCATTTGGCGGGTATTGGACTAACAATCAGGTGACGATGATGCGCGCCTTTCGACTGGCGCTGCCGATCGGAGGACTGTGTAATCCTGTTTATGTTGATGATGTAGTAGACTCCCTCATCTTGGCTGCACAAAGGGAAGGGGTAGTAGGAGAACGGTTTTTGATCTCCGGGGCTGAATCAATTACCTGGCGTGAATTTTTTGGTGCGTATGAACGGATGCTGGGTATCGAATTTGTTGCCCCGATGAAAACGGAGGAGATTAAGCAAATTGAGAATACCACCATGCGGAACAATGGTCTTACTTCAAATCTGAAATTACTTCGCCGCGACCCACGCCGGGTAGCTCATCGGTTAAAGCGCTGGAAGCCCGTGAACAAGCTGTATAAACTAGCTCAATCTTCAATGGGCAAAAACTTCGCAAGGCCGGTCTCGAAAGCTTTGCCAGCTCCGTTGTACGTGCCGGAAGAGCAACTTCTTGCGCTGTATGGCGCGCGCGCCTCAGTTAAGATAGATAAAGCACGACGTCTGCTGGGGTACGAACCGGCATTTGACCTTGACCGAGGAATGAGCCTCACCGCACAGTATGTCAAGTGGGCCAATTTGTGATTGCCTGCCTGCTGTTTTTTAAAGGTAGCTATTGATGCAACTCTCAATGAAGAAAATCTTAACTAAGGCTGACGGACCAATAATGCAAACATTAATTCGGCATACTCCTCGTCCGTGCAAACACTGGGCCAAGTGGTTGATGCTTTCCCATTATCGTCAAAAGCAACAAGATTATCGTCAAAAGCAACAAGAACTAGCGAGACTGGAATCATTGCCCCGGTATTCTCCAACAACAACTGACATTCTGGGCGAGCCTCTGGAGATTATTGATGGTTATTCCTTCGTTTTAATGTACCGGGATATCTTCGAGCAACAAATTTATCGTTTCCCCACCACTAATCCCTCCCCCTATATCATAGATGGAGGGGCTAATATCGGCATCAGCATCTCTTTCTTTAAGCAGATGTATCCCAATTGCCAGATTGTAGCCTTTGAACCGGAAGTCAAAGTCTTCGACGCTCTGGAAAGGAACATTCAGAGAGTCGGCTATGGAGATGTGGAATTAATACGCCGGGCGCTCTGGTCATCAGAAACAAGTTTGAGCTTTCTGATCGAGGGGTCTGACGGAGGACGTATCGCCCGCAATGGTGACCAAGAACATAAGGTTGTGCGCACGGTTCGACTTCGAGATTATCTGGACCGCCCAGTAGACTTTCTGAAGATGGACATTGAGGGTGCGGAGACAGAGGTGCTCGCGGATTGTGCTGATCTACTAGGCAATGTTGACAACCTCTTCGTCGAATATCATTCGATCGCTTCAGAGCCGCAGACTCTAGACAAGCTTATCACCATTTTGACAGATGCAGGATTTCGCTTGCAGATACATCAAGTTAGTCGTACATCTACGCGCCCATTCATGTACACCTACTTAAAATGGGGCATGGATATGCAGTTAAATATCTTTGCCATGCGCCCAAGCGTGTTGGAGGTCGCTGACATGAATGCCCCGGGAACATTAATCCCCCGCGCCAACAAGTATGAAAAATTGGGACTGCTTACACCAATAGTATGGTTAAAGGCGCTCATGCATTCATACATGGCTGTAGCAGAAGGGATGATCGAGGGTATACAAATATCCCCGCTGGTAAGCGGAATCTTTTAGTCGCAAAAAAGCTATCTAATGCACCAATGCTTAATAGAGATAGAGCGTTGAGGCGAACGAGTTCAGCACTTTCCACGCACATCTATAACACTACTTGTAATACGAAAGTTTTATCCTTATAACGAGAAACTATTCCTCTCCAACTGATCAGAAAAAGTTTATCAATAAAGGATGCCAAGACCGCGCGACACTCTCCCAGGCTTCCCGCAAAGGCAGTCCTATGGCGGCTCAAACGCCGTATGTAAACCACCCGTACTCCTTTCAAGTTCCCCTCCTGATCCGCGACATTGATTAAGGCCAAAATCGCGGGTGTCGTGGCGAAGAGAGGTCTTTTAATGTGCATTAATCTGGCAAGAAGGCCGCTGATATCCGTTTAGAATTCGACAGCCCGAACCTTTGATCTCTTATGGCGCAAGCTGCAGTTGCGTCTATTCGAAAGGTGTGGAAATTTGAGAAGGAGCTTTTTTGTGCTTCGTAAAGCAGATCAGCCACGCGCTTTAGACATCAATCCGCCCGCATCCGGCAGTGCACTTATTGCGTCGGACCGCCGATTGAGTATCGTTCCGATAGTGATTTTGCTCAGCTTAGCTGCGCTAATGGTAATCGGACGCTTGGGCACTTACGGAAAGCCGCTTGATAGGGACCTCATGACCTATTCTGTGATGGGCCATGAACTGTTGGCTGGCAGGGCACTCTACTCTGACCAATGGGACCAGAAGCCGCCGGCGATTTATATAACCTATGCATTCGCAGAGATCCTCACGGGCTACGGGCTACATACTATCTTCCTCCTCGGCGTCGTGATGTCCATCATTACGTTGCTAGGAGTTTACTTTGCTGGATCAGCTAGCAGTGGCGGAATGACAGCTGGACTGTGGGCCGCATCGTTCTGGGCTATTATCTCTAACAATCTTGAACTCGACGCAGGCTCTCCCAACGCAGAGGTTTTTATGAATGCCTGTCTGATTTGGGCCTTTGCGCTTCTCGTGCGGATGGATGGCCGCTCCTCTGATCTGTGGCGATCGCTTGTTATTGGCGGTTTATTTGCCCTTGCCTCTTTCTACAAAACCGTTGTCTTTGCAGTTCCCGTGCTACTGGCGTGCGTTCATGTTGCGTTCCCGCCCGCTGGATCACAAGGTCGGCGGCGTGCGCTCGTCCAGGTCTTGGTCATGGCAGCTGTCAGTATAGGATCATGGGTTCTCGTCTTCAGCTACTTCGCCGTCAGAGGTCGCTTTGAAGCCTTCAGAGAGGTTTTTATTTATAATAGTTATTATGCTGGAGGTTTAAAGAATATGTTCAGAAGCCTCTTAGCACCAGTCCGGCGCACCAGCGAACTGTTTCCGAATTTCTTGAACCCGCTTGCTATATTTACGAGCGTGGGAGCCGTGTTCTGCATTTTTAAAAGCCTACGCTTAGGGGCGCTGCTGATCGCATTTATCATTGCAACATGGATCGGAATAGCCCTTCCCGGAGGGTTCTGGCCGCACTACTATCAACTTTGGCTCCCGCCCCTTGCTGTCGGAGCCGGCTGGACTGTTGGCTTGCTCGCAAGAGTTACGGCGGAGCGGCGTTTTGCTTG